>NZ_SMKY01000044.1 GCF_004349235.1 Actinomadura darangshiensis | reverse complement strand
CCTCGCCGCCCTCTTCGCCACCCCCTTCCAACCCTGACCGGCGCTCACGGCCGTGAGGGTCTGCCTCCCCCCATGTGCTGGGAGGCGGCCGGGAGGCTCGGCACCGGGAGCCCGCTTACCGCGGGGTCAGATTATGCGGCCGACGCCGCCGTAGAGCCATTTGCCGACGTCCTTGACCGGCTTGTCCGCGTCGTCGTCCTCGGGGTTCCATCCGTCAATGGTGACCAGGCCGGGGTCGACGAGGGTGAAGCCGTCGAAGAATGGCGCGATATCTGTCTTGCTGCGGAAGTAGATGGGCGTCGGGGTGGCGGCGTAGGCGGCCTCGATCTGCTCGACGGCCGCCGCGGCGTGCCCTTCCGTCGTCACGTGCGTCGCGGCGAGGTGACTGCCCGGCGCCAGTGCGCCGCGCAAGGGCGCCATGACGCCCTCCCTCTCGTCCAGGGTGAGGAAGTGGGTCATCGCGATCATCAGCACGCCGACCGGGGCGGCGAAGTCGATCAGTCCGGTCCTCTCGGCGTGACCGAGGACCTCGGCGGGACGGTGCATGTCGGCCTGGGCGACGGTGGTGAACTCGTTGGTCGCGAGCAATGCGCGCCCGTGCGCCAGGACCACCGGATCGCTGTCCACGTAGACGACGCGGGCGTCCGGGACGATCTCCTGGGCTATCTCGTGCGTGTTGCCGACGGTCGGCAGCCCGGAGCCGATGTCGAGGAACTGGCGGATTCCCCGGCGCGCCATGTACCGCACGGAGCGGCGCAGGAAGGAGCGGTTCTCCAGGGCGAGTTCGCCGATCTCCGGCATCGCCTGCGCGACCCGGTCGGCGGCGTCGCGGTCGACCTGGAAGTTGTCCTTCCCATGCAGGTAGTAGTCGTACATGCGGGCGACGCTCGGCCGAGTGGGATCGATCTCCAGGAATGGACCATCCTCAGGCACGAACGACCTCCACTCAAGATCAAATACTGTGGTGCCTAGCTTAGCCGCGGCGCGACAGAGTCCGGTAGCCGTTTGGTCCGCTCCACCGAGGTGACCGTTCTTCGATGTCACGCCGCACCCTGGTGGCCGAGGAGTCGTCCTTATAGTGCGGTGGCCAGTTCGTCGAGGGTCGCCGTCAGTACGTCCACGCCCTTCAGGTACTCGCCGATCTCGATGTGCTCGTCGTCGGCGTGGTCCAGGGTGCTGTCGCCGGGGCCGTAGGTCGCCATGGGCACGTTCCAGTGGGGCGCCACGGTGTTCATGTCCGACGTGCCCGTCTTGAGTGTGGGGCGGGGCCTGCCGCCGTGCTGCCGGATGGCCGCTGTGACCGCTCTGACCACCGGGTCCGAGCGATCGCGCCGCACGGCGGGAATGTGCCGGACGATGGTGACCTCTCCCCCGTTCGCGCGAGCGCGCAGCCGCGCGGCCAGGGCCTCGGCGTCGAACCCGGGCGGGACGCGGCAGTCTACGTCGAGCAGCGCCTCGGTGAGGTCGCCGCGGAAACCGCGCATGGTCGCGGCGGGGAGCCCGAACGCCGCGTGATCGCGTTCGGGGCCGAGGGCGTCCAGCAGGTCGTGCCAGAACCCCGTCGCGACCTCGCCGGCCTTGGCCACGGGGTTGGTGGAGTGCGTCGCGGGGCGCGTCACCCGGTACTCGATGTCGATCTTGCCCTTGTAGCCGAGCACCACCCGCGACCAGCCGCTCGGCTCGCCGACGAGCAGGGCGTCGGGCGGCGGGACGGTGCGCGCCAGGTGCTCGCCGCCGCGCGAGAGCCGTTCCTCCTCGACCGCCCCGGCGACCCGGATCGTCCCGGGGAAGCCGGGCCTGGCCACCGCCGCGCTGATCATCGCCGCGAGCGGTCCCTTGGCGTCCGCGGCGCCCCGGCCCACCAGCCGGTCGCCGTCGCGCCGCGCCGGCAGCGGCCGGTCGACGGTGTCGAGGTGGCTGAGCAGCATCACCACCGGCCCCCTCCCGGTGCCGATGTCGCCGATCACGTTGCCGACCTCGTCGCGGTGGACGGTCATGCCGAGGTAGCTCATCGTCTTCTCGAGGAAGCGTGCCAGTTCGTCCTCGCGGCCGGACGGCGAGGGGATGTCCAGCATCGCGTGCAGCAGGTCGACCGAGGTGCTCATGTGATCTCCAGTGTCGTGCCGGCGCCGTCCAGGGCCGCGGTGACGGGCCGGGGCACCCGGCCGTCGGCGACCGAGACCCGGGGGACGCCGGCGAGCAGGGCCTCGCGGGAGGCGATGAGCTTTCGGTGCATGCCGCCGGTCGCCGCGTACGGCACCGGGCCGGCGGGGTCCAGCGCGCAGCGGTCCAGCACGGTGCCCTCGTCGGCCGCGTCGCGCAGCACCCCGGGGGCCGTGGTCAGCAGGACCAGCCGCTCGGCGCCGAGCGCGGCCGCGACCGCCGCCGCGACCCGGTCGGCGTCCACGTTCACCGGCGTGCCGTCCTCGCCGAGCGCGGGCGGCGACACCACCGGGACGAACCCGGCGTCGAGCAGCACGCGCAGCGGCCGGGGCCGCACGCCGGTGAGGCGCCCGCTGTGATCGTCGCGGACGATGACGGTGCGGCCGTCCCGCACGGTGCGCTGCGCGGTCTTGCGCCGCGCCCGCAGCAGCCCGCCGTCGAGCCCGGTCAGCCCCACCGCCGGGACGTCCGCCGCGGCCAGGGCGCGCAGCAGCCGCGGCTTGACCCGTCCCGCGAGGGCGAGCGTGACGACGTCGAGCATGGCCGGGTCGGTGTGCCGGCTGGTCACGCCGCTGGGCGACACGAGGGTGCGGGCGCGTACCCCGAGGTCCCCGGCCAGCCGGTCGACCTCCACCGCGCCGCCGTGGACGAGGACCACCCGGCCCGCGAGGCCCGCCAGGTCCGCGCACACCGGCTCGGCGGGCACCGCGCCGCCGCACTTCACCACGGTGACGCCCATCAGACCGGGTGCAGGCCGGGGAACCCCAGGCCGAGGGTCTCGGGCTCGCCCGCGCGGATGTTGAGGCACTGCACCGCGGCGCCCGCCCCGCCTTTCACGAGGTTGTCCAGCGCGGCGATCGCGGTGATCCGGTCGCCGTCCACCGCGAAGCCGACGTCGCAGTAGTTCGATCCGGACAGCAGTTTGGGATCGGGCAGCCGGTGCGCACCCGTCCGGTGGGCGACGATCCGGACGAACGGCTCGGTCCCGTAATGGTCGCGGTAGGCGCGGCGCAGCGTCCTCTCGTCGGACGTCCCGGTCGCGTGGCAGACGACCTGGACCCCGCGCACGGCCTCGACGCCCGTGGCGGTCATCCGCGCGTTCAGCCCGGTCAGCCGGGCGACCTCGGCCTCATGCCGGTGCCGTACCGGGGCGAACACCCGCATCGCGCCACTGCGCTCGGCGTGCAGGTTGGTGTCCCCGGCCCGGGCGCCCGCGCCGCTCGAACCCGTGCGCGCGTCGATCTGCACGTCCGGTCCGATCAGCCCGGACAGCGGACGCAGGGCGAGGATCGCCGCGGTCGCCGCGCACCCCGGCACGCTGATGAGGCCGGCCCCCGCCAGCTCGGCGCGGAACAGCTCGGGGATGCCGGGCACGAACTCGCCGAGCAGTTCGGGGGCGGCGTGCGGAACGCCGTAGTACCGCTCGTAGACCTCGGGGTCGGGTGACCGGAAGTCGCCCGAGAGGTCGATCACCGTTTCCGCCCGGTCCCGCACCTCCGGCAGGAGTTTCATCGTGGCCCGGTGCGGCGTGGCCGTCAGCAGGACGTCGCAGCGCTCCAGGTCGTCCGGCGCGGTGAACACCAGGTCGGTCTGGCCGCGCAGGTTGGGGTGGACGGAGTCGACGCGGCGTCCCGGAAAGCGGGTGGAGACGGCCTGCGCGATCGACGTTCCGGGATGTCCCAGCAGCAGTCTCAGCAGCTCGCCGCCCAGGTACCCGGCGGCCCCCATGATGCTGACCCGGATCACACCGCCTCCCTGCTCCGCGCACCGGAGGCGGCGTCCAGCACGTGCGAGACGATCGCGTCCGCCACGTCGACGGCGTCGCCGTGCGCCTGCTGGAATCCCTGGAACTCGACGGCGTGGTTGACCTCCAGGACGAGCGGCCCGGCCGGTCCCTCGACCAGATCGACGCCCAGCACCCCGCCGCCCACCGCCCGCGCGGCCGCCCGGGCGGGCTCGGTCAGTTCGGGGGTGGGCGGACAGGGCGCGGAGCGCGCGCCCCGGGCGGCGTTGGTCCGCCAGCCGTCGGAGTAGCGGTACGTCGCGCCGACCACCTCGTCCCCGGCGACGATCACCCGGACGTCGCGGCCCGGCTTGTCGACGAACTCCTGCAGGTAGATGATGTGCTGCTGCGGGGAGGGCAGCGCGGCCCGGTGCTCCAGCACGGTCTCGGCCTGCGCCCGGTCGTGGACGGCCGCCACCAGCCGTCCCCAGGAGCCCGTCAGCGGCTTGATCACGACCGGGAAGCCCAGCCGTTCGGCGGCGTCCGCGCCCTCCTCCGGGGAGAGCGCGACCGCGGTGCGGGGGGTGGGGATCCCGGCGCGGCGCAGCAGCAGCGAGGTCCGCACCTTGTCGCCGCAGACCGCGATCGCCTCGGACGTGTTGACCGTCGCGACACCGCGGGCCTCCAGCAGGAGCGACGCGTACAGAGCGCGGCTGTGGGAGATCTCCCGGTTCAATGCCGCCGCGTACTCGGGCGGGCCGTCCGGCGCGCCTTCCAGTTCGGCGCCGAACCGGCGGGTGTCGACGTGCGTGAACGCGACCCCGCGGCGCTCCAGGGCGGCGAAGATGCGCTTCTCCTCGTACCGGACCCGGGAGGCCAGCACGGCCACCGGCCTCACTCTCCCCAGTCCTCCTCGATCTCGGGAGCGAGATCGAGGGTCACCGGGTCCAGCCCCACCACCTCGAGTTCGCTGGAGCAGTCGGCGCACTGGGCGACCTCGCTCAGCCGGACCGGTTCGGTGAGCAGCACCGGGCCCTCACACTCGGGACAGGTCAGCGTCATCCGTGCCACCTCCATGAGTTCCGCCGATCAGTTTCAGCGCCGCGGTGACGGCCGCTTCGGCCGTGATGCCGTACCGGGCGAGCAGGTGCTCCTGGTCCCCCGCCCGCTCGGCGAAGGTGGCGGGCATGCCGACCCTCGCCACCCGGGTCGGCGCGTGCTCGGCCAGCGTCTCGGCCACGGCGCCGCCGAGACCGCCGGAACGCCAGTGCTCCTCAACCGTGACGACGCCCAGGGCGCCCGCGGCCGCCGCCACGACCGCCGCCGTGTCGAGGGGGTGCGGCGTGTGCAGGTTGAGCACGGCCGCCCGCACGCCGTGCGCCTCCAGCAGGTCCGCCGCGCGCAGCGCGGCCAGCACCGGGTGCGGCCCGCAGGCGATGATCGCCACGTCTCCGGGGGGCCGCAGCCACTGGGCCCGGCCGATCTCGAAGGCCCCGGCCGTGCCGCCGTCCAGGTCCGGCGTCGCCGTGCGGCCGAGCCGGATGTAGACGGGCCCGGGCAGCGCCAGGCTCTGCCGGACCGCCTCCTCCGCCTGCCGCGCGTCCCCCGGGACGACCACCGTGAAGCCCGGCAGCATCCGCATGATCCCCAGGTCTTCGAGCGCGTGGTGGGTGGGGCCCAGGTGCCCCGCGGCCAGCCCGCCGTGGGTGGCCACGATGCGGACGGGCAGCGCGTTGTACGCGATGTCGATCTTGATGACCTCCAGCGCGCGGGTGGTGGCGAAGGTGGCCATCGTGGTGACGAACGGCATCGCCCCGCTCGCGGCGAGGCCCGCGGCCGTGCCCATCAGGTTGTGCTCGGCGATGCCGAGGTTGAGGTACCGGCCGGGGACGGCCGCGAAGGCGTCCCGGTCGAACAGCCCGGTGTCGCTGTCGAGGCAGTAGAGCCGGTCGTCGGCGCGCATCAGCGCGGGCAGCACATCGCGGTAGGACTCCCGTGCGGACCGCGGCCGAGCCGGGCCCTCGTCGTCCCGGCCGCCGCGCGTGCCGCCGGGTGCGTCCGTGCCGTCGCCGGTCATGAGGCCGCCCTCTTGCGCCGGGCGCGCAGCACGGCCAGGGAGCGCTCGGCCTGGCGGCCGCTCAGCTTCGCGTAGTGGCTGCGGGTCTTGGCCTCCAGCGACGGGAGCCCGCGGCCCTTGACGGTGTGCGCGATGACCGCGACCGGGCCCGCTGCCCCGTCGCGGGCCAGCGCGGTGCGCAGCGCGTCGAAGTCGTGGCCCGCCGCCTCCCGCACCGTCCAGCCGAAGCTCCGCCAGCGGTCCGCCAGCGGCTCCAGCCCGATCGCGTCCTCGGTGGGGCCGGTGATCTGCAGGCCGTTGCGGTCGACGACGACCGTCAGGTTGGCCAGCCCGAGTGCGGCGGAGGCCATGGCCGCCTCCCAGACCGCCCCCTCCTGCAGCTCGCCGTCGCCGAGGACGGCGAAGCAGCGGCGGCCCCGGTCGGCGAGGGCGAACCCGTTGGCGAGCGCGAGCCCGTGCCCGAGGGATCCGGTGGGCATCTCCACCCCGGGCACCGCGCGGACCGGGTGCCCCATCAGCCTGCTGCCCGGGCGGGCGTACTCCGCCAGTTCCGCGACCGGGAAGAAGCCGCGCTCGGCCAGCACGGAGTACAGGCAGACGGCGCCGTGGCCCTTGCTGAGGAGGAGGATGTCCCGCTCCGGCGCGGCGGGCCGGAGCGGGTCGACCCGCATCACCTCGAAGTAGAGGACGGTGAGGATCTCCACCAGCGACATCGATCCGCCGAGATGGCCGCCCTCCGGCCCGCCGCACATCCGCACGATGTGCTCGCGGATCCGGTGGGCCGCCGCCGCCAGGTCCACCGGTGCCGGCCCGTCCATCAGGCCCGGCCGGGAAGCTCGGTGAGCACGAAATGGCCCGGCAGGTGGACGGCGAGGCCCTCGCGGATCTCCGCGACCAGCGCGTCGCCGTCCAGCCGGATCACCGACGAGCGGCGGTCGAGCAGCGTCGCGGCGGCGGTGAAGTCGCCGACCAGGGCCGTCCCCGCCGGCACCATGCGGGTGCGGCTGACCCTGACGCCCTGGACGGCGAGCCGCTCCAGGAACGCGCCGTCGCCGACCAGCGGCCACCAGTCGTCCGGGTGCATGACGATCCCGTCGGCGGACCCGCCGTACCACTCGCACAGCGCCGCCGTCGCCAGCAGCGCGCGGGCGGCCGACCCGCCGTCCCCCGCGTCCGGCGGACGGCGCCGCAGGCCCGGGGTGGCCAGCAGGCCGCGGATCGGGCCGGTCCCGTTGAGCAGCACGTCGTTCTCCGCCGTGCCGAGCCGCACGAGCAGCCGGTAGTCCACGAACGCGGCCAGCGCCGCCGGGTCGGCGAGGATCTCCTTCGGCACGGGGACTGCGGCCTCGATCGGCTGCGTCCGGACGGTCTCGGCGCCCACCGCGAACTCCCACTCGGGGGCCGCGTCGTCCGGCCTGGTGTTCTCGGCGCGCTCGGCGAAGACGGTGACCTCGTCGGCGTCCACGACGGCCTTGCGGAGCAGGTGCCGGACGGTCAGCCGGGGGCGGCGCTTCGCCGGCGGGAACAGGTCGCTGATGGAGGCCCGCAGCTCGACCGCCGCCTCCGGTCCGTGCCGGGCGTGGGCGAGGGCGAACTCCTCCCCCGGGCTGCGCCGCGTCAGCTCGGGGTCGTCCAGCATCATGCGCACGTCGGACATCGGGTCACATCCCCAGGGAGCGGCCGCCGTCGACGACCTGGACGGTGCCGGTGACGAAGCTCGCGCGGGCGCTCAGCAGGAACGTTCCCGCGGCCGCGACCTCCTCGGGCCTCGCCACCCGGCCGAGCGGGATGCCGGCCTCCGCGGCGACGCGGGCGGTCTCCGCCTCGGCGTCGCCGGTGAGGCCGGAGAGCAGGGCGTCCGTCGCGGTGTACCCGGGGGCGAGCACGTTGACGGTGATGTCCCCGGGACCGAGCTCGTGCACGAGCGTCTTGGCGTAGCCGGTCAGTCCCGGCCGCACGATGCCGGAGAGCGCGAACTTGGGGATGATCTCGCGGACCGTCTCGCTGGTGACCAGCAGGACGCGTCCCCAGCCGGCCCGGCGCAGATGCGGCAGCGCGGCCTGCACGAAGGCGATGTGGGCGATCATGCCGAGTTCGACCGCGTCGCGGTAGTCGTCCGGGCCGAACGCGCCGGTCGGCCCGGCCGGCGGTCCGCCCGCGTTGGCGACGGCGATGTGCACCGCGCCGTGCTCGGCGGCGGTGTCGTCGACCCAGGCGCGGATCGCCTCGGTGTCGCGTACGTCCAGCGCGCGGGTGCCGACCTCGGCGCCCAGCTCCGCCCGGATCTCGTCGCGGGCCTTGGCCAGCCGGCCGGGGTCGCGGCCCGCGATCGACACCGTGGCGCCCTCCCTGACCAGGTCGCGGGCGATCGCGAGGCCGATGCCCGCGGAGCCGCCCGCGACCAGGGCCACCTTTCCGTTCAGTCCCAAGTCCAAGTCGTCTCCTTCGGGTAGCCGTACCGGTTCAGGAGCGGAAGCGAGAGGAGCGTGGCCGCCGAACGCTGCGGGCGCGGCAGCGCGGTGTGCCACCGGCGGTCCTCCTCGATGGCGGTCCGGCCGCGGGCGAAGCGGTTCGGGTTGCCGGTGACCGTGTGGTTGCCGCCGAGTTCGACGGTGCCGTCGGCGGCGACGGGGTTCTGCCCGCCGTGCCCGAGCAGCGCCAGGACGGCCCCCACGGCGGCGCGCGGGCTGCCGACGAGGTCCTCGTACCGCATGTGCAGCGAATCCGCCCGGTGCGCGCGGCCGACCGCCTCGGCGGCGAGGTTGAAGCCCGTCCAGTGCAGCGTGCTGTTCAGCACCGAGCGGTGCCCGGTGTAGGCCTTGGGACGCGCCCACGAGCAGGCGACCGCGCGCGGATCCCGGATCAGGTGGACGTAGCGGCCCTCGATCTCCGGCAGTGTGGAAAGCACCGCGGCGTCGGAGGCGTACTTGGAACTGTCGACGACGACCCGTGCGCCGGAGACCCGCGCGATCGCGCGGTAGGCGGCCGCGAGCGTCGACGGCCACCCGTTGCGCGGAGGGGCCTGCAGCACCCGCCAGGTGTGCCGGGTGCGGTACTCCTCCTGCCAGGCCACGACCTGGGCCGCATGGCGTTCGAGCGAGCGCCCCGCCGGCCGGACCTCCTCCAGCACCTCGGACCAGAACGGGCACTCGCGGTGGTTCGAACCGCAGCCGCACCGCCGGTTACTGCCGGTACCGAGCACCCCGTTGCGCCAGAGGAAGCGCAACTCGCCCACATGCACGACACCCGGCACCTCGGCGAGGACATTGCCCAGCATTGTGCTGCCACTACGGCACCAACCGGTGATGTAAAGCACCTTCAAGACGACCACAACCCCCCGGGGGACCGGCGCGTGTCGACCTCGAACATAAGAACATGATCTTGCGGAAATTGGAACCATCAAGATGGGAGCACGATCGGTTCGTTTGTTGTGACGTTGTGCCATAACAACGTCAGGGGGTCCAGGCGGGCCTGCCCGTGATCTCGACCGCGGCGCACGACCAGGCGAAGCCCGCGCCGATGCCGACCAGCAGCACCCGGTCCCCCGGCGCCACGCGCCCGGTCTCCACCAGGTGCGTCAGCCCGGTGAGCTGGTCGGCCGCGCCGATGTGGCCGGTGCGGCGGCCCCACTCCCACGCCGTCCGCTCGACGTCCAGCCCGAGCGGCTCGGCGTACCGGGTCCGCAGCACGTGCAGGCCGACGTTGGGGAAGACGACCCGGTCGACGTCGTCGAGCTTCAGCCCGGCCTCGTCCAGCGTCCGCCCGACGGCGTCGGCGAGGCCGGACGCGATCCGGTCCGCCACGCTGTCGGCCGGCCGCTGCGAACCGGTGGCGAACGCCGCACGGCGGGCGCGCACGTCCACCCGGCGGCCGGGCGTTCCGGCGAACGGCTCGTCGCCGCGGTACATGCCCTCCAGCCCGGTGTCCACGACCGTCGAGACGGCCAGCAGCCGGGCGAATCCCGCCCGCCCGATCACCACCGCCGCCGCGCCGTCGCCGTACACGATGCCCCGCACGTCGCCGCGCCACCGGTCGAAACCGGGATCGGCGAACCGGTCGGCGGTCGTGACCAGGGCGGACCCGCGGGTGGCGTCCGCGGCCAGGTACGAGGCGGCCAACTCCATCGCGCCGACCGCGCCGGCGCACATCTGCTGGACGTCCAGCGCGGGCGCCAACCGGCCGGCGTCGCCCAGGACCTCGCGGTGCACGAAGGAGGCGGCCGGCCAGTAGTCGATCCCCTGGAACCACGTCGACGCGTGCAGCAGGAGGGCCACGCCGGACGGCGCCGTCCCGGACCGGCCGAGCGCCAGGCGCGCCGCGGCGGCGGCCATCTCGGGCGGGGACTCGTCCGTGGCGACGGCGATGGAGACGTAGGCGTCGACCTCCCGGTCGGCCGGGTCGTACCGGCCGTCGCCGACCGCGGCGTCCACCCCCACGGCGGCCGGAAGCCGGTGCGCGAGGCCGGAAATGAAGAGATCACCGCAACGCATACGGACCTCCGAGGGGTGGTGACGGTGGGTGGGTTACACGTTATGTTGATCAGCGTCGGAGTTGGACCGTTTCCGTATCGCAGGAGAGTTATCGGGGCGCACCAATGCGGTCGCCTCCGGCTCGAATATCGGTGGCCGGGTGACGATGGGCCGTCCTCGCGACGAGGCCCCCGGCCATTTGACCGCGTCTTCTCACTGGAGCAGAACTGGAGAGCAGACATGACCATGACCTCCGCGAATGCGAACCACCGCGACGACGGCTGGTGGCGAAACGAGACCTTTCTCGACGACCTGCGGCGGCATGTGCGCGACAGGCCGCGCAAGGAGGCGGTGGTCACCCGGCGCCAGGCCGGCGGGCGAACGCACCGGCTGGACTTCACCGAGCTCGCCGCCGCCGTCGACCGCTGCGCCGGCGCCCTGGTCGAGCTCGGGCTGCGGCCGGGGGACGTCGTCGCCGTCCAGCTGACCGACAGGTGGGAGCTCGCCGCGCTCACGCTCGGCTGCATCCGGGCCGGTGTCGTGTACTGCCCGCTCATGAAGACCTACCGGCGCCGCGAGCTGGACGTCATGCTGCGCGTCACCGAGGCGAAGGTCCTCGTCACCATGGCCGAGGACAACGGCGACCGCCTGGGCGAGCTGGGCGCGCAGTTCGCCGCCGAGCTGCCGTCCCTGGAACGCGTGCTCGTCGCCGACGGCCCGGGCCCGGAGGGCACCGGCGAGTTCGAGTCGTTCTTCTTCGGGACCGCCTGGGAGGACCGGCACGGCCATCTGCTCGACGCGCGGGAACTCGGCCCCGACGACCCGTATCTCGTCCTGTTCACCTCGGGCACGACGAGCGAGCCCAAAGGGGTGCTGCACAGCCAGAACACGCTGTACGCGGCCGTCCGGGGCGAGGCCGCCACCTTCGGTCTCGACGAGACGCTCGTCATGTACACCACCGCGCTGTACACGCATTACACCGGCGTGGTGCAGGGCATGCTGATGCCGCTGACGCTGGGCGGCACCATGGTGTTCCAGGACGCCAAGGACCCCGGCGACGCCCTCGACCTCATCGCCCGCCACGGCGTCACGTTCTTCTACTGCGCGCCCTTCTACCTGCTGAGCCTGATCCAGGAGCAGCGGTCCTCGCCGCGCGCGATCCCCCGGCTCACCTGGCTGGTCAGCGGGTCGGCCCCGATACCGCCGTACTTCATCACCGAGACCGCGAGCGTCTTCGGGCTCCGGTTGTACTCGCTCTGGGGGATGACCGAGAACGGTCCGGTGACGATCACCCGCCCCGATGATCCGGAGGACTGGGCCGCGCACAGCGACGGCAGCGCCATCGCGGACATGCAGCTGCGGATCGACCCCGTCTCGGACCTGGCCGGCGGCGAGGGCGTGCTGTGGGTCCGCGGGCCCACGCAGTGCCTCGGCTACTACCGGCGGGACGACCTGTACACGGCCGACCTCGATGAGGACGGCTGGTTCAACACCGGGGACCTGGCCCGCCCCGACGGCCGCGGCGGTATCCGGATCACCGGCCGCGCGAAGGACATGATCCTCCGCAACGCGAACATCGCGCCGGTCACCGACCTGGAGTCGATCATCGGCCGGCACCCCAAGGTGGACGACGTCGCGGTCATCGGCATCCCCGACGAGCAGGAGGACGAGACGATCTGCGCGGTGGTGGCGCCGGCGGCCGCGGACTCCCCGGTGCGCCTTGAGGAGCTCCAGCGGGCGCTGGACGAGGCCGGGATGACCCGGGCGTACTGGCCGCAGCGCCTCGAAGTGCTCGAAAGCCTGCCCAAGACCGCGACGGGGAAGACCCGGAAAGCCGAACTGCGGCAGCGCTACGCCTGAGCCGCCACGACGCGCCACGTCCAGTCACGTCACGTCACGACGCGGACCCTTGAGAGCCATCGGTTCAGTTCGAGCAGATAGGTGAGACCGATCGCGGGCGTCCGGGCGGTGATCGGGCCGGGCAGCGCGTCCAGCTCAGTGGTGACCGCCCTCCGGACCTTCGCCCGGTCCATGAGGTCGAAGAGGGGCGCGTTCGGGTCGTCGGCCGTCTCGATGACGAGGTCCTTCAGCATGCCGAGGTACTCGGGATCGCGGCTGGCCGGGTAGGCGCTCTTCGGCC
Organism: Actinomadura darangshiensis; assembly: GCF_004349235.1. GTDB lineage: Bacteria > Actinomycetota > Actinomycetes > Streptosporangiales > Streptosporangiaceae > Spirillospora > Spirillospora darangshiensis. The sequence goes on along the minus strand of NZ_SMKY01000044.1, from coordinate 31,225 downwards.
TCTTGACGATCTCGTCCGGCAGGAGGTCCGCGCACGCCCGGCGCAGCAGCGCCTTCTCCGTCCCCCCGTCCGCCTTCATGTCCGCGGGGACGTTGAACAGGTACTCGGCGAGCCTGTGGTCGGCGAAGGGGACCCGGACCTCCAGTCCGACGGCCATGCTCATCCGGTCCTTCCGGTCGAGCAGCGCGCCCAGCCACCGGGTCAGGCCGAGGTAGAAGACCTCCCGCTCCCTGCGCCTGGCGGGGCCTTCGCCCGCCAGGTGCGGGACCTCGCCCAGCGCCTCCCGGTAGCGGTCGGCCTCGTAGGCCTCCGGCTGGATCGCGCGCCGCACCTCCTCGCGGAGCAGGGACTCCGGCTGGGGCCGCGAGTACATCCAGGGGAACGACGAATGCCCTATGTACCGCTCGTCGACCTGCCAGGTGTAGCCCCCGAACATCTCGTCCGCGGACTCGCCCGAAAGGGCGACCGTGCATTTCCCCCGGACCTCGTGGAACAGGTGGTACATCGAGGTGTCGAGGTCTCCCCAGCCGGGGAGGTCCCGGGCCCGCAGGCCGCGGTCGAGGTCCCCGACCAGCCTGTCGGTGCCGACCTGGATGACGGAGTGCGCTATGCCGAGCCGTTCGGCGACCAGTTCCGCGTACGGCTCGTCCGGGCTCGGACGCCAGATGTCGCTTCCCGGCCGGGCGGGCGCCGGGACGCTCACCGCGTAACTGGTCAGCTCGCCGCCGAACTCCCGGGCGGCCAGGGCCGTGATGGCGCTGGAGTCTATTCCGCCGGACAGCAGCGTGCCGACCGGGACGTCGGCGACCACCTGGCGTTTGACGATGTCGGTGAGCAGGTTCCGCACCGCGGCCGTCGTCGCGCGGAAGTCCTCGGTGTGCGGCAGGGCCTCCACCCGCCAGTAGCGCGTCTCACGGGATCCGGAGGCGGTGGCGACGAGAATGCACCCGGGCTTCAGTTCCCGCATCCCGCGGTAGACGGCGTGGCCGGGCGTCCTCGCGCGCGGCACGACCATCAGCTCCGCGAGGCCCTCCAGATCCACTTCGGCCTTCATGCCGGGGTGCGCCAGCAGCGCCTTGGGCTCCGATCCGAAGATGACGCCGTCGCCCAGCTCGGCGTAGTAGAGCGGCTTGATCCCGAGCCGGTCCCTGGCCAGGAGGAGTTGTTGCCGGTGCTCGTCCCAGATGGCGAAGGCGTACATCCCGTTGAGCCGCGTGACGAGGTCGGGCCCCCATTCCAGGTAGGCCGTCAGCAGCACTTCCGTGTCCGATCGGGTGGCGAACGACCAGCCGGCCGAACGCAGCTGCTCGCGGAGCTCGTGGAAGTTGTAGATCTCACCGCTGAAGGTGATGACGACCGGCTCGCCGTGGTGCCCGGTCCGCGGCATCGGCTGCCGGCCGCCCTCGATGTCGATCACGGCGAGCCGGCGGTGCCCCAGCCCGGCGTGGCGGGAGAGCCAGATCCCCTCGTCGTCCGGGCCCCGCGGGGTCTGCGTCCGTGTCATGTCCGCGATGACGGGACGCTGCCGCCGCAGGTCCCGCGTCCAGTCGACCCATCCGGTGATGCCGCACATGAGCACTCCTCTGATCGTCTTCTTGGTGGCGCGCGGGTCAGGCGGACAGGAGATGGCTCCGCGCGAACACGAAAAGGTCGGGGAGGCCGGCGTTGACGAACTCCCAGTCGTGCCCGCCGGGCCGTTCCCGGTACTGCTGGGTCGCGGAGGCCGCCGAAAGCGCGTCCCGCATCCTCCGGTTCATCGAGATCATCCGGGGGTAGTCGTCCAGGCCGATGTCGAGATGGACTCCGATCGGGTACTCGGGATTCCGGTTCCGGAGCAGGCGGTACGGGTCGTACTTGCGGCGCGTCTCGCTGCCGACGGGGCCCCACACACGCTCGTGGTCCCTCGTGGTCGGTATCGCCATCCTGCGGTCACCGCGGAGGCCGTGGTAGGGGTCGCCTTCCCGCAGCGGCGCCTCGAAGGCGCCCGCGCTGCTGCACACGACCGAGAACAGGTCGCCGTGCAGCAGCGCCTGGTAGAGCGCGGCCGCCCCGCCCATCGAGAAGCCGCCGATTCCGCGTCCTTCCCTGCACGCCGCGGTGTTGAACCGTTCGTCGACGCGGCCGACGACCTCCCCCACCAGATGGTCCTCGTAGCGCCTGCCTCTCGCGTCGTTGATGAACCAGGAGCGCCCGGACTCGGGGAACACCAGGATCAGCCGGCCGGGGTCCACGACGGACACCAGGTCCTCGCACTGGAGCCAGGTGTTCCGGTTGCCACCGAAACCATGCAGCAGGTACAGCACCGGGAACGGCTCCCCGGTCGAGGAGTAGCTCGGCGGCAGCACGACGGTCACCGATTTCTCCCGGCCGATGGCCGCACTCCGCCAGGTTTCCGTCAGCACCTTCATCGCCGGCTCCGCCTACGACTCGACCAGTCGGTTCCGGTCGACCTTCCCGGTCGCGGTGACCGGTAGCGCGGCGCTGACATGGAACCGCTCCGGGACCATGTAGCGCGGTATCTCGGCCAGGCAGTGCCGGCGCAGCCGGGAGACGTCGAGCGGGTGCGCCTCGGGCACCACGTACGCTTCCAGGGTCCGCTCGCCGGAACCGTCGTCGACCGCGACGCAGGCGGCCTCGCGGACATTGCCGGCCGATGCCAGGACCGCCTCGATCTCACCGATCTCGACACGGTGCCCGCGTATCTTCACCATGTCGTCCTCACGTCCGCAGAACTCGTAGTTCAGATCGTCGTCGAGCCGGACGAGGTCCCCCGTCCGGTAGGCCTCCAGCGGCTCCGCGCCGTCCGGCCGGATCAGCGCCGTCCTGGCGGCGGTGAGGTCGTCGTCCCGCCAGTAGCCGAGCATCACCGAGTCCCCGGCGACGCAGAGCTCCCCCGACCGCCCGGGCTCCTGTTCCACCGGGCGGCCCGATCGGTCGACGACGAACGTCTCCGCGTACGGGCAGGGACGCCCGATCGGGACGGGCCGCGTGCGTTGCTCCGCGACGTCCGAGGGGCGGACGCGGTGGAACACGCACACGTTGGTCTCGGTCGGCCCGTACAGGTTGTAGAAGCCCGCTTCGGGAACGAGCGAGTGGAGCCTCCGGAGCTGGGCGATCGGAAACGGCTCCCCGGCGAACAGGACGACGCGCAGCGACGTCTCGGCCAGCAGCGGGCTGTTCTTCGCGGCCAGCATCCGGGTCAGCGCGCCGGGGACCGAATACCAGACGGTGATGCGCTTCTCGGTGACGAATTTGTTGAGGGCGCCGCCGAGTCCGCTCTGGCTTTCGGGTACCAGCACCAGGCAGCCGCCTGCCCGGCATGTCGCGAACAGGTCCAGGATGGACAGGTCGAAGTGAAGGGGCGCATGGCCGGAGATCCGGTCGGACGGGCCCAGGCCGAACTCCTCCACCGCCCATTCCACGAAGGCGCGGGCGTTGCCGTGGGAGAGCACGACGCCCTTCGGGACGCCTTTCGATCCCGAGGTGTGCAGGACGTAGGCCGGGCTGCTCGGGTCGGACGGCGCCGCACGCTCGTCCTGCACCGGGGCGGCGGCGAGCGCCTGCTCCCAGCCGATGGCGGACGGGTCCGCCGCGGGGCCGACGGACACGATCCGGCAGGACGAATGGTCCCGCAGCCATTCGACCCGATCGTCCTGGGCGATCACGCAGGCGAGTTCGCAGTGCGCGACGATGTGGCCGGCCCGTTTGTAGGGCGAGCTCGGGTCGATGGGAACGTAGGCCGCGCCGGCCTTCAGCACGCCGTAGATGGCGATGACCGACTCGATCGATTTGCTCAGCCACAGGCCGACCCGGTCGCCGGAGGCGACCCCGCTGTCGAGCAGCGTGCGGGCCAGGGCCGAACTGGATCGATCCAACTCGGCGTAGGTCAGCGTCTCGCCCTGGAACTCGACCGCCGGCGCCGCCGGCCGTTCTCCGGCCCAGTGCCGCAGATAGCCGCTGAGGTCGTTCAACGCGCGCCCCCGCCTTCATCGGTGTCCGGCCAGGTGATGCCGAGCTTCCCGGAGATGATCGTTCGCTGCAGGTCCGACGTGCCGGATGAGATCGTCATGCCGAGGGCGTCCCGGAGGTTTCGCTCGGTGTTCCCTTCGGAGGTGTAGCCGAGCGCCCCGTAGACCTGCATCGCGCTCTTGAACACCTCCGCCGCGGCCTCGCTCACGTACAGCTTGCCGACCTCCGGGAAGATGGTCGCCTTCGCTCTGCCGAGTTCCGCGGCGGCGCGGTAGACGAGCATCCGGGATATCTCCCACTGGATCCGCATGTCGACGATCCGGTTGGAGACCGACTGGAAATGGCCGATGTGCTTGCCGAACTGGCGGCGCCGCCGGCTGAAGCGCACGCACGCGTCGATCTCGCGCTCCATCACACCGAGCCACGGCGCCAGGAGAAGGGCCCGTTCCCACGCCATCGTCTGCGCGAATATGGCGGCGCCCTGCCTCTCGGCGCCGAGCCGGCGGGACGCGGGAATCCGGCACGCGTCCAGTTCGATCTCTCCCCAGCGGGCGGTGCGCAGCCCCATCTTCTCCGCCTGCTCGTGCACCACCAGGCCGGCATCGCCGCGCTCCACGAGGAAGGCGGTGACTCCGGTGAAGCCGAGATCCGGGTCGACGGTCGCGTACACGACGAACACGTCGGCGACGGGCGCGTTCGTGACGTAGCGTTTGCGTCCGGTCAGCCGGTAGAAGCCGCCGTCGCGCTCGGCCGTCGTCACGAGCGACAGCGCGTCCGACCCGCTCCCCGGCTCGGTCATCGCGTTGGCGCCGATGAGCCGGCCGGCGGCGAGCTCCGGCAGGTACTTCCGGCGCTGGCCTTCGTCACCGAACTTCCAGACCGGCATTTCGGCGGCGAGTACGTGCGCGCCGATCGCCATCATGAGGCCGTTGTCGAGGCAACCGTGGCCGAGTCCCTCCATTGCCCGCACATAGCCGGCGAGATCGCATCCGGCTCCCCCGTACGCGGGCGGCAGGACCAGGCCGAGCACGCCGTGCTCGGCGCAGCACATCCAATCGTCGTGGCCGAACACCCCGGCCTTGTCCCGATCGGCGACGTCCTTGCTCAGTGACTCTTCGCCCAGCCTGCGAAAATCGTGATACAGCCGGTCTTCGCCATCAGGCCATTCGAACCGCATGGCCCTCCCGTTCACCACCGGCCACAGTTCATTCTGCATGAGCGATCCGATCTTGAGAAGGCCAACTTCTGACAAATGGCTCCCACCAGGCGACTCCAGGCGATCCCTTGCGCGCCCCCGACGCCTGTCGTACGGTACGGATGATCAACCGGATGAAGTGGGCGAGGCCGCGGCCGCGGGCAAGCCCCCGACCAGTTCGCCCGGGTAGAGCGAGATGCTCGGACGGGCGAAGTCGACGACCCGACTCGTCGGCACGTGACGCGGTGTTGCCGCCCCTTCCACCCGCAGAGTTCCCGGATACGACGTGTGCAGACGAGGTGCATGCCATGGACCGTGCCAAGGAGCTGGATCTGGCGACGCAGATCAAGGACGTCATGATCAGCGTTCTCGAACTGAACATCGGCCGCGAGCAACTCGACGAGAAGGTCTCGCTCTACTCCCCGATCGTGGGATTGGACTCGCTCAGCCTCCTGCACATCCTCGTGGCGATCGAGAAGCGCTTCGACATCGAGATCGATGACGAGGACGTGATGAGCGCGGAGCTCCGGAACGTGGGAAGCCTGGTGCACATGATCAGCGGTGTCATCGACGCGAAAGGGCACTGAGGGATAACATGCACGAGGTTTTCAACCTGGACCGGGACCAGGTTCCCACGCATTGGTACAACATACTCGCCGATCTTCCGATCGAGGTTCCGGCGGCCAGGTCGGCGCCGCCGAGAAGCGATAGAGAAGGGCCACTGAAACCCCAGTTGCCGCTTTCCCTTTACCGGCAGAGCACGGGCGGCACTCGCTTCATCGCGATCCCCGACCCCGTCCGGGCGGAATATCAGCGCTGGCGGCCGACGCCCCTCTTCCGTGCGTCCAGGCTGGAGAAGGCACTCGACACCCCGGCGCACATCTACTTCAAATACGAAGGCACGAGCCCGTCGGGCAGCCACAAGATAAACACCGCGCTGGCGCAGGCCTACTACTACGGCCGGTCGGGCGTCAAGGAAATGGTGACGGGCACCGGCGCCGGCCAATGGGGCAGTGCGCTCGCGATGGCGTGCCACCCGTACGGCATGGAGTGCACCGTCTTCATGGTGCGGTCGAGCCATGAGCAGAAGCCCTACCGGGGCACGCTCATGCGGTTGAACGGCGCCAAGGTCATCACGAGCCCGAGCACGGAGACGGAGGTGGGCAGGGCCGCCCTGCGCGCCGACCCCGATTCGCCGGGCACTCTCGGCATCGCGAACGCCGAGGCGATCGAGTACGCGAACAGCCGCAAGGAGGCGCGGTTCTCGATCGGCAGCGGGGAGAACCACGTCCTGATGCACCAGACGGTCATCGGTGAGGAAGCGCTTCTCCAGATGGAGCTGGCCGGCGAGTTCCCCGATGTCGTGATCGGGGCGATGGGAGCGGGCAGCAACTTCGCCGGGCTCACCTTCCCGTTCTACCGGGCGGCGCAGGCGGAGAACCCCGGCACCCGGTTCCTGGCGGTCGAACCCGACGCGTGCCCCAAGATGACCAGGGGCGACTACCTGATGGACTACACCGACTACTCCGGTGTGACGCCCGCGGTCAAGATGTACACCCTGGGGCACCGGTTCATGGCCTACAAGATCCATGCCGGCGGTCTGCGCTACCACGGCGCCGCTCCGATCGTCAGCGCGATGTACCACCACGACATGGTGGAGGCGGCGTCCTACGGGCAGACCCGCGTCTTCGAATGCGGCGCCGCGTTCGCGAAGGCCGAAGGGTTCGTCCCCGCGCCCGAGTCGGCCCACGCCGTGGCCGCCGCGATCGACGAGGCGGTGCGGGCGCGCGAGGAGCGGGCCCACCGGGTCATCCTGTTCGGGCTCAGCGGCCACGGACTGCTGGACCTCAGCGCCTACGAGAGCTATCTCTCCGGGGAGATCGTCGACAGCGCTCCCACGGACGAGGAGATCAAGGCGTCCCTGCAGCCCCTCATCGACTCCATGTGACGGGCGCACGCCGAGGCGGCCGGTCATGAAGAAGGACCGCGGAGGCGCCGTGCCGGCTCCCGCACGCGCCGCGGAGGGAGCGGCCGACGGCGGCGCGCCGGTCCGGGGCCTGGCGCTCACGCTCCTGTCCGCCTGCCAGCTCACGCTCGTGGTGGACGCCTCGATCGTGAACATCGCGCTGCCCAGCATCCAGCGCGGCCTCGGGTTCAGTGACACGGGGCTGTCCTGGGTGGTCAACGCCTACACCCTCGCGTTCGGCGGGCTGCTCCTCCTCGGGGGGCGGGCGGGCGACCTGCTCGGGCACCGCCGGGTGTTCGTCGCGGGCGTCGCCCTGTTCACGGTCGCGTCGCTGGCCGGGGGGCTCGCGACCACCCCGGGATGGCTGCTGGCGGGGCGGGCCGCGCAGGGAGTCGGCGCCGCCTTCGCCGGGCCGGGGGCGCTCGCGCTCATCGCCAGCACGTTCGAGGACGGGCCGCGCAGGAGCCGGGCGCTGGCCGTCTTCACGGTCGCCGCCAGCGCGGGCATGGTGGCCGGGCTGGTCCTCGGCGGGCTGCTGACCGCCTGGGCGTCCTGGCGCGCCGTCCTGTTCGTCAACGTGCCGGTCGGAGCGGCGATCGTCGCGCTCACACCGCGCGCCGTCCGCGAGTCCCCGCGCCGGGAGGGCCGCTTCGACCTGGCCGGCGCGTTCACCTGCACCGTCGGGTCGGCGCTCCTGGTGTACGGCTTCATCCGCGCCGCCGAGGGCGGGTGGTCCGCGGCCTGGACGCTCGGCGCCTTCGGCGCCGCCGCGCTGCTGCTCGCGCTGTTCCCGGTGATCGAGGCGCGCGCCCGGCAGCCCATCGTGCCGCTGCGGCTGTTCGGCGACCGGGACCGGGTGGGCGCCCTCCTCATGCGGCTGCTGCTCACCGCGGCCATGAGCGGCATGCTGTTCTTCCTCACCCTCTACGTCCAGGGCGTGCTCGGGTACGGTCCGCTGGCGACCGGGTTCGGGTTCCTGCCGACGACGATCGCGCTCATCGCCGCGAGCCGGGCGGTGCCCTGGCTGCTGCCCCGCTACGGTCCGCGGCCGATCATGCTGGCGGGGGCGGCGCTGTGCGCGGTCGGGATGGTGTGGCTGACGCAGGTCGCGCAGGCGAGTTCCTACCTCACGATGATCCTGGGCCCGGTGCTGCTGTTCGGTGCCGGCACCGGCCTGGTGTCGGTGGCGGCGACGTTCGTGGCGATGGCATCGGTGGCGCCGGGCGAGTCCGGCGCCACCTCGGCACTGCTGCAGAGCATGCAGCAGACCGGTGGTTCGCTGGGCGTCGCCGTCCTGGTCAGCGTGCACGACGCCACGCGCGGCGCGGCCGAGCTCGACGGCATGCGCGGCGCGTTCACCGCGGGGGCGGTCTTCACCGCCGGGATGCTCGCGATGGCGCTACTCGCGTTCCGCCGCCGTCCCGCCGGTCAGGGACGCGCCGGGTCGCACATCTGAAGGCGCAGCTCGCAGTGGTAGCGCCGCCCCCGCGCATCGGGCAGCCAGACCTCGCCGGAGTCCGGTAGCAGCTCGGTGAACACGACGGAGACGCCGTCACCGGACGACTCGCGGGCCGCGCGGAGCATCGCGGCGAACGCCGACACGTACCGGGGGCCGGTGAAGTCGACGTGCACGGGCTTGGTCTCCGTCCCCACCTTGGCGAACACGCGTTCCGGCAGCCCGAGGGAACGGCGCAGGCGGCGCGCGGCCAGGTACTCGGGGCCGGCGCCGCGAGCCGGTCCCAGCCCGGTCGCGCCGACGGTCGTGCGCCAGGTCTCGCGGGTGACGACGAGGCGTTCCACGGTGACCCGCGGCTGGTGCGGGGCCGCGCCCGCGAGCTTGAACGCCTCCGCGCCGAGCCAGCCGAACAGCAGCGCGAACACCTCGCGCAGCGGGCGGCGCAACCCGCCGGGCCCGGTGACGTCCAGCGTCCCCCCCGCGCTCGGTCACGGTGAGCGCGACGGTCGGCAGGAGACGTCCGGGATCGGCGCCCGGTGCCGCCGTGAACGCGAGCTGGTGGTCGGTGACGCCGAGCACCGGCGCGATGCGCGCCGTGTACTGGGGCCACCACGTCGGATAAAGCGGCCTGAACTGGCGGCCGATGTCGGCGGCCGCGGCGGCGCGCAGCCGGTCCGGGGCGGGATGCCGGTCGGCGAAGACCGCGCAGTCGAGCGTCGGCCACGCCGCGTGCATCTCGCCGAGAACGAGCATGAACTCCCCCGCGGCCAGCGCCTCCTCGCCGGACGCGAAGAGGCTCAGGTCGGGGCTGTGGATCCGGGCGCCCGCCCAGCCGGGGCGCTCGGCGGCGAACAAACCGGCGGCACGCTCGCGCAGTTCCGCGCTGCCGGACCGCAGGCGGCGCCCATCGGCCGGGGCGTCGAGCCCGAACAGCTCGCTCCAGCGGCGGGCGAACCCGGCGGCGACCGCGTCCGCCGGGCGGTCAGGACCGGTCAGCAGGCGCTGGGCGGCGTCCCAGAACTCCGGCATCGGCACGCCGTCCGCCCCGGGGCCGAGCAGCTCCCGGTACAGCTTGCCGAAGGCGTCGTCGTACGCCTGCGCAAGGGTCGCCGACAGCCACCGCGACGCCGGGAGCAGGGCGGACCCGAACGGTCCGGCGAGCGCCTCCAGGACCGGACGGCCGATCGTGACGTCCAGATCGCGGACGATCTCCTCATAGCAGACGCGCCGCCCCGCGTACATCTGGCCGCTGCGCCGCTGCGGCTCGGCTCCGGTGACGGCGGTGAACTCCTCGTCCAGCCGTGCCAGCGCCGCGGCCAGCGCGTCGGCGTCCCCGGCGGCGGCCGCCACGGCGTCGCGTGCCCGGTCGAGCCGGGCGAGCCCGGCCAGCGCCCGTTCCCGGGCACGCGGCTCGGGGATCGCGGCGAGGGCGGCGAGGGCGGCGCGCAGCACGCGTTCGGCATCCGGGTTGTACGGCATGTTCACGCCCCGCCAGACGACGCCGTCGTCCACCAGGCGGTCCAGCGCCGCGATCCGGTCGCCGCCCGCGGCGATGCCGGCGACGGCCCGGCGGCCGTCGCACCGGGACAGCACCGCCGCCTCGGCCTCGGTCAGCCGCGGCGGCTCCGCGCCCGGCCGCAGCACGCGGTCCCTCGTCCGTGGGTCTCCCTCGACCGTGACGATCGTCGTTCCGGCGGCGTTCTCCCAGATTGCCGACCCTCTCACCGGCGCTTTCAGCGGGGCTCGTACCTCAGCGACAGGACGCCGTTGTCGAAGACGGCGGAGTCGGCGAGGTGGAACGGCGTCTTCTTGACGTCCTCGAACAGCCTGGCTCCGGAGCCGACGACGACGGGGTGGACGAGCAGCCTCAGCTCGTCCACGAGCCCCTCCCTCAGCAGGGACCGCATCAGCGTGGCGCTGCCGTTGAGCAGGATGTCGCGGCCGGGCTCCTCCTTCAGCCGGGCGACGTGCCCCGGGACGTCGTCCTTCAGCAGGGTGGAGTTCTTCCACTCCAGGTCGTCGAGCGTGGTGGAGGCCACGTACTTGGGCGTCGCGGCCATGTGCGCGGCCAGCGCGTTGGACGGGTCGGCGTTCATGAACGCCCCGGCGAACTCCTCGTAGGTGCGGCGGCCGAGGAGCATGGTGTCCGAGTCGTCCATCTGCGCCGCGACGGCCTGCTCCATCTGGGCGTTCTGGTAGGGGAAGTGCCATTTCTGCGGCGCCTCGTACACCCCGTCCAGGGACACGAAGTACGCGGCGAAGATCTTCCTCATCGGCTTCTCCTTCATCTGCCCGGGCGGCGGCGCCCGGGGGTTCACCTATACGTCGAACGGGCCGGGCCCGGATCGACAGGGGGCCGAAGATCCGGCATTTTCGGAGCTGCGCGGCGCGGCGGCGGGCGCCACCGTGGCCGGGCGGACGGGCCGCCGCCGGCCGTCGCGAGAAAGTTCCGCCGTGCCGTCGATTCGGCCGCCGTCCGATCGACGTAGTAAGGACGACCCGACAACGAGAGGAAGGCCGCAGATGCCGCGGTATGTGATGCTGCTCAAGGCGGAGGAGAACCATGGCGCGCCGCCGCCGGAGCTGATGGCGGAGATCGGCCGGCTCGGCGAGGAGGCCGTCAAGGCGGGCGTCCTGCTCGACACCGCCGGGCTCGCCCCCACCGCGATGGGCGCGCGCGTCAGCCTGGCCGACGGCGAGCTGAGCGTCCACGACGGCCCGTTCACCGAGGCCGAAGAGGTCATCATCAGCTACGCCATCTACGACCTCGGCTCCAAGGAGGAGGCCGTCGAGTGGGCCTCCCGGTTCCTGCGGGCCCACAAGGCGTGGCCCGGCTGGAAGGGCGAGGCCGAGATCCGCCAGGTGTTCGGGCCGGAGGATTTCGGTCCGCCGCAATGACGCGCCGTCTCGTTGCGCCGCGCCCGGCGCCGTGTTCTGATCGAGTGCTGTGACGGCCAATGAGACCCACCGGGCCATCGAGGCGGTCTGGAAAATCGAGCCGCGCTCGCGCGACTGACGCGCGACGTCGGCGCCGCCGAGGAGATCGCGCAGGACGCCCTGGTGGCCGCCCTTGAGCAATGGCCGGAGTCAGGCGTCCCGGCTGCGGACGCGCACCCGGCCGTCCGGGGAGCCGGTCCCCCTCGCCGAGCAGAACCGGGCCGCCTGGGACCGGGTGCTGATCCGCCGCGGCCTGGCCGCGCTGGACCGCGCCGAGCGGCTCGGCGGCGCGCTCGGGCCGTTCGCCCTCCAGGCGGCCATCGCCGCCTGCCACGCGCGTCCCCGCACCGCCGAGGAGACCGACTGGGTCCGGATCGCGGCGCTGTACGAGATGCTCGCGCGGGTCATGCCGTCGCCCGTCGTCGACGTCAACCGGGCGGTCGCGCGCGGGATGGCGTTCGGCCCGGCGGACGGCCTGGCCGTCGCCGACGCCCTGACGGCGGAGCCGGCGCTGCGCAACTACCACCCGCTGCCGGGCGTCCGCGCCGACCTGCTGGCCCGGCTGGGCCGATTGGACGAGGCGGCGCGGGAGTTCGAGCGCGCCGCGTCCCTCACCCGCAACGAGCGCGAGCTGCTGCGCGGCCGGGTGCGCCGAGGGCCGGACCGCGGGCGGCTGAGGACGCCGCCGGGCCGCGCCGCCCTCAGCGTCCGCCGCCGAGGACCCACGCGGGCGCTCCGGGAGCGTGCCGCCCCCAGCCGCCGCCCGGCCTTCCCGACCGCACGAACGACGCCCAGGCGTCCTGGACGGTGCCGGCGAGATCGTTCGGGAGCGGCCACCCGTTCAGCCTCGGGGCCTCCCGCCAGGCGTCCTCGGTGCCGAACACGAACGGCAGCTCCATGCAGTGGCACGCCCCGAAGACCGCGCCCGGGTCCCAGTCGAACCGGTACAGGTAGGCGGTCCCGGCGGCGTCCGCCAGCCGCGTCGTGGGCGCGCGGAAGTACGCCTCGTCGGCGACGCCGCCCAGCACGCCGGCGGGCCGGCGGCCCGGTTGCGCCGCGGCCTCCCGCTCGTACGCCGCGCGCCCCGCGTCGCCGAACAGGTCGGCGCCGACCTCGCGGGCCCGCTCGGCGGGGCGAGGTCCATTAACCGGGCCGCCCGGGGCATCACCCGCCGCTGCGCGGCGAGGAGGTCGGCGACCGGGAGCTCCCGCAGCCGGGCGGCGTCCCCCGGGCCGAGGCCCAGCTCGGCCAGGTAGAGCCCGGCCACCCGCGCGGCGTCCGCCGGAGCCGCTGGGGCGATCCCGCCGGGCAGGCTCTGCATGATCAGCCGGGGGCCCAGCACGCCGGCGTGCGGCCCGGCCGCCAGGGCGAGGATCGACAGCGCGCCCGCCGACTGCCCGGCCACGGTGACGCTGTCCGGGTCGCCGCCGAACGCCGCGGCGTTGGCGCGCACCCAGCGGAGGGCGGCGAGCTGGTCGAGGAGCCCGAAGTTGCCCGCGCCGTGGCCGCCGTCCGGCTCGCCCAGGTAGAGGAAGCCGAGGGCGCCCAGCCGGTACGTCACCGAGACGACCACCATGCCGCGGGCGGCCAGTCGTTCGGCGGCGTACCAGTCCTGGCCGCCCGCGCCGGCGGTGTACGCGCCGCCGTGCAGCCACACGAGCACGGGCAGGTCGCCGCCGGTGCCGGGCGTCCAGACGTTGACGGTCAGGCAGTCCTCGGACTGGGCGAACCGCATCGGCCCGACCACCCGCACCAGGCGCGAGGGCGGCTGCGGTGCGGCCGGGGCGGGCCGGGTCGCGTCGAGCATGCCGTCCCAGGCGCGCCGTTCGCGCGGCGGGGCGAACCGCAGCTCCCCGACCGGCGCCTCCGCGTACGGGACGCCCTGGAACACCGAGACCCCGGCGGACCGGACGCCGCGGACCGGGCCGCCGGAGGTCTCGGCCACCGGGTCAGCGGCGGGCACGGCCCGCCTTCAGCGCCTCCGTCGTCTCGGCGACGCGGCGCTCCCGCGTCTCGGCCTTCTTAGCGCTCTCGACCCAGGCGACCCACGCCTTCTGCTGCGACAGCGTCAGCCCCGCTAAGAAGGACTTCGCCTGCTCCTCCGCCGCGAGCGCGGCGGCCAGGTCGTCCGGCACCTCCACCTCGCGCGGCGCGGTGTCGAGCTCGACCTCGACCGCCACCTCGTCGCCCGCCTCGACGCCCGCCTTCTTCCGGTTCTCCGCACTGACCGGGATCTTGGCCACCCCGCCCATGCTCCCCACGGTGCTGCGGTAGCTGTGGCCGCCGATGGAGACCGTCACCGCGGGGCGCCTCCCGCCGCCGAGGGCGGCCATGACCTCCTCGGGCACCCGGATGCCGGTCGCCGTCTTGCCGTCGAGTTCGACTGTGGCATGAAATCTCATGGGAAAAGTATGCAGTCGATCATCGCGGCAGAGCAGCGATCGCGGAGATGTTCACCCGTCCGCCGCCGCGAATCATGGGTGGGGAGAAGGCCGCCGACGCGGGGCGAGACGCCGACGGCCCAGCCCTCGGTGAAGCCCGCGACCTGAGGTCCGTTTCCGCGAGCGGTGACCGGGCATGCCTCCGCCCGGTCACCGCTCCGTTACACGACTGTGTCCGGACGGCCTCTTTCCGGTGTGTCGATTTCACGGCTCCCCGATCGACGTGTATCCGAGGGACGTGTACGCGTCCCGGCCGAGACCCGAAGGAGATGACATGCCGCACGTGATATCGAAGGACGGAACGAGGATCGGCTACTCCAAGACCGGATCCGGGCCCGCCCTGGTCCTCGTCGACGGCGCGTTCGGGCACCGCGCGTTCGGCCCCAACATGGACCTTCCCCCGCTCCTCGCCGACCGCTTCACCGTCTACACCTACGACCGCCGGGGACGCGGCGAGAGCGGCGACACCCAGCCGTTCTCCGTCGAGCGCGAGACCGACGACCTGGAGGCCGTCATCGCCGAGGCGGGCGGGTCCGCCTGCGTCTACGGCGTCTCCTCGGGGGTGCCGCTCGCCCTGGACGCCGCCAACGCCGGGCTGGCCATCCCCAAGCTGGTGGTCTACGAGGGCCCGTTCGTCGTCGACGACTCCCGCAAGCCGATCCCCGAGGACCTGCGGGCCCAGATGGAGACGCTCGTCAAGGAGGACCGGCGCAGCCAGGCGATCAAGCTCTTCATGACGAAGGGCGTGGGGCTGCCGGGGATCTTCGTGACGATGATGCGGCTGATGCCCGCCTGGTCCAAGCTCAAGCGCGTCGCCCACACCGCCCCCTACGACGTCGCCGCTCTCGGCGACACCGGCCGGGGCCGTCCGCTCCCCGCCGGCCGTTGGTCGGACGTGAAGTCGCCCGTCCTCGTGGTCGTCGGCGGCAAGAGCCCGAAGTGGATGAAGAACGCCATGGGCGCCCTGGCCGAGGTCCTGCCGGACGCGCGGCACCGCACGCTCGACGGCCAGATGCACGTCGTCAAGGGCAAGGCCATCGCTCCGGTGATCACCGAGTTCCTCACCGGCTGAGGGCCCCGGCGCGCGGGCCGGGCGGGCCGGCGGCTCGAGCGCGCGGCGGTCCAGCTTGCCTGGTGCGAGCCCGTCGCGGAGGAACCCCCGCAGCGCCTCGGCCTCGGCCTCCGCCGCCGCCTCCGATGTAGCCGCGCAGCGACGAGTGCGACGGCCAGTCGGGACAGAACTCGCCGTAGTTCGCGCTGTCCTGCACGCGCAGCCGCGGCTCGCGCAGCGCCGCGTCGCACGCCTCGTACCCGACGGCGGCCATCAGCCCCGGCTTGACCGCCACCGCGTCGCCGTGTTGCGGAGCAGATCGCACAGGGGGTAGGGGTCGCGGCGGCCTTCCCAGGGCCCGGACCACGTCGCTCGGCCGCGCCCGCGTCCCGATCGTCACCGCGGGCCGCCTTCGGTACCGGTCCCGGCGTCCGTCCCGGCGGCGCGGGTGACCGCGGCGGGCGACAGCCAGACGACGTCGGCGACGTACGGGCGGGAGTGCCGGAACACCGCGACCTCGCGCCAGTCGGCGTCCCGTATGTACGCGGCGATGTCGTCCAGGGTGGAGCCCCCGGTGCAGCGCGCCCAGGTGCTGCCCTCGATGACCGCCAGGTCGAGGCGGTCCAGGTCGGTGCCCTCCAGGACGGCCAGTTCGGCGCCCTGCACGTCGGCGACCAGCACGTTGCAGCCGTGCTGGACCTCCCGCACCGGGATCAGGGATCCTGTCCCGCCGGACGACGACCAGGGGGTTCGGGCGGCAGCGGGCTGGCCTGCTGGTAGTGCTCGGTGACGTAGAGCGTGGTCCGGCCGCGCCGGCGCCCCGCGGCGGCGAGGACGAGCTCGCGCGCCTGGTGGCCGTCCGGGGGCTGGGGCAGCCGGGCGGTGCGGTGGTGGCGGTCCAGCCGGCTGCTCCACGATCCTCGTCCACACCCACTTCGGCGGGATGAGCGGGCTGGTGCGCGAGATGGTGCACCTGGGCTTCGACCGGCTCGGGCACCATTTCGCCCGGGTGGCCGACAGCGACGACCCGGTGAGCGACATGGCGCTGATCGGGCGGGCGTACCGCCACAACGCGCAGGCCAACCCGCACCTGTACAGCGTGATGCTGGGCGCGTCGTCGCTGCCGGTGTTCTCGCTGTCGGAGGCCGACCGGCAGTACGGCCGCTACACGCTCGTGAGCGTGGTGGCCTGCGCCCGGCGCTGCATCGCCGCCGGCCGCTTCGCCTGGTCCGATCCCGAGCTGGTCGCGCACCACATGTGGATCACCGTGCACGGGCTGTGCAGCCTGGAGCTCGGCGGCTACCTGGTCGACCCGTACGACGCCGACCGGTGCTTCGAGGCCCAGCTCACCGCGCTGATGGTCAGCGCCGGGGACACCCCGGAGGCCGCCGAGGCGTCCGTCACCGCCTCGCTCGGGCGCGAGAAGGTCATCGACGTGGCGCTCGCGGCCAAGGCGGTCGCCGCGCCGCAGAACCCGCTCGACCGTGAACTGGACGTTCTGGGGATGGCCGCGTCCGGCGCCGGCCTCGCGGAGATCGCGGCCGAGCTGCACCTGTCCAAGGGAACGGTCCGCAACTATCTCGGCGCGATCGTCACCAAGCTCGGCGCCCGCAACCGCCTGGACGCCGTCCGCATAGCCACGGAAGCGAGGGTCTTGAACCAGGCCAGGATGTGCGGCATCGACGCGAGCGCGGACGGGCCGTGGAGCAGGTCGCCCACGTCGGTCAGCGGCGCCGATACGCCCTGCGCGCGCAGGTCGGCCGCGCACTGGCGGGAGTTGGCGATGGCGACGTCCTTGTCGCCGCTCGCGGCGTAGAGGCGCACCGGGGCGGACGGCTTCCAGCGGCGTGTGCCGTCGATGGCGCGCATCGCCTCGGCCAAGGGGCCGGTGGGCGCCTTCAGCCGCTGGATCGCGGCCGGGGTGAGGAACCGGCCCGGGTCGGCGGGCGTCCCGGCGACGAGGTCGTCCAGCGTCGAGTTGCCGCTGAACAGCGACTCGACGGTCGCGTCGTAGGGCTTCTGGAAGAACTCGCCCGGCGATTCGTAGAAGTGGTGGGTGCGGTTCGCCGCAGTGAGCCAATAGCCGACGTAGAGCACCGACTCCTTCGGGTCGAGCACCCCCGGCTCGAACATCGCCGGGATCTCGGCGTGCTCGACGTGAAAGGGCCCGCTGATCGGGGCGATGGCGGCGAGCCGGCCCTGTTTCTGCAACTCGCGGCCGAGTGCCATGGCCGCCGGACCGCCCTGGGAGAAGCCGGTCACCCGGACGCGCCGCTCCAGTTTCCGGCCGTGGTCGGCGGCGACCCTATCCGCGGCGGCCAGCATGTCCACGGACGTGGCCGCCTCGGACGCGTGGTCCATGTAGGGCGGCGCCTCCGGCCCGAGACCGAGGCCGATGTAGTCGGGGGCGACCGTGCCGAACCCGCCGGACGCCAGGTAGAAGGCCGTCGCCCGGTCGTAGCTCTTCGGGTCCGTCGTGGCGGCGCCCGCCTTGACCGGATTGGTGCCGTGCTCGTACGCGGCCGTGCGCAGCGTCTGCCGCCCGTTGCGCGGTAGCGCGACGGGCCCGCTGGCCGTGGTCGGCTTCCCGGACGGATCGAGCGTCCGGTACACGACCCGGTAGGCCTCCACGCCGAAGCGCGCGCCGGTCGTCGGATAGTGCAGCCCGCCGAGGTAGGAGGCGACCTGCCCGGCGGACAGGGTGGCGAGGGCGTCGGTCGAGACGACCTGGCCGCGCTGACCCGCCACGTCAGCGGCGGGCGAGGCAGCCTTCGGGCTGGAGTCCTTGTCGTCGCAGGCGCCTGCAAGCAGGCCGGCCGCGAGTAGCGCGCAGGCAATGCGTTTCATCGTTTCTCTTCCGTGGTGAGGTGGGTGTGGACGGTCGGCCGCCGAAGCCGCCGGCGTACTCCACGCTCGCCGCGCGGCGACCGCCCCGACAGCCGCCTACCGACACCAAGCGGCATGCGTCCTGCACGAACCGGACGCCGATTCACACCGCCGGTCTCCCTTCCGGCCTCAGCGGCGTGAACCCGTCGCGGGGCGGGTGCGTACTGCTGGGCGTTTCCGATCTGAGGGGGCGTTGGAGTGAGGGCTCGCGTGCCGGCCGCCGCGACCGTGCTCGGGATCCTGCTCGGGATGGCCGTCCCGGCCACCCCGGCCAGGGCGCACGGGGCAATGGAGAGCCCGGCGAGCCGCGCGACCGGCTGCGACCCCGGGCACGGCCCCGCCCGGGCGAGCGCCGCCTGCCGGGCCGCGGCGAAGGTGAGCGGCGCGGCGCTCGCGCAGTGGGACGAGCTGCGCGTGCCGAACGTGCGTGGCCGCGACCGCCAGATGATCCCGGACGGTGAGCTGTGCAGCGCGGGCCTCACGCGCTTCCACGGCCTCGACCTGGCGCGTGCGGACTGGCCCGCGACCCGGTTGGCCCCCGCCGCCCGCCGCACCTTCCGCTACCGGGTGTCGATTCCGCACCGGGGATCGTTCCGGCTGTACGTCACGCGCGACGGGTACCGCCCCACCCGCCCGCTGACCTGGTCGGCGCTGGAAGCGAAGCCGTTCCTCAAGGTGACGGACCCGCCGCGGCGGGACGGGGCGTACATCTTCACCGGGCGGCTCCCCAAGGGCAAGACGGGACGCCACATGATCTACACGGTCTGGCAGACCTCGGATACGCCCGACACCTATTACTCCTGCTCCGATGTGACGTTCTCCGCCGCCCGCAAGCAGACGGCGTCCCGCCGCCCCGCGCCCGCGCGCACGACCGGCAGCGCCGCGCCGGCCGGACGGGCACCGGACACCTCGGCCAGCCCGGTGGCCGATACCTCTCCGGCGAAGCCGCCCCGCGACACGGAGCTGCTCGTCGCGGGAGGCGGCGCCGCCGCGCTGGTGCTGATGCTCGCGACCGGTGGCGCGGTCGCGGCAGTCCGCCGGATGCGCATCCGCCGCGAGCTCTGAGCCCCTGCGGCATGGCCGGACCGTGACCGGCGGCCCGCAAGGCACCGCGGCGAGGGCCGGTCGCCGGCGCGTCCACCGAGGGGCGGCACCTCCGCTACCGTCACCGTGTGCCTACGCATCGTCCCGACACGGTCGACGGCGCGGCGTCCCTGCCGTCGCGCATCCGGAGACGCAGGGTGATCAGCTGGGCGATGTGGGACTGGGGGTCGGCGGCCTTCAACGCCGTCATCGTCACGTTCGTCTTCACGGTGTATCTGACGGACTCGGTGGCCGCCGACGAGGAGTCGGGGTCGCAGGCGCTCGGCGTCTCGCTCGCGGTGGCCGGGGTGTTCATCGCGCTGCTCGCGCCGGTGAGCGGCCAGCGCAGCGACGCGGGCGGCCGGCGCAAGCTGTGGCTGGCCGTGCACACCGGGCTGGTGGTGGTCTGCACGGCGGGGCTGTTCTTCATCAGGGACGACCCGTCGTACCTGCTTCCCGGACTCGTCCTGGTCGCCGTCGGCAGCGTGTTCTTCGAGATCGCCGAGGTCAACTACAACGCGATGCTGGTACAGGTCTCAACGAGGGCGACGATCGGGCGGGTGTCGGGCTTCGGCTGGGGAATGGGCTACTTCGGCGGCCTGATCGCGTTGACGGTCGTGCTGTTCGCGTTCGTGCAGCCCGACGTCGGCCTGTTCGGCGTGACTTCGCAGGACGGGCTCAACATCCGCGTGGTCGCGCTGTTCTCGGCGCTGTGGTTCGCGGTGTTCGCGGTGCCGGTGCTGCTGTTCGTGCCGGAGGCGCCGGCGTCCGGGGAGCCGGTTCGGGGCGGCTTCTTCGCCGGCTACGCCGTGCTGGCCCGGCGGCTGCGCGAGATGTGGCGCGGCGACCGGCGCACGCTCGGATTCCTGCTGGCCAGCGCCGTCTACCGGGACGGCCTGACGGCGATCTTCACCTTCGGGGGCGTCGTCGCGGCGGGCACCTTCGGATTCAGCGCCACCGAGGTGGTGGTCTTCGCGATCGCCGCCAACCTCTGCTCCGGTGCCGGCGCCGTCCTCGGCGGACGGCTGGACGACCGCTTCGGCTCCAAGCCCGTGATCGTCACGGCGCTGCTGGGACTCCTCCTGATGGGCGGCGGGCTGGTGGTGCTCTCCGGCAAGGCCGCGTTCTGGGTGTGCGGACTGGTCCTGTCCGGTTTCGTGGGGCCCGCCCAGTCCTCCAGCCGGACCTTTCTCGCCCGCATCGTCGCCCCCGAGCGGGAAGGCGAGGCGTTCGGGCTGTACGCCACCACCGGACGCGCCGTCAGCTTCCTCGGCCCGCTGGCCTTCAGCGGGTTCATCGCGCTGTTCGGCGGCCAGCGCGCCGGCATGGCCGGAATCCTGCTGATCCTGCTGGCGGGACTGGTGGCACTGCTGCCGATTCGTCCGCCGGACCCGTCCGACGGGAACTGACCCCCGTTCCGGCACATCCGCCGTGACGCGGGGCGCGGAGGGCGTACTGTCTGGGCGGTGCGGGATCTGGGCGGTGCGGGATCCGGACGGGAGGCGGGCGATGCTGCGCAAGGGTGAGAACGCCACTCTGGACGACGGGCGGGTCCGGATCGCCGTGGACGCCGCGGGCAGGGCGGTGGACGTGTCGGCGGTGCTTCTGGGCGATGACCGGCGGGTGCGGTCGGACGACGATCTGGTCTTCTTCAATCATCCGGCGCAGGACGGGGTCTCGCTGGACGGCGCCGGGATCGTCATCGACACCGAGCGTGTGCCGGGCGAGGTCTCGGCCATCGCGGTCGTCGCCAGCGTGGACGGGCCCGGGACGTTCGACGGCGTCAGCGTCCGCGCCGGAATCCACGGCGGGCCCGGGTTCGAGGCCCCGGCGATGACGGCGGGCGAGACGGTGGTGGTCGTCGTCGAGCTCTACCGGCGCGCGGGGACATGGAAGATCAGGGCGGTGGGTCAGGGCTGGGCGAGCGGCCTCGCCGGACTGGCCACCGACTTCGGGGTCGATGTGACCGGCGAGCAGCCTGCCGGGCCCGGCCTGCCGGAGCGCATCTCGTTGCGCAAGGAGGCCGTCCGCGTCTCGCTGGAGAAGAAGGGCATCGGCGGGGTGCGGGCGCGGGTGGCCGTCGCGCTGGACGCCTCGGGTTCGATGCGGCGGATGTACAAGGACGGTGTGGTCGCCGACATCGTCGAGCGGATGGCGGCGATCGCCCTCCAGGTGGACGACGACGGGGCGCTGGACGCGTGGATCTTCGCGACGGAGTTCGCGCGGCTGCCGCCGCTGCGGGTCGCCGAGATCCAGGCGTGGACGCGGGACAACGTGCGCATGCACGAGGCCGTCGCCGCCGACGGGGCCCGCGTCAGCCTGGGCGGCCGCAACAACGAGCCCCAGGTGATCGCCGACATCGTCTCCTACTACGCGGCCCGTCCGGGCGAGCCGGTGTTCGTACTGTTCTTCTCGGACGGCGGCGTGGCCAAGGACGCCCAGATCGCACGCCTGCTGCGGGAGGCGTCGATTCGGCCGATCTTCTGGCAGTTCGTCGGCCTCGGCCAGGGCCGGTACGGCATTCTGGAAAAGCTCGACGGCCTCGACGGGCGGCTCGTCGACAACGCCGGCTTCTTCGCCGTGGACGACATCGCCGACATCACCGACGCGGAACTCTACCAACGCGTTCTCTCCGAGTTTCCGGCCTGGCTGAGGGCCGCGAAAGCACAGGGAATACCGCTCGGCTCGAACTGAGGAAGGGCCGCCGCGCAGGCCCGCTATGCCCACCCCGCTGCGACCTGTGCGACCCGACATGAGAGGGTCGAGGCAAATGACGAACTACGCGCGAATGTACCGCTTCGGGCTCACCCCCTGGGAACGCTACGGAAAGGCAGCGGCGGCGAGCATCGCCGCTCTGCTGGACCGGGAGAAGGCCGAGCGTTCCAGCCCGCTCGGCCGGGCCCTGGACATCGGCTGCGGACGCGGCCAGTTCACGCCCGAACTCGCGCGCCGCGGCTGGGAGGCGGTGGGCATCGACTATGTGCCCGCCGCGATCGAAGCGGCCAAGAACAGGAACACGGAGGGCGTCACCTACGTCGTCGGGGATGCGACAGATCTGCGGTCAGCCGACCTGGGGACGTTCGGCTTCTTCCTCGACATCGGCTGCTTCCAGGGTTTCGACGCGCCCCAGCGACAGGCCGTGGGACGGGGTGTCTCGACGCTGGCCGACCCCGGCTCGACGCTGCTGATGCTCGCCTTCGGCCCGACCCGGCTGCGGTCCCGGATCGGCGGCGTCTCCCAGGCGGAGGTCGAGGCCGCGTTCCCGGACTGGGAACTGCTCGACGTCCAGCCCGCGGAAACGGCAGGGCTCGGCTGGCCGATGAACAGGACCTCGCCCCAGTGGTACCGGCTGCGCCGCCAAACCTGACCACAGTCCCCACCCGAATCGACTTCACTCCAGAACCGCGTCCTATTGCGCCAGGCCAAAACGAGAACAAAACTGCGACATCGAGGCACGTTCCTTTGGCGCGACGCAGGGACCTAATCCGGTCATGGACTGGTGGCGCGAATGGTCCTCTGCATTGACGTTTCCGTATCATCGGAACCGGAGTCGGCCGAAGCGGGATCCCGCGGTGGAGTTCTGTGTCCTGGGCGGCTGGATGGGCGTCCGGTCCGGCGCCGGGGAATCCGTCGGCGTTCCCCAGCCGCGTGTGCGTCCACTGCCTGCCGTGCCGCTTCTTGAGGAAGGCCGGGGCACCGGTAGCGTCGGGGCATGCGGCTTCATGTTGGGTGCGCCATGTGGGCTCATGCCCGGTGGCAGGGGCGGTTCGTCCCGCCGTCGCTGCCTCCGGGCGAGCGGTTGCGGGCCTATGCGAGCTGGTGCAACGCGGTGGAGGGGAACACGACCTTCTACGCGACGCCGGCGCGGAGCGCCGTGGAGTCGTGGGCGGAGCAGACCGGCGCCGACTTCCGGTTCGTGGTCAAGCTGCCGAAGACGATCACGCATGACGGCCGGCTCGCCGGGGGCGGGGAGGAACTGCGCTCGTTCCTGCACGCGATCGAGCCGCTGCGGTCGCGGGCGCATGCGCTGTGGGTGCAACTCCCGGGGTCGTTCGGGCCTGGTGATCTCGGGACGCTCGCGGCGTTCCTTCGCGGCCTTCCCGCGGCGCACCGGTATGCCGTCGAGGTGCGCCACCGGGCGTTCTTCGAGGACGCGGGCTGCGTGCGCGACCTTGAGCGCGTCCTGGCCCGGGCCGGGGCGGAATGGGTCCCCTTCGACACGACCGTGTTCTTCCAGAGCCGTCCGACCAGTGATGCCGAGCGGGATGCCTGGACGAAGAAGCCGCGGGTGCCGCGCCGGTCGGCGGCCCTCACCGACCGTCCGATCGTCCGCTATCTCGGACGGGACGACACCGAGCGAACGATCGAGGGCTGGCGGTTCTGGGTCGGCCGGGTCGCCGAATGGCTGCGGGAGGGACGCTCGCCGACCGTGTTCGTCCACACGCCGGACAACGCCGAGGCGCTCGACCTCGCCCGCCGCTTCCACGATGAGGTGCGGGCCTGCGTTCCCGAGCTGGAGCCGCTACCCGAGCCCCTGCCGGCGGAGCCCCCGACGCTCTTCTGACGGTCAGTCGCCGGTCTCCAGCATCGCCTGGTTCGCCTCCTCGACGATGTCGCGCATCGCGCGCCGGGCGGCGTCCGCGTCGCCCGACTGGACGGCCTGCGCCACCTCGGCGTGCCAGCGGATCGCGGCCGGTTCGGGATGCACGGGCATCAGGTGGTGGTGGGTGCGGCCGGCCAGGACGGCGGCGACCACGCCGCTGAGCGCCCCCATCATCTCGTTGCCGGACGCCTCCAGCAGCGTCCGGTGGAAGAGGATGTCGGCGGTCAGGTAGGCCTCCAGGTCGCCGGACCTGCCGTGCACCGCCATCTCCATGACCGCGCCGGTCAGCGTGCCGCATTGGGCGGGGGTCGCGCGGCGGGCGGCCAGCGCGGCGGCCACCGGCTCCAGCCCGCGGCGCAGCTCCCCCAGGGAGCGCAGCTGCTCGTCCCGGCCCGCGCCGTCCAGCCGCCATCCGATGATCAGCGGGTCGAACAGGTTCCACGCCGAGCGCGCCGCGACGATGATGCCGACCCGGCGGCGGCTGGTGACCATGCCCATCGACTGCAGGACGCGGATCGCCTCCCGGATCACCGACCGGGACACCCCGAACCGGTCCTCCAGCTGCTCGATGCGCAGCACCTCGCCCGCGGGCAGCGTGCCGGACGTGATCAGCACGCCGAGCCGGTCGAGAACGCTGCCGTGCAGACCGGCCTGGGGGTTGTGCGCCATGAGCCAATCATCACACGAAGCTGCATAGGTTCCGGGTAAAGATATGATTTTTCAGTTCCATCTCTTGTTAACGGCAGGTCATAGCGGTCACACTCAGGCGAACATCATCTTTCGTACGGCTCCCTGGAGGATGACGCATGCACTCGATCGTGCTGGCCGCGGCGCCGGCCGCGTCCAGCGGGCGGCTCGTGCCGGCCGCGCTCGCCGGCATCGCGCTGATCGTCATACTGATCACCTACTTCAAGGTGCACCCGTTCCTGAGCCTGACCCTCGGCTCGCTGCTGGTCGGCGCCATCGCGGGGCTGTCGATGGCCGACACCGTCGACGCGTTCGGCAAGGGGTTCGGGGACACCGCGGCCGGGGTCGGCGCCCTGATCGCGTTCGGCGCCATGTTCGGCAAGCTGCTGGCGGACTCCGGCGGCGCCGACCAGATCGTCGACACGATCATCGGACGGACCGGGCGCCGGCTGCTGCCCTGGGCGATGGCCCTGGTCGGCGCGCTGATCGGGCTGCCGATGTTCTTCGAGATCGGGCTCGTCCTGCTGGTGCCGGTCATCCTGCTGGTGGCGCGCCGCGCGCAGATGTCGATCATCGCGGTCGGCGTCCCCGCGCTGGCCGGCCTGTCCGCCATGCACGGGCTCGTCCCGCCGCACCCCGGGCCGCTCGTCGCGATCGACGCCCTCAAGGCCGACCTCGGCCTCACGCTCGGCCTCGGCATCCTCGTCGCGCTCCCGACCGTCGCGCTGTCCGGCCCGGTGTTCGCCCGGTACGCGTCCCGCTGGGTGGACGTGACGACGCCGGAGCTCTACGTCTCCACCGACAAGGACACCGGGGACGAAAAGGACGAGGGCCGCCGCCGCCCGTCCTTCCCCGCCACCCTCCTCACCGTGCTGCTCCCGGTCGTGCTGATGCTGGGCAAGGCCGTCGCCGACATCGTCCTGGACGAGGGCGGCCGGCTGCGGACCGTCCTCGACAACCTCGGCACGCCGCTGGTGGCGCTGCTCATCGCCGTCGTCGTCGCCATGTTCACCCTCGGCCTCGGCGCGGGCATGAACCGGGAGTCGATCTCCACGTCGCTGACGCAGTCGCTGCCGCCCATCGCCGGTCCCCTGCTGATCGTGGCGGCCGGCGGCGGCTTCAAGCAGACGCTCGTGAGCACCGGCATCGGCGAGCTGGTCGCCGACTGGGTGAAGGACAGCGGGTTCTCCGTGCTGTTCCTGGCGTGGCTGGTCGCCGTCCTCATCCGCCTCGCCACCGGTTCGGCGACCGTCGCCACGGTGACCGCCGCCGGCATCCTCGCGCCGCTGGTCACCAGCCTCGACAGCGGCGAGACGTCGCTGCTCGTCCTCGCCATCGGCGCCGGCTCGCTGTTCTTCTCGCACGTCAACGACGCGGGATTCTGGCTGGTCAAGGAGTATTTCGGGCTCAGTGTGGGGCAGACCATCAAGACGTGGTCGCTCATGGAGACCGTGATCTCGGTGTGCGGCCTGGTCTTCGTCCTCCTGCTGAACCTGGTGGTGTAGCCCAGATGACCTATCCCGACGCGCGCTACTTCGAAGAGGGCGGCGAGAGCAGCGCGACGCTGCGCCCCGCCGACGCGGGGCCCGACCTGCTGGTGGGCCCGGCCGACAGCGACCGCGTCCACCGCGGAACCCAGGTGCACTACCTCGGGACCGGCGGCTCGACGAACGGGGCGTTCGGGCTCTACCGGTGGGAGATGGGACCGAAGCCGTCCGGGCCGATGCCGCACTTCCACCGGACGATCACCGAGTCGTTCTACATCCTGTCCGGAACGGTCCGGCTGTACGACGGGACGGGCTGGAAGGACGCCGCTGTGGGCCAATTCCTGTTCGTCCCCGAAGGCGGCGTGCACGCGTTCCGCAACGAGTCGGGCGAGCCCGCGTCGATGCTGCTGCTCTTCACGCCGGGCGCGCCCCGCGAGGCGTACTTCGAGGAGCTCGCGGAGATCGCCGCGACCGGGCGGCGGCTCAGCGACGAGGAGTGGACCGACCTGTACCTGCGCCACGACCAGTACATGGTGTGACGTCCCGCCGGGGCGGCCTCCCCCGGCGGGACCCCGGTCCTACTTGGCGCGCGCCTTCGTCTTGCCCGCCTTCTTCTTCGCGTTCTTTACGGTCTTCCCGTTCTTCGCCGTCGGGGCGATGGCCTTGTCGTGCTTGCCCTTCTTGCCCTTCTTGCCGCCGTTCGAGCCCGCGCCCTTCCCGTTCTTGGCGTCGCCCTTGCCGCCGTTCTTCGGTTTCTTCGGGCGGGACGGCTCCACGCCGACGGCCACCACGGCCTCCGGTTCGGCGGCGGCCCGCACCCCGGGAACGCCGTCGGCGGCGACGCGGGTCCGGAACGTCTGCCCTGACCGGAACCGCGGCACCTGCGCGGCGGGGACCTCGACCGGCACCCCGGTGCGCGGGTTGCGGGCGGTGCGGGCCGGGCGGGCCAGCCGGTCGAACGTCCCGAACCCGGTCACGATGACGCGCTCCCCGGCGGACACGCGCTCCATCACGGCGTCGAACACGGCGTCCACGTGCCGGCGGGCGGCGGACTCGTCGCTTCCCGCGCGTTCCGCCACGGCCCTGACCAGTTCACTGCGGTTCATGCGCCATGCCCTTCACTGTGGCGATATGTACGGCCAGGGTAGTCACGACCGCCCTGTTCAGGCGGCTACTTGCCGATGAAGCCCTTGGACTGCAGCCAGGTCTCGGCGACCTCCGACGCCTGCTTGCCCTTGATGTCGACCTCGCCGTTCAGGTCCTGCAGGACGGAGTCGGTGAGCGCCGCGGCGATCGGGTTCGCGATCTTCGCGATGGCGGGGTTCTTCTCGTAGACCGACGCGCGGACGGTCAGGGCGGGGTTGTAGACGGGGAAGAAGCTCTTGTCGTCCGGGACGGGGGTCAGGCCGAGCGCCTTGATGCGTCCGTCCGTGGTCGCGACCTCACCGAAGTTGCACGGCTTGCCCTTCCCGATGGCGTCGTAGATGGCGCCTTCCGCGAGCGTCGCGACGGACGCCTTCGGCAGCGTGAACCCGTAGGCCTTCTGCAGGCCGGGCCACCCGTCGCTGCGTCCGGCGAACTCGCTCGCCACGCAGGTGGACGCCTTGGACGCGTCGCTCTTCGCCAGCTTCGCGTAGTCCGAGAGGCTCTTGACGCCGAGCTGCTGCATGGTCGTCGTCTTCACCGCGAGCGCGTAGGTGTTGTTCGCGGGCGCGGCGTCGAGCCACTTCACCTTGTTCTTCGCGAGGTCCTGCTCCGCGACCTCCTTGTACTGCTTGGCGGGGTCGCCGATCGGCTCGGTCTCCTTGAGGAAGTTGATCCAGGCCGTCCCGGTGTACTCCCAGTACATGTCGATGCTGCCGGACGTCAGCGCGGCGCGGGTGGTGTTGCTGCCCTGGAGCCCGCACTTCTCGTTGACGGTCGCGCCCGCCGAGCGCAGCGCGAGCGCCGTGACCTGGCAGAGGACGAGCTGCTCGGTGAACTCCTTGGACCCGACGGTGAGAGTGACGCCGTCCAGCGAGTTGCCCTTGGCCAGGCTCCCGGCCTTGGCGTCGGCGCCACTGGAGCTGAAACATCCCGCGGTCAGGGCGACCGCGGCGACGGAGACGGCGATGGGGAGCTTGCGCATGGTGACTCTCCTCAGAAGGGGGTTCAGATGCCGCGCGGGCGCAGGACGTACTCGACGATCCCGATCAGCCAGTCGGCGGCCATCGCGAGCACGGCGGTGAGGACGCTTCCGGTCAGCAGGATCGGGGTCCGGTTGAGCGAGATGCCGGTGTTGATGAGGTCGCCGAGCCCGCCCGCGTTGGTGAACGCGGCCAGTGTCGCGCTGCCCACGTTGAGGATCACCGCGACGCGGACGCTGGCGAGGATCACGGGCACGGCCAGCGGCAGCTCGACGCGGAACAGCACCGCCGTCTTCGACAGGCCGATGCCGCGCCCGGCGTCGATGAGCGACCGGTCGACGCTCCGCAGGCCGACCATCGTGTTGCGCAGCACCGGCAGGGCCGACACGAGGATCAGCGCGATCACCGCCTTCTGGAAGCCGATGCCGACCGTGACGGCCAGCAGGACGAGCACCCCGATGGACGGGACGGCCTGCCCCACGTTCGCGAGCGCGAGGAACGGCGCCGACAGCCGGCGCAGCCCCGGCCGGGTCAGCAGCACGCCGAGCGGTATCGCGATCGCGAGCACGAGGGCCGTGGACACCGCGACCAGCTTGATGTGCCGGATGAACTGGTCGACGATCACGGTCTGGTTCACGGAGCGGCGTTCGATGGCGTCCAGGTCCAGCCCGCGGACGTAGAGGTAGAGGGCCGCCGACACGATGATCAGGAAGACGGGTGTCACGAGGAGGCCGGCGAGGGAGCGTCCGGCGGCCTCCTCGCTGGGGCGCGTGCGCTCGGGTACCGCGGTGACGGTCACTGGCCCGGATCCGGGGTCTGCCGGACGATCGCCGACCACGAGACGGCGCCGGCGGGACGTCCGTCCCCGTCCAGGACGGTCGCGGTCTCCGCGCCGGCCCGCAGCATCGCGTCGAGCGCCTCGTACAGGGACTGGTCGGCGCGGACGGTGGCGGCCGGCGTTCCGGCGGCCGGCGTTCCGGCCGGGCCCAGCTCGATCGACCCGACCTCGACGAGCCGCAGCCGCCGCATCGCGGCGCCCGACCCGACGAACTCGGCGACGAACGCGTCCGCCGGCTCCGCGAGGATCGCCGCGGGCGTGTCGTACTGGACGAGCTTCGCGCCCTCCCCGAACATCGCGATGCGGTCCCCCAGCTTGAGCGCCTCGGTCAGGTCGTGGGTGACGAGGACGATCGTCTTGCCGATCCGCGCCTGGATCTCCAGGAACGCGTCCTGCAGCCGTTCCCGCGTGATGGGGTCGATGGCGCCGAACGGCTCGTCCATCAGCATCGCGGGCGGGTCGGCGGCGAGCGCGCGGGCGACCCCGACGCGCTGCTGCTGCCCGCCCGACAGCTCCTTCGGGTAGCGGCCACGGTACGTGCCGGGATCGAGGCCGACCATGTCGAGCAGCTCGTCGACGCGGGCGCGGACCCGCTTCTTGTCCCAGCCGAGCGTCCGCGGGATGAGGCCGACGTTCGCGGCGATCGTCATGTGCGGGAACAGCCCGACCTGCTGGATGACGTACCCGATGCGGCGGCGCAACTCGTCCGGGTCGGCCCGGGTGACGTCCTCGCCGCCGAGCAGGATCCGGCCCGCGGTCGGCTCGATCAGCCGGTTGATCAGGCGGAGCGTCGTCGTCTTGCCGCAGCCGGACGGGCCCAGCAGCACGACGATCTCGCCGTCCAGGACGCTGAGCGTGAGATCGTCCACCGCCGGGGCGTCCTGGCCGGGATACCGCTTGCTCACCCCCTCCAGCCGGATCATCTCCCGCTGTGCGGCCGCGGTCTCCGGTGGCCGTGTCGCGGCGGATTCGGTCATCGCAGCCCCCTGGAGGTGGTGAGCCGGGACAGCACGACGAACAGCACGTCCAGCAGAAGTGCGAGGACGGCGACGCCGAGCGTCCCGGCAAGGGTGTCGTTGAGGGCGTTGGCGCCGCCGATGCGGGCGAGGCCGCCGAAGATCAGCTCACCCAGCCCCGGCCCCGCCACCGCCGCGGCGATCGCCGCGATCGCGACCGTCATGATCGTGGCGACCCGGACGCCGGTGAGGACGACCGGCCAGGCCAGCGGCAGCCGGATCCGCAGCGTGCGGCTCAGCCGGCCCATCCCCATGCCGCGCGCCGCCTCCTCGACCGCGCTCGGCACGCTCTCCAGGCCGGTGATGGTGTTGCGCAGGATCGGGAACACCGCGTACAGCGCCAGCGCGGTGATCGTCGGTGTCAGGCCCAGCCCGAACAGCGGGATGAGCAGCCCGAACAGCGCCAGCGACGGCACCGTCAGCATGGTGCCCGTGACACCGAGGGCCAGCCCCTTCGCCCGCGGGCGCCCCTCGACGGCCATCCCCAGCCCGATCCCGGCCACGGCCGCGATCGCCACGGCGATCAGGACGACCTCGGCGTGCTCGGCCATCATCCGGACGATCGTGGGCCAGCGCTCGGACAGGTACTCGGTGAAGCTCATCGCCGCCTCCCGGCGGCGGGGGCCCGGACGGTACGGCTCTCATCTCGCATACCATCAGAGGCTGCCGACGGATGATCAATATGGCAATAACGGTCTGGGACCAAATCGGTCAAGCAGGGTTGTCGCGAAGCCTCCGCAGCAGCAGCGCGAGGTCGAGCCGCAGCCGCCCGCCGGGACCGGAGAAGGAGAATCCGAGCCGCGCCTCGGCGTGCGCGAGCCTCGCGGCGACCGTGCTGTGGTGCCGGTGCACGCGGGCGGCCGCCTGCCGCGCGGACCCGGTCGCGCAGAACGCGGTGAGGACGCCGAGCGTCCCGGGCTCCGCGGCGAGCCGGTCGAGCACGGCCACGTCCGCGACCTGGGCGATGTCCTCGTCCCGCATGCGCACCGCGACGGCCGCCAGCGCGCCGAGCGCCTCGTGGTGGACGACGCTCGCCTCCGCAGCGGTGAACCGCAGCGCCGTACAGGCCCGCCGCCACGCCGCGGGAGCCTCGATCGCCGCGAGGGCCGGCCCGACACCGACCCTCACCCCCTCGGGCAGCCGCTCCCCCAGATCCGGCTTCACGGACTTCACCAGAACGGCGTGCACGCGGCCGAGCGATGCCATGTCGATGCCGCCGTCCCGGAAGAACTCCCGCACCTCGGCGATCGGCACATCTCTGGTGTCCACCGCCAGAACCCGCAGTACCGCATCCGGCTCCACCCCCAGCAGACGGAGGGCGCGCGACCGTTCGACCTCCCCCGCGCCGGCCGACAGCACCAACTCGACGAGCCCCGCGTCTCCGCGCCGAGGCATCCCGTCCAAGATCACGGCAGCGGCGATCGCGAACCGCTCCAAGACCATCTCGTCCAGCGGAAGCGGCACCTCGCCCCGCTCCAGCCAAA
>NZ_SMKY01000449.1 GCF_004349235.1 Actinomadura darangshiensis | reverse complement strand
GGCATGGACGCACCACCCCCTCCTCGCCCTGTTCGCCCCCGGCACGGAGAACGCTCGGGTCCCCGAACCCGACCGGGCGACATGGTCGGCGTGGCCGGCGGACCTGGCCGCCGAACTCGCCGACCCAGGCCGTCTCGGGGCCCGCGAGGCCATCGCCGCCACGCTCACCCGGCTCCTGGTCGCGGCCGCACGCCTGGCACCCTCCGCTCCGGGCACGCCGGACCCACTCGTCGAACAGGTCTTCGCCGAGATCGAGGCGACGTTCCGCGAACCGGTCTCCGCCGCCGATGTCGCCCGCACGCTCGGCTACACCCCCGGGCACCTCACCACCGTGCTCCGCAAACGCACCGGCCGCCCGCTGCTCGACTGGATCACCGAACGGCGCATGATCGAAGTCCGGCGAATGCTGCGCGAGACCGACCTGCCGCTCGACGCCGTCGCCGCCCGAACCGGCCTGCGCGACGCCACCTATCTCGTCCGCCGCTTCCGCAACCGCTACGGCATCACCCCGCAGCGATGGCGCCGCGCCGACCGAGCATCGCCATGACATTGGCGCCGGCCGACAGACCGCAGCGGTGATCAAGGAAGCCTCCACCCGGCGCCCATCCCGCACGACACCGCATGATCGCCCCCAAGAAGCTGGTGGCCGAACTCGGGCAGCCACCGGCCAGACCAGGACATTGCCAGAGCTAACGCACTCTCATGGCGCATCGTGGGCGTGCGTACCTGTTGACGCTCGGTCGAAGGGGCTACGGTCCTTCGATGACCTGGTTGACCGATACCCGGAACTCCTACGACGCCATCGCGGCCGGTTACGCGGACGAGACCCGCGACCTGCTCGACAGGCTGCTCCACGTCCGGGCGGGGGTCGTGCTGTTCGCCGACCTGGTCCGCGCGATCGGCGGCGGGCCCATCGCCGACGTGGGCTGCGGGCCGGGGCACACCACCGCTCTGCTGCGGGAGCTGGGCGCGGACGCGTTCGGCATCGACCTGTCACCCGCGATGATCGAGAACGCCCGCCGCGAGCACCCCGGCGCGCGGTTCGAGGTCGGTTCGATGACCGACCTGGACCTCGCCGACGACTCTCTGGCCGGTGTGCTCGCGTGGTGGTCGCTGATCTACATCCCGGACGAGGCGGTGCCGGGCGTGCTCGGACAGTTCCACCGGGTCCTGCGGCCGGGCGGGGTGCTGGCCGTAGGGTTCCACGTCGGTAACGAGTCGAAGATCGAGACGACCGGCGACGGCGACCAGGCCTTGCAGGCACATGTGCACCATCGCCAACCGTCCCGCGTAGCCGACTGGCTCCGCGAGGCGGGCTTCACCGTGGAGGCGCAGCATCTGCTGAATCCGGACGAGCCGAAGCCGGGCGCGATCCTGTTCGCCCGCCGACCCGCGGCACCCCCTCGGTAGCCTCCTCAACGAGACCGGCCCCGGTCACCGTCGTCGCGTCCCGGGCACCGGGCGGGGTGGAACCGAAGGAGCAGAGCGTTGCGCAGCAGTGAACTGGCCGCCCTCGCGGGCGTCACCATCCGCACCCTGCGGCACTACCACCAGATCGGGATCCTCGACGAACCCGAGCGCTCGGTCAACGGCTACCGCGACTACGACGTACGCCACCTGGTCCGGCTCCTGCGGATCACCCGCCTGACCGAGCTCGGCCTCCCGCTCGCATTCCTCCCGGAGGTGCTGGACGATCCCCAGGCCGCCGGGGCGCTGCTGGACGAGCTGGACCGGCGGACGGCCGCCGAGATCGAGCGGCTCACCAGCCGGCGGGCGACGATCGCCGGGCTCCGCAGCCACGGCGCGATGCCCGACCTGCCGCCGGACCTGGCGGCCTTCGGGCCCGTCATCAGCGCCATCGCCGACGTCGACGCCGAGCTGGCGCACCGCGAGCGCGAGCAGGTCGTCCTGCTGTCCCACCTGCTCGGCGAGGCTGACATGTCCACCCTGGCCGGTGCCCTGGCTCAGCACGACATCTTCACCCCGGCCACCGCGGATCTGGTGCGGCGCTTCGCCGAGCTCGGCCCGGACACCCCGCAGGAGGCCATCGAGCGGCTCGCCGAC
This sequence comes from Actinomadura darangshiensis, assembly GCF_004349235.1. Taxonomy (GTDB): domain Bacteria; phylum Actinomycetota; class Actinomycetes; order Streptosporangiales; family Streptosporangiaceae; genus Spirillospora; species Spirillospora darangshiensis. Next base: position 3,230 of record NZ_SMKY01000449.1, on the reverse strand, counting down.
GACATGGCGGCGCACTACCGGCCCCTCCTGGAGAACTGGCCCGAGATCGAGTTCGGCGCCGACGTCACCTCGGCACTCGCCGCCTACGGCGAGCACATCCTCAACGACCAGCAGCACCGCGTGAACCAGATGTTCGCAGACCGGGTGACCAGCGGGACGGCGAGCGGGAATGTGCCGGCACACGAGGTCACCCGCCCGGCCGATCGTTCTTGAGTCCGGATCAGAGCGATGGCGCGAATCGCTCTGATCAGCCTTGTCGCCGCGAACCACAGCGGGCTTGATTGACCCCGACGCGACGTCATGGTTTTGGCTGTTACCCCATGCCGTTCGTAGGTGTTACCACCTCCGACAATGGGAGAGAGCACGTGCCCTTTCGCAAGAGCTCGGCCGTCGCCATGGGTGCCGCGGCGCTGACGCTGCTGCTCGGTGCCTGCACCGGGCGGGCCGGCGGGCAGGCAGACCTGGCCGGCGCCGACCAGGACGGTCAGGAGCCCGCCCGCTCCGGCCTGGAGCGCTTCTACGGGCAGCAGCCGGCGTTCAAGCCGTGCGATCCGGAGCTGCCGCCGGGCGCGCCGGCCGTCAAGGCCGAGTGCGCCCGGCTCAAGGTGCCGCTCGACTACCAGAACCCGAAGGGCGAGCAGGCGGAGATCGCGCTGCTGCGCGTGCCCGCGCGCGGCAAGAAGCCGATCGGATCGCTCGTGCTGAACCCGGGCGGTCCCGGCTTCCCCGGTACGGATCACGCGGCCTTGACCGCCGCCGCATGGGCGAAATCGCCGATCACCGAGCGCTTCGACCTGGTCGGGTTCGACCCGCGCGGCGTCGGCGCGTCCAAGCCGGAACTCGACTGCTACACCGATGCCGAACGCGACCGCGGCGCGAAGCTCTCCTCGATCCCCGCCGGAATCGACGACTGGACCCGGCAGGAGACCCGCCGGCTCGTCGAGCAGTGCGCCGCGCGCTCCGGCGGCAAGCAGGTGCTCGCGCACGTCGGCACCCGCGACGTCGCGCGGGACGTCGACGTGCTGCGCCAGGCCCTGGGTGACGAGAAGCTCTCGTTCGCGGGCACCAGCTACGGCACCCGGCTCGGCGCCGTGTACGCGGAGATGTTCCCGAAGAAGGTCCGCGCGATGGTGCTCGACGGGGCGTTCGACCCGCTGGCGGGGACGCGCGAGCGGCGCGTCCAGCAGTCCACCGGGCTGCAGGCCTCGTTCGAGCGCATGGCCGCGTCGTGCGCCACCCGGCAGGACTGCCCGCTCGGCACCGACTCCAGGCGCGCCACCCGGGTGTTCCAGAAGCTCGTCCGGCCGCTGATCGACAAGCCCGCGCGGACCTCCGACGGGCGCGGGCTGGCGTTCGAGGAGGCGGTCGAGGGGGTGACGGCCGCGCTGTACAGCAAGACGACCTGGCCCACGGCCATCGCGGGCATCGCGGAACTGAAGGCCGGCAACGGAGACACCCTGCTGAAGCTGCGCGACACCTACCACGGGCGGACCGCCGACGGCGTCTACCCCAACTCGCTCGAGGCCACGTTGGCGATCAACTGCCTGGACGAGGAACGCCACACGCCGAAGCAAGAAACCGCGCTGAACCGCGCGGCGTTCAAGGCGGCGCCGTTCACCGACCACGGCCGTCCGGTCAAGGAGGCGCGCGACGGCTGCGAGCACTGGCCCGTCAAGCCGACGCTCGGCTACCCGTACGCCACCGGCATCGAGGGCCTGACCGACACGCTCACGGTCTCCGTCACGGGCGACGCCATAACACCGCACGAGGGCGGCATCAGCCTGGCCAAGACGCTTGGCGGCAGCCTTCTCACCGTTGAGGGTGAACAGCACGGCGCCCTCCTCGCCGGCAACGCCTGCGTCAACAAGACAGTGGCGGCCTACCTCGTCGACCTCAGATCTCCGGCGGAAGGGACACGGTGCAGGCTCTGAGCCGGGCACCGGCACACCGGGCAGGTCGCGCTTCCATGGAGCGCGGACACGCTGATGGGCGATGAAGATCACACCAGCGCTCGGGCGCGCAGGGCCGCGACGGTGACGTCGCTCAGCTTCAGGCCGTTGCGGACGTAGTTGCCGAAGCTCCCGTAGGCCTGGTCGACCTCGTGGAACGCCTCGTCCAGCCAGGCGGACTCCACGGCGTCGGGTCGGCCGAGGTAGGTGTTGCTGGCCATGTAGTCCTGATACACCGTCGCCTTCGGGACGCCCAGGATCGTCAGCAGCACCGCCGCGCCCCATCCGGTCCGGTCCTTCCCCGCGGAGCAGTGGAACACCGCCGCGCCGGGGTTGGCGGCGATGGAGGTGAGCAGGTCGCGGTACGCGCGGCTCGCGCCGCTGAAGTCCACCATGAACGGGTAGGCGATGGACTGGCCGAGGTTGGACGACCCGGTCACCAGCCCCATCAGGAACCCGTACAGCAGGCTGCCCAGCGCCGGGTTGGCGAAGGAGATCCCGTGCGTCAGGTCCTCGACGTCGGCGACCTTGTAGGCGATCCCCGCGGGCAGCAGGTCGGGGGCATCCGAACGTTCTTTGTCATTGCGCAGGTCCACGTCCAGGGTGATTCCGAGGCCGAGCAGCGTCTGCTGGTCGGCAGCAGACAGGTGGGCCAGGGAGTTGGAGCGGTAGACGACGCCGCTGCGGACGTGGTGGCCGTCAGCGGTCGCGTAGCCGCCGAGGTCGCGGAAGTTGGCGGCCGTGGCCAGCCGGGGCACGGCGGCCAGGGACACCTCGGCCGGCGCCCGGTTCGGTGCGTCGGCGAGGGCGGGCGGTGTGGTCAGCGCGCCGGCCAGCAGAGCGGCGCCGAGCAGGACTGCGGACGTACGGGGGGTGCGCATGACGATCCTTGTCGGATGGCCCCGGCGGGGAACGGACGTGACGCCCGTCATGATCCTGTCCGAGCGGAGGGGAATGAACTGGCAGGCCCTCAAATCTGCTCGGCGAACATTGTGCGCGACGACAACGGCCGCGCCCCCGCAATTCCGCGCCATCGAGGAAAGGACTACATCGACAGCCTCGCCTGCTCAGCACCCGAAGGGGCACCACCGAACCGATCCGACTCACGCCGCACTGCGGTGCGAAGCCACCACATCACTTTCCACACTTGGAGAGGCTCTTCCAAGATTCCGGTGGTAACTGAAGGTGTGTCGTTGGCTACGTGAGTGGATCTGGGTGTCACGGTAGGTCGCGTGTGACCGTGACATGGTGGATGTCGTGTTCCCTCATCTGGCGGATGTG
>NZ_SMKY01000448.1 GCF_004349235.1 Actinomadura darangshiensis | reverse complement strand
TTCATGGGCGGGGCGGTCAATGCCGCGTGTACGGGGCTGTGGAAGCCGTGGAGGGGCGAAGCCCCGGCGTCCGGCTGCGCGTGGCCGGTGAAGGCGGACGCGACGCCGACGGGCACGCTCACGGCGTGCTGGGTGCACACCCGTGCAGGGGGCGCGTGGCCCAGCCCGTAGCTGAACACCAGTCCGCCCAAGGCGAACAGCGCCACGAGCAGACCTGCGAGCCCATGGCGCCGACGTGGGGCCGTACCGGACACCGTCACGCTCCTGAATGCGCCTTCCGGGCTGTTCCAACGCCGGGCCCGGTCCCCGGGTTCCCGGACGGCCGGGAGTGTCCGTGCCGAGAGATAGTGTCGGAGCGTGACCAGCAGGGCGGAATCGGGCGAGCCGGAGGGCCTCTTCGACGCGCCGGCGGCGGACCGGGCCGCCGCGCGGGCGCCTGACCCGGCCGTGCCCGCCGCCTCCGGGCGGGGCGGCGCGGAGCAGCCGCTCGCCGTCCGGATGCGCCCCCGCGCGCTGGACGAGGTCGTCGGGCAGGGCCACCTCCTCGGCCCCGGCACCCCGATCCGGCAGCTCGTCGACCGCGACGTGCCGATGTCGCTGATCCTGTGGGGCCCGCCCGGGACGGGCAAGACCACCCTCGCCACCGTCGTCAGCCACGTCACGTCCCGCCGCTTCGTGGAGATCTCCGCGGTCAGCGACGGCGTCAAGCGCGTCCGCGCCGAGATCGACCTCGCGCGCCGCGAGCTGGGCATGGCGGGGCGGCAGACCGTCCTGTTCGTCGACGAGGTGCACCGCTTCAACAAGGCCCAGCAGGACGCCCTGCTCCCCGCCGTGGAGAACCGCTGGGTCTCCTTCATCGGTGCCACCACCGAGAACCCGTTCTTCTCCGTGATCAGCCCGCTGCTGTCCCGCTCGCTGCTGCTGACCCTGGAGCCGCTCGGCGACGACGACCTGCGCGAGGTGATCCGCCGGGCCCTCACCGAGGAGCGCGGCCTGAACGGCGCGGCCACCCTCGACGGCGCCGCCGAGGACCACCTGATCCGGCTGGCCGGCGGCGACGCCCGCCGCACCCTCACCTACCTGGAGGCCGCCGCCCTCGTCGTCGACGACGGCGGGGTGATCGACGCCGATGTGCTGGAGAAGGCGGTCGACCGGGCCGCCGTCCGCTACGACCGCGAGGGCGACCAGCACTACGACGTCATCAGCGCGTTCATCAAGAGCATCCGCGGCAGCGACGTCGACGCGGCGCTGCACTACCTCGCCCGCATGATCGAGGCGGGGGAGGACGCCCGGTTCATCGCCCGGCGGCTCATCGTGCACGCCAGCGAGGACATCGGCATGGCCGACCCGACCGCGCTGCAGACCGCGGTCGCCGCGGCGCAGGCGGTCGAGTTCGTCGGCCTGCCCGAGGCCCGCATCAACCTCGCCCAGGCGGTGATCCACCTGTCCCTGGCGCCGAAGTCCAACGCGGTCATCACGGCGGTGGACGGGGCGCTCGGCGACGTCCGCAAGGGGCTGGCCGGGGCGGTCCCCGGGCATCTGCGCGACGCGCACTACAAGGGCGCCGCGAAGATCGGGCACGGGGAGGGCTACAAGTACGCGCACGACCACCCCGGCGGCGTGGTGAAACAGCAGTACGCGCCCGACCCGGTGCACGGACGGGAGTACTATCGCCCGACCAGGCACGGCGCCGAGTCCCGGTTCACCGAGGTGCTCGCCCGGATCCGGTCCGTGCTGCGCGGCACCGCGGACCGGTGAAGATCGATCTTCCCTGGCCGGTGCTCCCGCCATGCGGCGTGGCGTACCGGTAAGGTCTGTCTCGCCATGCCCGGCCCCGTGCCGACCCCACGCGAACGGAAAGCCCTGATGCTCACTGGTGGACAGCTAGCAGGTCTCATCGTGGCCGTGTTCTGGGCGGTGCTGGTCGCGTTCATCGCGCTCACCCTGCTGAAGCTCTCCCGCCTCCTCGGCGAGGCCAGCAAGGTCGTCCAGGACATCGGCGACCAGGCCGGCCCGCTGATGGACGACATGACCCGCACGGTGAAGCGCGCGAACGAGCAGCTCGGCCGCACCGACGTCATCACCAAGCAGGTCGCCGGCGTCACCCAGAACGTCTCCGCCGTCACCACCGTGATGACCTCGGTGGTCGGCGGGCCGCTGGTGAAGGCCGCGGCCTTCTCCTACGGCGTCCGCAAGGCCCTCGGCGGCCGCGACGGCGACGGCGACGGCCGGAACCATTCCGGCAGGCCCGAGCTGCAGGCCCGGCCCTCGGGTAAGGGACGCAGATGAGACGGCTGTTCTGGCTCGGCGTCGGCGCGGGCGCCGGCGTCTACGTCACGCATCGCGTCAAGCGGCGCGTGGAGCGGTTCACCCGCACCTGGTCCCCCGAGGGGGTCGCGGCGCGGGCCGTGTCCACCGGGCAGGGCGCCGGCGACCGGCTGAGGCTTTTCGCCGCGGACGTGCGTACCGGAATGCATGCCCGTGAACAGGAGCTCCGCGAGGCCGTCCGCATGGACCGGGAACCGCCGGACGCCGAGCTGTCCGACTACCGGGGCCCCCGGCCGCGCCGGGTGCTCAAGGCGCGCTACACGATCATCGAGAACGACAAGGATGGCCACTGATATGGAGTCGGCAGAGGTCGCACGCCGCTTCCTCGCATTCTACGAGGAGCGCGGGCACACGGTGGTGCCCTCGGCCAGCCTGGTCGCCGAGGACCCGACCCTGCTGCTGGTCAACGCCGGCATGGTCCCGTTCAAGCCGTACTTCCTCGGCCAGCGCACCCCGCCGTCGCCGCGGATGACCAGCGCGCAGAAGTGCGTGCGCACGCCGGACATCGAAGAGGTCGGCAGGACCACCCGGCACGCGACGTTCTTCCAGATGCTGGGCAACTTCTCCATCGGCGACTACTTCAAGGAGCAGGCGATCCCGTTCGCCTGGGAACTGCTCACCGGGTCGCGGGCCGACGGCGGCTTCGGGTTCCCCGAAGAGAAGCTGTGGGTCACCGTCTTCACCGACGACGACGAGGCCGCCGGCATCTGGCACGACAAGGTCGGCGTGCCCCGCGACCGCATCCAGCGGCGCGGCATGGAGGACAACTTCTGGTCGATGGGCGTCCCCGGCCCGTGCGGCCCCTGCTCGGAGATCTACTACGACCGCGGCCCCGAGTACGGCCGCGAGGGCGGCCCGGTCGCCGACGAGGACCGCTACCTCGAGGTGTGGAACCTCGTCTTCATGCAGTACGAGCGGGGCCCGGGGGAGAGCAAGACCGACTTCCCGATCCTCGGCGACCTGCCCGCGAAGAACATCGACACCGGCATGGGCCTGGAGCGCATGGCGGCGATCCTGCAGGGCGTCGACAACATCTACGAGACCGACACCCTGTGGCGGGTCCTCGACCGCGCCGCCGGCCTGACCGGCGTCTCCTACGGCCGCGACCACCGCGCCGACGTGTCGCTGCGCGTCGTCGCCGACCACGTCCGCAGCGGGACGATGATGGTCGCGGACGGCATCCGCCCGTCCAACGAGGGCCGCGGCTACGTGCTGCGCCGCATCCTGCGCCGCTCCATCCGCAACCTGCGCCTGCTCGGCGGGCAGGACGCGGGGCTGATGCACGAGCTGACCGACGTCGCGATCAAGGCGATGGGCGAGCAGTACCCCGAGCTGGTGCGCACGGCCGCGAACATCCACACGGTCGTCGACGCCGAGGAGGACTCCTTCCTCCAGACGCTCCGCACCGGCACCGCGATCTTCGACACGGCCGCCGAGGAGACCAAGCGGTCCGGCGGCGCGACGCTGGCGGGCGAGCAGGCGTTCAAGCTGCACGACACCTACGGCTTCCCGATCGACCTCACCCTGGAGATGGCGTCCGAGCAGGGCCTCCAGGTGGACGAGGGCGGCTTCCGCCGGCTCATGCAGGAGCAGCGGGACCGCGCGAAGAAGGACGCCCGCGACAAGAAGACCGGCAACCTGGACGTCTCGGTCCTGGACGAGCTGCTCACCGGCGCGGGCGGCAGGGTCGACTTCACCGGCTACGGCAGCCTCGCCGGCGACGCCCGCCTCGTCGGGCTGCTGGTCAACGGCGCCAACGCGCCCGCCGCCGGGGAGGGCACCGATGTCGAGGTCGTCCTCGACCGCACCCCGTTCTACGCCGAGGGCGGCGGCCAGCTCGCCGACCAGGGCCTGATCCGGTTCGGCAACGGCGCCGTCGTCGAGGTGACCGACGTGCAGGCGCCGCTCGCCGGGCTCATCGTGCACCGCGGGCGCGTCCGCACCGGCGAGGCGCAGGCCGGCGACACCGCCTACGCCGAGGTCGACGTGGAGCGGCGCCGGGCGATCTCCCGCTCGCACACCGCCACGCACATGGTGCACGCCGGGTTCCGCCGCACGCTCGGCGAGTCCGCCGCGCAGGCCGGGTCGGAGAACTCGCCCGGCCGGTTCCGGTTCGACTTCACCGCGTCCGGCGCCGTGCCCGCGAGCGTGCTCCGGGACGTCGAGGACGAGGTCAACGAGGTCCTGGTCGGCGACCACGACGTCCGCGCCTTCCACACCTCGATCGACGAGGCCCGCGCCATGGGCGCGCTCGCCCTGTTCGGCGAGAAGTACGGCGACGAGGTCCGGGTCGTCGAGGTCGGCGACTACTCCCGCGAGCTGTGCGGCGGCACGCACGTCGCCCGCTCCGGGCAGCTCGGCCTGATCAAGGTGCTGGGCGAGTCGTCGATCGGCGCCGGCGTCCGCCGCGTCGAGGCGCTCGTCGGCATCGACGCGTTCCGCTTCCTCGCCCGCGAGAGCGTCCTCGTGGCGCAGCTCGCCGAGCAGATGAAGGCCCGCAAGGAGGAGCTGCCCGAGCGGATCTCGGGGGTCGTCTCCCGGCTCCGCGACGCGGAGAAGGAGCTGGACAAGCTCCGCTCCCAGCAGATCCTCGCGATCGCCGGGTCCCTTGCCGACGCGGCCGACGACGTCGGCGGCATCGCGTTCGTCGGGCACCGCGCACCGGACGGCACCGGCGCCGACGACCTGCGCAGGCTCGCCGTCGACATCCGCGGCCGGCTCACGGCGCGGCCCGCGGTCGTGATGGTCACCAGCATGCCCAAGGACCGTCCCGTTGTGGTCGTCGCTGTCAACCAGGGCGCGCGCGACCGCGGCCTCAAGGCCGGCGCGCTCGTCGGCCGCGCCGCCAAGGCGCTCGGCGGGGGCGGCGGCGGGAAGGACGACCTCGCCCAGGGCGGGGGCGCCGACCCGGCGGCCATCGGCGAGGCGCTCGCCGCGGTCCGGCAAGCCGTAGGGGCCGCGTGAGCCCGGCATTTCGGGGCATGGGACAAACGCCTGGCCGAACG
>NZ_SMKY01000447.1 GCF_004349235.1 Actinomadura darangshiensis | reverse complement strand
CCCGCAGGCCCCGTCCCCGGCCCCGTCGAGTACGGCGGTGCCGGCGGCGGACGCCCGCGCGGCGGCGGTGGGCGCCCTCGCGCGGATGCGCCGCGCCATCGACGTGGGGATGGCGCGCGGCGAGGTCGGGCCGCGGTTCGGCAGCGACCTCGCCGTCCAGGTCACCACCCTGCTCAACGAGGTGGACCAGGGCGAGCCCGTGGACCTCGGGGACCGGGTGGCGCGGCTGCGGGCGGCCATCGCGGGGCGGGCGCCGGACGAGGTGTCCCCCGCGCGCGCCGCCGGGCTGGCCGCGCTGCTCGCCGACGTGCCCGTCCCGCCCACCTGACCCGTTGCGGCCCAGTCCCGGGTCGCCGAACCCCTTGACGAAAGACGCCGATGAGACGAACATCACAACCGGCCTTGCTGAGACACATCTCTCATCTGTCTCAGCGGCGGGCCACCGACGGACGGCGCGGCACGGCCCGGAACCCCCGCCCGGGAAACGGAGATCGGCGATGAGCGGACACGACGACGTGCCCGACTGGGCACCCCGGAACCTCTCGGACACGGGCGGCCACGACAACCCCTACACCTTCCTCGGCGCCTCCGACCCCGGCGGCGCCCGCGAGCCCCAGCCCGGCACGCCGCATCCCGGCACCCCGCGCCACGGCACGCCCCGGACCGAGTCCGGCGAGCCCTTCGACGCCTTCAAGCGGCCGGACCGCGCGCCCCGCCCGCCCGGGCCGGCGCACGCCGCCGCCAAGCCGCCCCGGAGACGGCTGAGCCTCGGCGGGCACCGCCCGCCGCGGCGTGTCGGCGGCATCCTGCTCGGCCCCCTCGCCGGCGCGGTCGGCCTGGTGCTGCTCACCGGGCTGGGCGCGTACGCGGTCGCCGCGGCGGCCGGCGGCTGCTCCGGCGACGACGCGGTCACGATCGGCGTGGACGCCGCGCCGGACGTCGCGCCCGCGGTCGTCCGGGCGGCGCGCCGCCTCAACGACGCCGGCCACAAGGCGGAGGGCAAGTGCGTCCGCGCCGAGGTCAGGTCCACCGACCCCGCGGCCGTCGCGACGCTGCTGTCCGGCAAGGGCGTCGCCGGGGTCACGCAGAAGCCGGACGTGTGGATCCCCGACTCGTCGCTGTGGCCCAAGCTCGCCGGCGGGTCCGGCCAGGCCGGCGCCGCGGGGGCGTTCACCCAGTTCGGCGGCATCGCCTCGTCTCCGATCGTGGTGGCGATGCCGAGCGGGCTCGCCACGCAGCTGCGCAACCTCGGCGCCCCCGCGCAGCCCTCCTGGAAGGAACTGCTCGCGGCGGCGGGGACCGCCTCGAACGCCGAGGAGGACCCGGCCGGCGGCGACGGCGTGATCCCGGCGCGGCTGCTCCGGCTGCAGGTGCCCGACCCCAACCGGACCGCCACCGGCATGGGCTCGCTGATGCTCGCCAGCGCGCTGCTGGGCAGGGCCGCCGGCGGCGAGGCGCAGTTCGCGGGCGTGGTCCGCACGATCCGGGAGGGCACCGCCGCGTCCGTCAAGGCGGAGTTCACCCCGTTCGGCCAGCCCGCGACCGACCGCTACCCCGTCGCGCTGGCGCCCGAGCAGGCGGTGTACGCCTACAACGCCCGCCGCCCGGCCACTGCGGCCGTCGCGGTTTATCCGGCGGAGGGCACCGTCTACCTCGACCATCCCGTCACCGTCCTGTCGAAGGACCCGGGCAAGGTCGCCGCGGGCCGGCTGCTGAAGAAGGCGCTCTCGGACCGGGCCGCCCGCGGCGACCTCCAGCGGCTCGGGTTCCGGACGCCGGGCGGGACCGCGCCCGCCGCGTTCTCCGCGCGGACCGGCCTGGACCCGCGACCGCCGAAGGCGCTCCCGGCGACGCCGGCCGCGCAGGTGCGCAGCACCATGCAGTCGTGGGCGCAGCTGTCGCTGAGCATCCGGATGCTGAGCATCATCGACGTGTCCGGCTCCATGGACGAGAAGATCGCGCCGGACGTGACGCGCCTGCAGGCCACGGTCCGCACGGCGCAGGGCGGGCTGTCGCTGCTGCCGGACGACAGCGAGCTCGGCCAGTGGGTGTTCTCCACCGAGCTGGAGGGTAGCCAGGACTGGCGCGAGATGGTCAGCGTCGGGCCGCTTGGCGAGCGGCTCGGCTCGGCCACCCGGCGCCAGCGCATGCTGAGCGCGTTCGCGCAGATCAGGGTGAAGGAGCACGGCGACACCGGCCTGTACGACACGGTCATGGCGGCGTTCGACTACATGAAGCGGACCTACAAGCCGGAGTACGTGAACTCGATCCTGCTGTGGACGGACGGCAGGAACGAGGACCCGGGCGGGCCCTCCCTGGCCGAGACGCTGGACCACATCCGCCGCGAGTACGACCCGGAGCGCCCGGTGCTGATCAACATGTTCGGCAACGGCGAGGACGTGGACGTCAACGAGCTGCGGCAGATCGCGCAGCTCACGCGCGGGGACGCCTACGTGGCCGACACGCCCGGCCAGGTGCAGGCCCTCTTCCTCCGGGCGCTGTCGCAGCGGGTCAGCCCCTGACCTGGACCGCCCGCCCGCCGGCCCGACCGCTCGCCCGTTCTCGCGTTTGATTCTAGAACTACGTTCGAGTTAAATTAGCGTTCTGTTAGTAACGCAGCGAGAGGGGACGGCCGTGCGCCGCACCGTTTTCAACGAGGACCACGAGGCGTTCCGGGACACCATCAGGGACTTCATCGAGGCCGAGGTCGCCCCGGTCTACGAGGAGTGGGAGGACGCGGGGCACCCGCCGCGCGACTTCTACCTCAAGCTCGGCGAGCTGGGCGTGTTCGGGATCCAGGTGCCCGAGGAGTACGGCGGCGCCGGCGAGACCAGCTTCAAGTACCAGGCCGTGGTCTCCGAGGAGTGCGCCCGCGCCGGGGTGGGCTTCGGCGGCTACGGCGTGCACGTCAACCTCGTCCTGCCCTACCTGCTGAAGTACGGCTCGCAGGAGCAGAAGAAGCGCTGGCTGCCGCCCTTCACCAGCGGCGAGATGATGACCGCGATCGCGATGACCGAGCCCGGCACCGGCTCCGACCTCGCCGGCATGCAGACCACCGCGAGGCTGGACGGCGACCACTACGTGCTGAACGGCGCCAAGACGTTCATCACCGGCGGCGTCCTCGCCGACCGGGTGCTGGTGGTGGCGCGGACGTCCCCGGCCACGCCGGAGAACCGCCGCGCGGGCCTGTCGATCCTCGCCGTCGACACCCGGAGCGACGGCTACGCGGTCGGCCGCAAGCTGGAGAAGATCGGGCTGCGCAGCTCCGACACCGCCGAGCTGTCGTTCACCGACGTGCGGGTGCCCGTCGAGGACCTTCTCGGCGAGGAGGGCCGCGGGTTCGAGTACCTCACCCACAACCTGGCCGAGGAGCGGCTCGGCATCGCGACCAGCTCCTACGCCTCCGCGGCCGCCGCCGTCGAGTTCGCCCGCAAGTACGTGCAGGAGCGCACCGTCTTCGGCAAGACCGTTTCGTCGTTCCAGAACACCAAGTTCGTCCTCGCCGAGTGCGCCACCGAGGTCGAGGCCGCCCGCTCGCTCGTCGACCGCTGCGTCGAGGCCCTCGACGCCGGGGAGCTCACCCCCGCCGACGCCGCCGTCTGCAAGCTGTTCTGCACCGAGGTGCAGGCCCGCGTCGTCGACAAGTGCCTGCAGCTGCACGGCGGCTACGGCTACATCCTGGAGTACCCGATCGCGCGCCTGTACGCCGACGCCCGGGTAACCCGGATCTACGGCGGCACCAGCGAGGTGCTCAAGACCATCATCGCCAAGGACATCCAGGTCTGAACCGGAGGGCTGCGCACATGACCGAGAACCGGGTAGCGCTCGTCACCGGCGCGGCGCGCGGCATCGGCGCCGCCACCGCCGTCCGGCTCGCGCGGGAGGGCTTCGCCGTCTCCGTCTGCGACCTCGACGAGGCCGCCTGCGCCGGCACGGTCGAGACGATCACCAAGGAGGGCGGGACGGCGCTCGCCGTCGGCGTGGACGTCGCCGACGCCGAGCAGGCCGCCGCGGCCGTCGCGCGCGCCGCGGCGGAGCTCGGCCCGCCCGTCGTACTGGTGAACAACGCCGGCATCACCCGCGACAACCTGCTGTTCAAGATGTCCGACGACGACTGGGACGCGGTCCTGTCGGTGCACCTGCGCGGCTCGTTCCTGATGTCGCGCGCCGCGCAGGAGCACATGACGAAGGCCGGCTGGGGCCGGATCGTGAACCTGTCGTCGGTGTCGGCGCTCGGCAACCGCGGCCAGGTCAACTACTCCGCCGCCAAGGCCGGGCTGCAGGGCTTCACCAAGACCCTCGCGATCGAGCTGGGCAAGTTCGGCGTGACCGCCAACGCGATCGCCCCCGGGTTCATCGAGACCGAGATGACGGCGGCGACCGCCGCCCGCGTCGGCGTCGACTTCGAGGACTTCAAGGCCGCCGCGGCCAAGGAGATCCCGGTGCGGCGCGTCGGCGTCCCCGCCGACATCGCCGGCACCGTCGCGTTCCTCGTGAGCGACGACGCCTCGTTCGTGTCCGGGCAGGTCATCTACGTGGCCGGTGGTCCCCGCGCGTGAGGGGGCGGCCCGCGGCCGGGACCGGGACGCGACGGAGGAGTCGCTGCGGGCGGCGGCGGTCGCGCTGCTGCGCCGCGGCGGCGTCCTCGCCGGGCTGAACCTGCGGCAGGTCGCCGACGAGGCGCGCGTCAACCGCGGGCTCGTCTACCAGTACTTCGGGTCGCGGCGGTCCCTGCTGCGCTCGGCGCTGTTCCACCGGTCGCGGCCGAACGCCGAGGACGCGGTCGACGCGGCCGGCCTGCCGCTGCGCGAACGGCTCGCCCGGCTGTTCTGGACGAGCCTGCGCCATCCCGAGCCGGTCCGGCTGGCGACGCTGCTGGTGCTGGACGGCGACGACCGGCCCCGCGTGCTGCTCAACCGGGGCGCGAGCCGGGAGGACCTCGCCGCCGAGGCCGCGCGGGGCGAACTGCCGGTCGAGGACGTCGAGGCCGTCCAGGCGGCGATCGCGTCCACGATCTACGGGTACACGCTGCTGCGCGAGCATCTCGCCCGCGAGATCGGCCTTCCGGAGGAGGAGCTGGACAAGCGCATGGCCGAGTGCGTGGAGGCCATGTTCACCCGCCGGCGCGACTAGCTGTACTTGGCCATGATCTTGGTGACACCTGACCGGTAGGTGTTTGATCAGCAAGAAGACCTCCGGGCGTAGTGGAGTTTGCATGCTTCACCAGCACCCGGAGGTCTCAGTGAGTCACGCTAACGCCCGTCTGACATTCCACGGCAGATGCCTGCTGGTTCGCCGTGTCGTGCAGGACGGCCGGCCGGTCGCGCACGTCGCGGCCGAGCTG
>NZ_SMKY01000446.1 GCF_004349235.1 Actinomadura darangshiensis | reverse complement strand
GGCGAACTCCCCGATGAGGCGGCGGGTGACGGCGGGCGCGAGCAGCGCCTCCCCCTGCGCGACGACGCGGACGGCGTCGAACAGCCGCTCGGCGGTGACGTCCTTGAGCAGGAACCCGCTGGCGCCCGCGACCAGGGCGTCGTAGACGTGCTCGTCGAGGTCGAACGTGGTCAGCATCAGGATCCGGGGCGCGTCCGGCTCGGCGGTGAGGCGGCGGGTGGCCTCGATGCCGTCCATGACGGGCATCCGGACGTCCATCAGCACGACGTCGGGCCGCAGCTCGCCGCACACGCGGATCGCGGCCTCCCCGTCGGCGGCCGTCGCCACCACCGCCAGGTCGGGCTGGGTGCCGAGCAGCGCACCGAACCCGGCGCGGACGACCTCCTGGTCGTCGGCCACCACCACGCGGACGCTCACGGCTCCTCCTCCAGCGGGAAGACCGCCTCCACCAGGAACCCGCTCAGCGGCCCCGGGCCGGCGCGCAGGTCGCCGCCGGCGGCCGCGGCGCGTTCGCGCATCCCGAGCAGCCCGTGCCCGGCCGAGCCGCCGCCGGCCCCGGCCGAGGCCGCCCGCGGGCCCGGCCCGTTGTCGCGGACGCTGATCCGCAGCGCGTCCGGAGTGTAGTCGATCTCCACGTCGACGGCGGCGCCGGGCGCGTGCCTGCGGGCGTTGGTGAGGGCCTCCTGGACGATCCGGTACGCGGCGAGCTCAAGCCCGGGGTCCAGCGCCGCGACGTCCCCGCGGACGATCAGCCGGACGCCGGTCGCGCCCGTCTCGCGGGTCTCGTCGATCAGGTCCAGGAGCTGCCGCAGGCCCGGCTGGGGGCGGCGGTCGGGTTCGGGTCCGGCGTCCTCGCGCAGCACGCCGAGCAGCCGCCGCATCTCGGTGAGCGCGGTGCGGGCGGTGTCGCCGATGGCCAGCAGCCGCTCGGCGCCCTCGTCGGGCATGCCGGGGACGGCGAGCCGCGCCGTCTCGGCCTGGACGGAGATCATCGAGATGTGGTGGGCGACGACGTCGTGCAGCTCGCGGGCGATGCGGGCCCGCTCGCCGCGCGCGGTGTGCTCCAGCAGCGTGGTCTCGAACTGCCGCCGGGACGCGACCAGCGCGGCGCGCTCGGCGCGGCGCCGCAGGATCCGCCGCCGCACCAGCACGACCCAGACTGTCGCGAACGCGGCGAGCCCGGTGACGGCGAACCCCTCATGCAGGACGCACGCCGCGGCCGTGGCGATCGTGATCGTGACGGCGGCGGTGGTGCCCCATTCGCGGACGGCGGCCAGCGGGAGCGTCGCGCACACGTCCACCGCGATGGCCAGGGACAGGATCACGCCCGACCCGCCGGTGCGCAGGACGGCCTCGGCGACGGCGGCGACCGCGAAGCAGACGCCGGTCACCGGCCATGCCGGCCGCCCGGCGATCTCGTCGCTGTCCCCCACGGAGGCCATTGTGTCGCGGACGGCGCGCGGGCGGCGTCCCTCCCGCGGGGGACGCCGGGTCCCTCCTCCCCCGCGGGAGAAGACGCCCCCACGGCGTGACGACCCGGCGGCACCGCGGTCCGTAGCCTCGCTGAGCATGGAGGCAACCATCGAAGTGCGGGCCCTGCGCAAGACCTACGGGCCCACCGTCGCCGTGGACGACCTGTCGTTCACGGTCGCGCCGGGGCAGGTCACCGGGTTCGTCGGCCCGAACGGGGCCGGCAAGTCCACCACGATGCGCATGATCATGGGCCTGGACCGCCCGGACGGCGGGTCGGCGCTGATCGGCGGCAAGCCGTACCGGTCGCTGCGGGCGCCGCTGTGCCGGATCGGGGCGATGCTGGACGCGTCCGCGGTGCATCCGGCCCGGCGGGCCCGCGACCACCTGCGGTGGCTCGCGCAGGCCAACGGCCTGCCCGCCCGCCGGGTCGACGAGGTGATCGACCTGGCCGGGCTGGCGAGCGCGGCCGGGCGCCGGGCGGGCGGGTTCTCCCTCGGCATGCGGCAGCGGCTCGGGATCGCCGCGGCGCTGCTCGGCGACCCGCCGGTGCTGATGTTCGACGAGCCCGTCAACGGGCTGGACCCCGAGGGCATCACCTGGATCCGGGCGCTGCTGCGGTCACTGGCCGCCGAGGGGCGCGCGGTGCTGATGTCCAGCCACCTGATGAGCGAGCTGGAGGGCGGCGCCGACCACCTGGTGGTGATCGGGCGGGGCCGGCTGATCGCCGACACCGCCGTCGGGGAGCTGCTGAAGGCCGCGTCGGGCGACCGGGTCGAGCTGCGCACCGCGCAGCGGCAGGACGCCATGGCCGTGCTGGCGCGCGCGGGCGCGACGGTGTCGGCGAGCGGGCCGGACGAGGTGACCGTCGCGGGCCTGACCGCCGAGCGCGTCATCGCCGCGCTGAACGGCGCCGGGGTCGGGTTCACCGGCATCTCCGAGCACCGCGCGACGCTGGAGGAGGCCTACATGGAGCTGACCAGGGACGCCGTGGAGTTCCAGGGCGTGGCCGGGCGGGAGGCCCGATGACCGTCATGGCTCCCTACCGCAGCACCGTCGAGCCGGAGGCCCGCGACGGCTTCGGGCGGCTGCTGCTGGCCGAGTGGACCAAGCTGCGGACCGTCCCGCGGTGGATGCTGACGCTGCTGGCGTCGGTGGTGCTGATGGTGCTGGTGGCGCTGCTGTCGGCGGCGGGCAGCGAGTCCACCGGGCAGGGCGGCGGGTCGTCCGATCCGGCCCGCCTGCAGAAGATCGACCTGGGGCACTACACGTACCAGCCGCTGGCGGGGGACGGCGAGATCATCGCCCGCGTCACCGCCCAGCGGGGCGGCGGCGCGTGGGCGAAGGCCGGCCTCATGATCAGGGGAAGCGTGGAGCGCGCCACCCCCTACGCGGCGCTGATGGTGACGCCGGGGCACGGCGTCCGGCTGCAGACCGGCTACGAGAACGGCGGCGCGGGCGGCGGGACGGCGAAGGCGCCGCGCTGGCTGAAGCTGACCCGCTCCGGGACGGCCGTCACCGGCTACGAGTCGCCGGACGGGCGCGCCTGGCAGCGCGTCGGCTCGGTGCGGCTCGACAAGCTCCCGGAGAACGCGATGGCCGGCATGTTCGTGGCCGTCCCCGACGAGGTCGAGGTGCAGCGGCAGTTCGGCGGCGAGAGCGTCTCGGGGAACCCGGCCGACACCGGGGCCAGGTTCGACCAGGTGTCGGTGTCGCCGGCGCAGCCCGGGGCAGCGTGGCGCGACCGCGGGGCACCGGGCGGGCCGGCCGCCGACCCGGGTGTGGACGGCCGCACCGGGTCCGACGGGACGTTCACGCTGAAGGGCACCGGCGACATCGGCCCCAACGAGTTCGCCGACGACAGCACCAAGACGACCCTCACCGGCGTGCTGATCGGCCAGGCGGCGATCGTCGCGCTCGCGGTGCTGATGGTGACGGCCGAGTACCGGCGCGGCATGCTGCGCACGACGCTCGCGGCGTCGCCGCGGCGCGGCCGGCTCCTGGCGGCCAAGGCGATCGTGGCGGGCCTGGCGGCGCTGGCGGCGGGACTGGTGGCGTCGTTCGGGTCGATGCTGCTCGCCGCGCCGATGCAGCGCTCGAACGGGCTGGAGCCGCCGCCGCTGATGGACGGCACGGTGCTGCGGGCCGTCCTCGGCACGGCGGCGCTCCTCGCGGTGATCGCGGTGTTCTCGGTGGCGGTCGCGGTGATCGTGCGGCGCAGCGCGCCCGCGATCACGATCGTGCTGCTGCTCCTGCTGGTCCCGCAGATCATCGCGACCGGGCTGCCGCTGTCGGTGGCGCGGTGGCTGGACCGGCTCACCCCGGCGGCCGGTTTCGCGATCCAGGAGACCGTCACGCGGTTCGACCAGGCGATCGTCCCGTGGGCGGGGTTCGGGGTGCTGTGCGCGTACGCGCTGGCCGCGCTGGCCGCCGCGTACTGGCTGCTGCGGAGGCGGGACGCATGACGGCGGTGTGCGCGCTGCGCGCGGAATGGACGAAACTGCGGACGCTCCCGAGCACCTGGTGGATGCTCGCGGCCATCGCCGGTCTCACCCTCGCGGTGGGCGCCGCGGTGACCGGCTCGGTCGACACCTCGCACTGCTCGACCCCCGCCGGATGCATGGAGGACACGCCGAAACTGGCGCTGTCGGGCGTGCAGCTCGGGCAGGTCGCGGCCGTCGTGCTCGGCGTCCTGGCGGTCGGCGGCGAGTACGCCGCCGGGACGATCGGGGCGACGCTGGCGGCGATCCCGCGCAGGAGCACGGTGCTGGCCGCCAAGGCCGCCGTGGTCGCGGCGGTCGTGGCCGTCGCCGGGACGGCCGGGGTGCTGGCGTCGCTGGCGGTGGCGCGCGGGCTGCTGCCCGGCAACGGGTTCACCTCCGCCAACGGCTACCCGCCGCTGTCGCTGGCCGACGGCCCCACCGCGCGGGCCGCGTTCGGGACGGTCCTGTACCTGGTGCTGGTCGCGCTGCTGGCGCTCGGCGTGGGGACGGCCGTCCGGGAGCAGGCGGCGGCGATCACGGCGGTGCTGGCGCTGCTGTGGATCGTCCCGATCATCACCCGGCTGATCGCGAGCGCCAAGTGGGAGGACCGGCTGGACAAGATCGCGCCGATGCCGGCCGGCCTGGCCGTGCAGGCGACCCGGGGCCTGGAGCGGCTGCCGATCGGGCCGTGGAACGGCCTCGGCGTGCTGGCGGCCTACGCGGCGGTCGCGCTGCTCGCGGGCGGGGCCCTGTTCACCCTCCGCGACCCCTGATCGGTCAGGCGCGGGACGCGGTGTCGTCGTCCTCGTCGATGACCTCGCCCCGGACCACCGGCCCGGGCGGGGTCTCGACGCGGTCGCGGCCCGGCCCGCGGCCGAACGGGTCGAACCCGTTCTGCCCCGGGAACGGCCCCGGCGGGAACATCGTGGCGCCGCCGCGCTCCCGGGCGGCCCGCGTCCGGCGCGCCGCGAACGCCGACAGGGCCCGCCGGACGAGGGGCCGGGTGAACGGCAGCATGAACGCGAAGCCGAGCACGTCGGTGATGAAGCCGGGGAAGAGCACCAGCATGCCGCCCGCCATGACCAGCGCCGCGTCGGCGAGCTCCCGGTCGGGCAGCACGCCGCGCTGGACGGTGTCCTGCAGGGCGCGGAAGGCGCGGCGGCCCTCCCGGCGCACGATCCACGCGCCGAGCGCGGTCTCGGCGATCAGCAGCCCGACCGTCGGCCAGGCGCCGATCACCTCGCCGACCTGGATCAGCACGAGGATCTCCAGGACCGGCACCAGCAGGAACGCCAGGACGATCAGCAGCGGCAGCATGGCTCCATCTTCGGGGTCGTCGAAAGCCTCACCCCGTACAACGCCACGGGGTGCCCGAACGTTTCCCCCGATGATCACCGGGGTCGGCGGCGGCCGGCGAGGGCAG
>NZ_SMKY01000445.1 GCF_004349235.1 Actinomadura darangshiensis | reverse complement strand
CCCCGACCCCGGTCCCCGGCGACCTCCCGGTCACCGGCTGACCTGACGGCAGGGCCCGCGCGCATCCCGCGCGGGCCCGCCGGAACGTCGTGCGGCTGCCCTACGGTGTCCGGCATGAGTGATCGACACCGTCCGGTGGGGGATGAGGACGTTCTGCGGCTTCCGCCCGAACTGCGGCGCCGGCTGCATCCCCGCCGAGGCGGCCACCCCGGCCCCGCGGTCAGGATCGACAAGGCCGCCGCGGCGCGGCTGCGGGAGCAGCGGCCGCAGCCGGATTCGTTGATCGCCAGGATCCTGCCCGGTGCGGCATGGGTGGACGGCGCGCGGCGGTACCTCGCGGGCGAGGCCGACCCGGTGGGCGCGGCGGCGGCCGCCTTGATCCCATGGAAGGTCGCCAGCACCATCCCCGGCACCGCTGCCTCACCCTCCGACTGGGTCAGGAAGGGCGGTGTCTGGGCCGGCGCGGACGACGGCGCCCCCGATGAGCGGCCGGACGGTACGCAGCGCGACTGGACCCGGACGTCCTACGGCGGCTGGTCGAGGGGAGGCGGTGCTCCCGAGTCCCTCCAGAACCTCCAGCGCACGCTCGTGGACGCCTGGAGTGCGGAGCACGGCGTGGCGTTCGCGGCGTGCGCGCTGGCCGAGATGAGCACCGTCGCGGCGAGCTGGGCCGACCACGGGAAGATACGGTTCCGGCCCGGCGCGGAACTCTGGCTGGGGCGGGAAGCCGCCCAGCGCATGCGGACGCTGCTGGCGGCGGCGGACGACGGTGACTACAGCGTGGCCGTCGAGGGGCTGGCCGGGCGCCGCCGGACCGTCCAGCAGAAGGTGGTCGCGTCCTATCTGATCCCGACGCGGGAGGACTGGCTGGCGGAGTGCCAGGACTGGCTCGACGACCACCCGTCCGGGCTGGAGTGGCTGATGGTCGCGATCGGCACGCCGGAACGCCTCCCGAAGGGCATCCTGGCCTGGGACGACCACCCCATGGACGCGCTCGTCACGCTGGCCGACACCGCCGGAGCGGCCGCGCTCCCGCTGTTCGTCCACGGGTTGGACGGCGGCGCCGCGGCCACCGCGGAGGAGCGCAGGAGGCTGCTCCGCGTGATCAGCCTGATGCCTTACGACGAGGCGTTCCAGGTGCTGCTCGACCGGTCCGCCGACGGGCAGGCCGGGGCAGCGCTGGCCCAGGCGATGACGAGGTTCCCGGCGCGGGCGCTGCGGCTGCTTGCCGCGGCCGGCGCCACCGATCTGCTCGCCGGCCACGTCCGGGCCCACCCGGAACTGGTCGCGGCGATGCCGGCCGGGTCCCGTGCGGCCGTCGACGAGGACGGCGCGCGGGTGCCCGAAGCGGAGCCGGACGACCTTCCCGCACTGCTGGTCGAGCCGCCGTGGACACGCGGGCGCGCGGCGCGGAAACCGGTCGTCATCGCGGGATTGGAGCCGCCCGCCGAGCAGCGGATGGCGTGGGCGCCCGGTGAGCGGGAGGCATGGTCCGTCCCGCCGTTCCTGTCCAGGCGGAATCCCGATCCCGCCGGCACCGACTGGGAGGCGGTGGCCGACCGGTACCGGTCCGGCGAGCTGACCTGGATCGAGATATCCGAGCTGCTCGCGCTGGGGCCCGACGAAGTGGCCCGGCCCCTGCTCGCCGGCCGGGACACCCCGGACTGGTGGTGGGACTCCTCCGACGTGCCGTGGATGAAGTGCGTGGTGGGCCGCTTCGGCGACGACGCCCTCGGATTCGCCTTGCGGGCGGCGAAGGCCGACTCCGCGGCATGCGGCGGGCTTCTGCTCCCCTACCTGGACGCCGAGGTCGCGGCGCTGGCCGCCGACTGGCTGACCCGGAAGACGGCTGCCCGGCGGGGGGCGATCAACTGGTTCGGCCGGCACGGCGCCGATGCCGCCCCGATGCTGTTCCCCGCCGCCCTCGGCAAGCCCGGACGGGCGCGGAGGCAGGCCGAGGGGGCACTGCGGCTGCTCGCCGGCCGGCTCGGCCCCGCCGAGATCGTGGCGGCCGCGCGCGGCCTCGGCGATGCGGCGGCGAGCGCGATCGAGGCGCTGGTGGCCGACCCGCTGGACTTCCTGTCGGACCGGATGCCGGTCGTCGGCGACTGGGCCAATCCCGGCGCTCTGCCGCAGATCCTGCTGCGGGGCCGGGGGCGGGCGCTGCCCGCCGAGGCGGCGGGCCACGTCCTCACGATGCTGGCGATGTCGAGGCCGGGCGAGCCGTACGCGGGCGTCGACCTGGTCGGCGAGCTGTGCGACCGCCGTTCCCTGGCCGAGTTCTCCTGGGCGTTGTTCGAGCGCTGGGAGTCGCACGGCGCACCCGCCGACGACCGCTGGGCGCTCGACCAGCTCGGCCTACTGGGCGACGACGGGACGGTGCGGAGGCTGGCCGCGGCGATCCAGGTCTGGCCCGGCGAGGGCGGCCACCAGAAGGCGGTGCGCGGACTGGACGTGCTCGCCGAGATCGGCACCGACCTGGCGCTCATGCATCTGCACGGCATCTCCCAGCGGGTGAAGTTCAAGGGGCTCAGAGCGCGGGCGGGCGACAAGATCACGGAGATCGCGGAGAGCCGCGGCCTGACGCGCGAGCAACTCGCGGACCGCACGGTGCCGGACTTCGGCCTGGACGACGACGGCAGCATGACGCTCGACTACGGGCCGCGCCGCTTCACCGTGGGCTTCGACGAGGCGCTCGTCCCGTTCGTCGCCGGCGAGGACGGGCGGCGGCGCAAGGCACTGCCCAGGCCGGGCGCGAACGACGACCCCGACCTGGCGCCGGCCGCGTACCAGCGGTTCTCCTCGATGAAGAAGGTGGCGCGGACGGCGTCCGCCGAGCAGATCCGGCGCCTGGAGCGGGCCATGGTCGCGCGGCGGCGGTGGACCGCGACCGAGTTCCGGGAGCTGTTCGTCGCGCACCCCCTGCTCTGGCACATCGCCCGCCGCCTCGTCTGGCTGGCCGAGGTGGACGGCGCGACGACCGCGTTCCGGGTCGCTGAGGACCGTACGTTCGCCGACGTGCACGAGAACGCGTTCACGCTGCCCGGCACGGCGTCCGTCGGCATCGCGCACCCCCTGCACCTGGGCGGCGACCTCGCCGCCTGGCGTGAGGCATTGGAGGACTACGAGATCCTGCAGCCGTTCGCCCAGGTCGAGAGGGGAACACACGCGCTCACTGACGAGGAGTCACGCGGCGACGTCCTCGCCCGATTCGAGGATGTGGCGGTGTCCACGCTGCGGGTCCTGTCGATGCGCCACCGGGGATGGACGCGCGATGGTTCCGGGATGTTTCTCGCGCTGCCCGTCGGCCGAAGCGTCCTGCTCGACCTGGACCCGGGCCTGCCCTTCGGCCCTCCAGAGGACGAGCCGCAGCAGCGAATCACGACCGTCCGCCTAACGGCCGGGCCAGCCGCCCCGGCCCGCCTCGGCGCCCTGGACCCGGTGATCGCCTCGGAGACTCTGGCCGACCTGACCTGGCTGACCGCCCCCAAGTAACCCCTGCACCGCCCTGCTGCTCAGGCCGTCCTGCGGCAGAAGGACGTGCGGTAGTCCCTTGGACGTCGGCCGGTGTGCTTGGCGAAGAGTGCGGCGAAGGTGCCGGGGTCCCGGTAGCCGACGGTGGCGGCGATGGCGGCGACGGTGCCGTCCGTGGTCTCCAGTAGGTGGCGGGCGCGCCGGACGCGCGCCGACTGCAGGTACTCCAGCGGGCTCTGACCCGTCTCCTGTGCGAAGCGGCGCAGGAGCGTCCGGGTGCTGACGTTGAAGGCGTCCGACAGCGCGGCGAGGTCGTAGCGGGCGGCGAGGTTCTGGTCGAGCCGCCGCATGACCCTGCGGGAGAACTCGTTCCCCGGCTGCGGGAGAAGCCCGGCGTCCACGTACGGGGCCTGGGACGATCGCGCGTCGTCGACGAGTGCGACCCGCGCGGTCCTGCGCGCCACGCCGGCGCCGCTGTGGCGGCGGATCAGCCCCAGCGCGAAGTCGTACATGGCGCTGAACGCCGCCGTCGTCGTCACCCCCGTGTCGGTGACGACCATGTGCTCGGGCCGGACGTCGGCGTCCGGGCAGCGCCGCGCCAGCTCGTCCGCGAAGAGCCACGCCGTCGTCGCCCGCCGCCGCTTGAGCAGGCCCGCCTCGGCCAGCAGAAACGCCCCGACGCAGATCGCGACGACGGCCTCGCCCGCGGCGGCGTGGGAGCGGATCGCCGCGATCTCGGGGGCAAGCGACGCAAGTTTCGCGTCCACATCGAGGCCGGGCAGGAGCTCGAACCCCGGCACGACCAGGACATCGACGTCGCGCAGCGGAGACACGGCCAGCACCGCACCACCGGACACGGCGACGCGACGACGCGGCGAGACGATCGACACCTCGTAGCCGTCGCGGTCCGGGCCTGCGATGTGCGCGGCCATCGTCAACAGATCGGGCACGCCGAACACCTCGGACGCGAAACACCCCGGATAGGCCAGCACCCCGACCCGCAATGCGCTCACACCGGCCTCCTCACCAGTGGCGAGATTACCCCAGAACATGGCGATCTGGCCTATCACGCACCACAGACGGACCGGTCCACGCTTATCCCCATGAGCACTGACAACAAGGGGCGTCTTGACGACGCGATCACGGACTTCTCCCGCCGACGTGTGGACGTGGACGGGGTGGTGAAGACGGTCTACGTCTCGGGGGCCGGGCCCGGCGTCGTCCTGATGCCGGAGATGCCAGGCATCAGCCCGGACGTCCTCCGCCTGGCGCGGTGGATACGGGACGCGGGCTTCACCGTCTACGTCCCCTCCCTGTTCGGTGTCGACGGCGCCTACCCCACGGCCGAGGGCGGGGCGGAGGTCGTCCGGCGCGCATGCGTCAGCGCCGAGTTCCGGGCGTTCGCCGGGGGCGGCACCAGTCCCGTCACGGCGTGGCTGCGGGGGCTCGCACGCCAGGCCCACGCCGAATGCGGCGGTCCGGGAGTCGGCGCGATCGGCTTGTGCTTCACCGGCAACTTCGCCCTCACCATGACGCTTGAGCCGTCCGTCATCGCGCCGGTGGTCAACCACCCGTCGCTGCCCCTGGACGACCCCGCGGGACTCGAACTCAGCGACGAGGACGCCCGCGCCGTCCAGGCCCGCGTCGAGCGCGACGGGCTGAAGGTCCTCGCCTACCGTTTCGACAACGACCGCTGGTGCACCGGCCAGCGCTTCGCCGCCTACCGGGCACTCCTAGGCGACGCCTTCGACGGCCGCGTCCTACCGGGCGCCTCCGCCAACACCGACCCGCCCCCGTTCTTCCGCGACGTGGTCGAAACCCCCCACAGCGTCACCACCGCCCACCTAGTCGACGAGGCAGGCCACCCAACCCTGAAGGCAAGAGACGAAATCCTCACCCACCTAACCA
>NZ_SMKY01000444.1 GCF_004349235.1 Actinomadura darangshiensis | reverse complement strand
CGGGCAGGCCATGCCGGACGGGCGGGTGCCCGAGCCAGGCGGGTGGAACCGGATCTCGCTGCCGGTCGACGACATCGAGCACGAGGTCGCCCGGCTCGAGAAGGCCAGGGTGCCTTTCCGGAACACGGTCGTGACCGGGGTCGGCGGCAAGCAGGTCCTGGTGGACGATCCGTCCGGGAACCCCGTGGAGTTGTTCCAGTCCACCTGAACGGGGCCGGTACATACCTGGTCCGTGCGCGGGCAGTAGGGGTTGGTGACGTCGGCGCGAGCCCCGCGGCCGTTCAGGCGACTGGGCACCGCTCTTGCGGACCGGCTGGGAGGGTCGCGCCGGGCCCGTGTCGTGGTGCTGCTGGCGTGCGTGCTGGCGCTCAACGCGGCCGACACCGGGGTGATCGGAGCGATCGTCCAGGAGCTGCGGGACTCGCTGCACATCGGCAACACGCAGGTCGGGATCCTGACGGCGGCGCCGGCGGCGGTGGGCGCGGTGGCGACGGTGCCGGTGGGGCAGCTGACCGACCGGGTGCCGCGGGTGCCGCTGCTGGCGGGCAGCGTGGCGCTGTGGAGCCTCGCGATGATCATCGGGGGGATGGCCCAGTCGTATGAGTGGCTGCTGTCGTCCCGGGTGGCGCTGGGGGCGGTGACGGCGACGGCGGGGCCCACGGTCGCGTCGCTGATCGGGGACCTGTTCCCGCCCGCGGAGCGGGCCGGGACGTACGGCCGGATCCTCGCCGGGGAACTGATCGGGGTCGGGTTCGGGCTGCTCGCGGGCGGGAACATCGCCGCGTTCCTCAGCTGGCGGGTCGCGTTCTGGTTCGTCGCCCTGCTGGGGTTCGTCCTCGCCGTGCTGCTGTGGCGGATGCTGCCCGAGCCGGAGCGGGGCGCGCAGGGGACCGCCGCCGGGAGGGGCGAGGAACTCGCGCGGCAGCAGGTGGACGAGTCGGATGTGGAGCCGGATCCCGCGATCGTCCTGGACACCGATCCGGCGCGGATGTCGCTCCTGGACGCGGCCCGGCACGTGCTCAGGATCCGCACCAACGTGATCATCATCGTGGCGTCCGCGATCGGGTACTTCTTCTTCGCCGGGCTGCGCACGTTCGCGCTGGTCTTCGTGCAGGAGCGGTACGCGGTCAGCCGGGGCGAACTGTCGGCGTTCCTGCCGGTCATCGGGCTCGCGGCGCTGGCCGGGGTGCTGATCGGCGGGCGGCTGGCCGACCGGCTCGTCCGGAAGGGGAAGGTCGCCGCGCGGATCAACGTGCCGGGGGTGGCGTTCGCGGCGTCGGCCGTCCTGTTCCTGCCCGGCCTGCTCAGCGGCCAGGCGCTGATCGCGCTGCCGCTGTTCACGCTGGCCGCCGCGGCGCTCGCCGCCGCGAACCCGCCGCTGGACGCGGTGCGGCTGGACATCGTCCACTTCCGGCTGTGGGGGCGGGCCGAGTCCATCCGGACGATCGTGCGGATGGCCGCGGAGGCGGCGGCGCCCGTGCTGTTCGGGTGGCTGTCGGGCCTGCTCGACTCGGGCCGCGGCTCGGGGACCGGCCTCGACCGGGTGTTCCTGCTGGCGCTGGTGCCGCTGCTGCTCAACGGGCTGCTGCTGCTCCGGGCCCGGCACACCTATCCGCGGGACGTGGCGTCCGCGCTGGAGTCCGAGCGCCGCTTCGCCGACGGGGACGGGTGATCTCAGGCGACGCTCATCAACTTTTCAGACTCGTCGGGTAGACCGGCCCGCATGAGCCTTACGCGTCGCGGTTTCCTCCTGTCGGGACTCGTCGGAGGGGCCGCGCTCCTGAGCGGCGCCGCGAGCACCCGGTCGTCGGCCACCTCCCGCGCATTGGCCGACGGCTACCTCACCATGCCGGACGTCCGGCCGCCGGGGCTTCGGGCGCGGCGGCTCGGCCCCACGGGCGACGGCCTGCTGTTCCTCGCGCCCTTCCGCGGGACGGACACCGCGGACGCGCTCATCGTCGACGACCGGGGCGAGCCCGTCTGGGTCCACCGGTCCGACCGGCTGATCACCGACGTGCGGGTGCAGGAGCACGCCGGCGAACCCGTCCTCACCTACTGGGAGGGCGACCGCAAGGAAGGCGGGCACGGGGAGGGCGCCGGCGTCGTCCTCGGGCAGGACTACCAGCGGGTCGCCGAGGTGCGGGCCGGCGACGGCGTCAAGAGCGATCTGCACGAGTTCGTGCTCACCGACCGCGGGACGGCGCTGGTCATCGCGTATCCGGAGGTCACCGCCGACCTGCGGCCGATCGGCGGGCCGCGCAAGGGGCGGGTCCTGGACGGACGCGTCCAGGAGATCGACATCGACACGGGCAAGGTCCTGCTCGACTGGAGCGCCCTCGACCACTTGCGCATCGCCGAGACCCGCACCCCGTTGCCCAAGAAGGACGACGGCGCGGTGTTCGACCCGGTCCACATCAACTCCGTCCAGGACGACGGGGACGCGCTGCTCATCTCCGCCCGCAACACCTGCGCGCTCTACTCCCTCGACCGCGGCACGGGCGCCGTCCGCTGGCGGCTGGGCGGCAAGCGCAGCGACTTCACGTTCGGGGAAGGCGCCGCGTTCGCGTGGCAGCACGACGCCCGCCGCCGCCCGGACGGGGCGATCACGCTGTTCGACAACCACATCGACGCCGTGGGCGACGGCCCGTCGCGCGGGCTCGTCCTCAAGGTCGACGAGACCGACCGGACCGTGACGCGGGCGGCGGAGTACAGCGACGGCGCGACGTACGGGCAGTACATGGGCAACATCCAGACGCTGCCGGACGGGAACGCGGTCATCGGCTGGGGCTCCACGCCGAAGATGACCGAGTTCGACGCCGAGGGAACGCCCGTCCTGGAGATCACGGGCGTCGGTGACGGCTCCTACCGCTCCTACCGCTCTCCCTGGACGGGACGTCCCGCCGCCCCGCCCGACGTGGCGGTCGAGTCGCCGGCCGGCGGCCAGATGCGGGTGCACGTGAGCTGGAACGGCGCGACGGACGTGGCGGCGTGGCGCTTCCTCACCGGCTCCCGCCGCCTCGTCCACGCGAAGACCGCGAAACGGGCCGGCTTCGAGACGTCGGTCGTGCTCCCCGCCGCCGACAAGGTCGTCGCCGAGGCGCTCGCCGCCGACGGCACCGTGCTGGGCCGCTCGATCTGACGTCAGTCGTCCCGCGGTGGGTCGTTCAGGGTGCGGTAGCGGTCCAGGACGCGTTCGAGCTCGCGGCGGTCGCGCTTGGTGGGACGGCCCGCACCGCGCTCGCGGCGGCCGATGGGGATGAGCGCCTCGCGCGGCGGCGGGGGCGGGCTCTTGTCGATCAGGCACTCGGCGGCGGCGGGCGCCCCGACCCGCTTGCGGACGATCTTCTGCACGACGACGATCCGCTCCCGCCCGTCATGGCGGAGCCGCACGGTGTCGCCGGCCTTCACCGCGGTGGACGGCTTGGCGCGCTCGTCGTTCACGCGGACGTGGCCCGCCCGGCACGCGGTCGTCGCCATCGAGCGGGTCTTCAGCAGCCGCACGGACCAGATCCACAGGTCGACCCGCACGGACCCCTCATCGCCCATGCGTCCATGATGTCACCTCGCGGTTGGCGCTGATCCAGGCGTCGGCGCGCTCCCACTGCTCGTACAGCCAGTCGATGCGGGCATCGCGGCCGGCGGGGACGTCCTCGGCGGTGATGCGCCACCAGCGGGCCTGGACCGTGCCGGCGAGCGGGACGCGCCGCCAGATGTCGCGGACCGTGGTCATGTCGTCGAGCCCGCAGTGCGCGACGAACACGACGTCGGCGGACGGCGCGGAGTCCAGCGCGGCGAGCACGCCGCCGGGCCGGGGCGGCATCAGGTTGCGCATCGCGGCGGCGCGGGCCGCCTCGTCCGGGCGGCGGAGCCGGGTGAGGCGGCGGATGGCGCGGCTGCGGCGCTCCGGGGTGAAGTTGCCGCCCTCGGGGAAGATCAGCAGCGCGTCGCGGGGGCCGAGGTCGCGGGCCAGCCGCCCGATGTCGTCGACCGCGCCGCCGCCCGGGGTGACGAACACGTTCGGCAGCCGGTTGGCGGCGATGTCGATGCAGGGGTCGTACTGGAGTTGCGCCTTCATGACCACGCGCGGCCGGCGCCGGTAGTCCGACAGCAGGTGGTGGACGAGCAGGAGCGCGTCGCCCGGCCCGGCGTGCCGGCTGAGGACGATGAGCGGCCGGTCCTGGCCGGTGCTCTCCCAGGTGCCGTCGACCTCGACGCGCAGGCCGAGGCGTTGCTGCGCCGTCGCGTATAGGGCGGCGACGTAGCGGCGGATGATGTCGTAGTGCCGGTCGTCGCGGGCGCGGCCGCGCAGCCACAGCCACCCGCACGCCAGGACGGCGGCCGACTCCCGCGTCCCCCACGCCAGCGTGAACCACAGCAGCCGGAGGGCGCGCTTGCGTTCGCGCCCGGCCAGCGCGGTCACCGCGTAGCCGACCGGGAAGACCGCGACGACGAGCAGGGTCAGGACGAACAGCAGCGGCGTGAACACCAGCCGGCGGACGAAACGGGGTGGCAGCATCTCACGATCGCTCCTTCAGGTATCTCAACGATGCCTGATAAGCGCGTTCGATGTGAGCCTGGATTCCGGAGACGTTCTTGTAGCGCATCTGGGCGAGGTCGACGCCGGCCTTCTGCGACTTGCCCCCGGCGGGGAGGACGTGCACGGTCAGGCCGTCCGGGAGGGTGGCCATCTCCTCGAAGAACCGGTGCCGGCGCGCGATCTCGAACGAGACGAGGCCGACCTCCCACGGCCGGCGCGGCGGCGCGAGGGCGCGTTCGATCCGCCCGACGTGCAGGACGTAGATGGTGGTCGCGCCCAGCATGACGGCCCGGCCGACCGGGATGCTGTGGACGAGCCCGCCGTCGAAGTAGTGCCGGTCCCCGATCCGGACGGGCGGCAGCAGGCCCGGCGCGGCGGACGACGCCAGCACCGCCGGGATCAGCGGGCCCTCGGTGAACCAGTGCGCCATCGCCGTCTCGATCCCGGCGGCGACGCACTGGTAGGGGACGTCCAGCTCCTCGAACGACGGGACGGGGAGCAGCTCGTCCAGCATCCGGCGCAGCGGCTCGTTGGAGTGCAGGTGCGTGCCGGAGCGGGCGAGCGTCCACAGCCGCGACCAGACGCGTGCGCCGAACACCTCGCGGACGGAGTCGTCCGACCACAGGCTGGTCAGCCGCTCGACCGCCGCCGCCGGGTCCGCCGCGACGAACACGCCGTTCAGGGCGCCGATCGACGTCCCGACGACGAGGTCGGGCCGGACGCCGGTCTCCTCCAGCGCCCGCAGCATGCCGACCTCGTGCGCGCCGAGCACCCCGCCACCCCCGAGCACGAACGCCACCCGCGGCTCCCGCTCCACCACCCGGACCTCCCTTCAGCACGCTGGGGCCAGCCT
>NZ_SMKY01000443.1 GCF_004349235.1 Actinomadura darangshiensis | reverse complement strand
GTCATCGGCGGCGTGGTGGGGGCCGGGCTGCTGGAGATGCTGTCCTTGGGGACGTCCCGCCAGAATGAGGCCATGGCGGACGAAGCGCCCTACGAGGCCGGCGAACGTGTCGCGTTCACGGCCGAGGACCCGCACGTGTACACGCGGGAGCAGTGGAACGCCAGGGCGCCCAGGCGTCCGGCCAAGGTCCTCAGCAAGGCGCCGGACCACATCATCGTGCACCACACGGCCACGGCGAACTCCAAGAGCCGTTCGCTCGCCCATGCGTTCGCCCTGTCGCGGGCCATCCAGAACATCCACATGGACAGGAACGGCTGGGACGACACCGGGCAGCAGCTCACCATCAGCCGCGGCGGCTTCGTGATGGAGGGCCGCAACCGGAGCCTGAAGGCGATCCGGGCGGGCGACCTCGCCGTCGGCGCGCAGGTCCTGCACCACAACGAGCACACGATCGGCATCGAGAACGAGGGCACGTACACGTCGAAGGCGGTTCCGGGGAGCCTGTGGAAGTCGCTGGTGGAGGTGTGCGTGTGGCTGTGCCAGGAGTACAAGCTGGACCCGGGCAGCGCCATCGTCGGCCACCGCGACTACAACAACACCTCGTGCCCGGGTGACGTCCTCTATGCGCGGTTGCCCACGCTGCGCAGGTCAGTGGCCGCCCGGCTGGAGGGCGGGCCCCCGAGCCAGAGCACGAGCCACGCCGACGACGGCTCGATCCTGCCGCCGCTGCTCGGGCCCCTGGACGGCCTGGGCTGAGCTACGTCTCGGGCGTCGTGTAGCGGGTGCGGCGGCGGGCGATCTCGGGGTCGATGCCCTCGACGAGCGACCAGATGCCCGCCACCCGTTCCACCAGCGTCTCCGGGGGCAGCCCGGCGAGGCCCTCCGCCGCCAGGTCGTCGATCGCCTGCGTCAGCCGGGCCATCCGCTCGCCATGTGTGGAACACATGTTCGAATAGTAGCGACTGTGGCGGCCGGTGCGGGTGGGTTTCGCGGAATCGGTTCGGGACGGGCCGGCTCGTCCTAGCGGACGGCGCCGGTGACCAGCCAGCGGTCGCCGCGGGCACGCAGGCTCAGGGTGAGCATGCGGGTCAGCATCCACAGGCCGATCGCGCCCCAGAGGCCGGTCAGCCCCGCGTCCGCCCGGTAGAGGACGACGGCCGCCGGCAGGAAGACGACCGTCGCGACCAGCGTCGTCACGGCCAGGTAGGCGCCGTCGCCGGCGCCGATCAGGATGCCGTCCAGGACGAACACCACTCCGGCGACCGGCTGCAGGACGGCCACGAGCAGCAGCGACGCGAGCAGGAGGTGCCGGACGTCGCCGTCCGCGGTGAACAGGCCGGGCAGCCACGGCCGGATCACCAGGATCACCAGGCCGAACGCGACCCCGCAGCCGATGCCCCACCACACCATCCGGCGGGTGACGGCCCGCGTGCCCGCGATGTCGGACGCGCCCAGATAGCGCCCCGTGATGGCCTGCCCGGCGATCGCGATGGCGTCGAGCGCGAACGCCAGCAGCGTCCAGATCTGGAAGCCGACCTGGTAGGCGGCGATCTCCGCGTCCCCCATCCGGGCGGCGATCGACGTCCCGACGATGAGGACGATGCGCAGCGCCGCCGTCCGGACGAGGAGCCCGAAGCCCGCCGTGGCGGACGTCTTCAACCCGTCCCAATCGGGACGTACCGGAGTCTCGTGGCGTCGCGCCGCCCGCAGGACCACGGCCACGTAGACGGCCGCGCTCGCCGTCTGGGCGAGGACGGTCCCCCACGCGGAACCGGCGATCCCCCACCCAAGGACGATCACGAATACCACGTTGAGCAGCAGGTTCAGCGAGAAGCCGCCGATGGACACGACGAGTGGCGTGCGCGTGTCCTGGAGGCCGCGGAGCACGCCCGTCCCGGCGAGGACGACCAGCATCGACGGGATCCCGAACAGGCTGACCCTGAGGTAGGTCTCCGCATAGGGGGCCACGACCGGGGACGCGCCGAACGCGTCCACGATCCAGGGGATCAGCGGCCAGCCGGCCACGATCAGCGCGGCCCCGATGGCGATCGCGAGCCACATCCCGTCGATGCCCTGCCTGATCGCCGCCCGCAGGTCGCCCGCGCCGACCTGCCGCGCCACCCCGGCGGTCGTCCCGTAGGCGAGGAAGACGCACAGGTAGACGAGCGTGGTGAGGGCCTGCCCGGCGACTCCTAGGCCGCCCAGCTGGGCGGTGCCGAGGTGCCCGACGATCGCCGAGTCGGACAGCAGGAACAGCGGTTCGGCGACGAGCGCGCCGAAGGCCGGCACGGCCAGGCGCAGGATCTCGCGGTCGTGCGCGGTCGCGAGCCGCCGGGAAGTCGTCACCGCGCCGAGGGTACCAGGCTGTAACTCACGTAAGAAATTCAAGCCTTACATCGTGGTCCGGCGGCCAATTATCTTTCCCACACAGCCGGTGGACGGCGTTCCCCCAGCTCAACGCCATGGCGCGACCGCCGTCCACGACGAATCCACAAAGTTGTCCACAGGTCGTGCACAACCGGTTCGGCGTGTCTGCACAGGGAGTCCACAACTTCGTCCACAGGTTGCTTTGCCCGCGCCCGCGCGGCCTCGCGAGAATGTCCGACGCGTCAGGTAGACGTGTGTTGGACGGTCGGCGATGGGTGGACGGGGCCACCGGCGGCCGCGGTGAAGGGGGTGCGTCGGTGAGCGTGGCGGATATCGGGCCGCAGGAGCATGAGTTCGAGCGCACCCCGCCGCACGACATCTCGGCGGAGCAGGGCGTGCTCGGCGGCATGCTGCTCTCCCAGGACGCCATCGCCGAGGTCGTCGAGCTGCTGCGCACCCCCGACTTCTACCGTCCCGCGCACCAGATCATCTACGACGTCGTCCTCGACCTGTACGGCCGCGGCGACCCCGCCGACGCCGTCACCGTCGCCGGCGAGCTCGCCAAGAACGGCGAGATCGGCCGCATCGGCGGCGCCCCGTACCTGCACACCCTGATCTCCCTGGTGCCCACCGCGGCCAACGCCGGGTACTACGCGAAGATCGTCCACGAGCGCGCGATCCTGCGCCGGCTGGTCGAGACGGGCACCCGCATCGTCCAGATGGGCTACGCCGCCGACGGCGCCGACGCCGACGAGGTCCTCGACCGCGCCCAGGCCGAGGTCTTCGCGATCGCCGAGAAGCGCGCCGGCGAAGACTACGTCGCGCTGAGCGAGATCATGCCCGGCGCCCTCGACGAGATCGAGGCGATCGGCAGCCGCGGCGGCCAGATGGTCGGCTGCCCCACCGGCTTCGCCGACCTCGACGCCCTCACCAACGGCCTTCACCCCGGCCAGATGATCGTCGTCGCTGCCCGCCCCGCCATGGGCAAGGCTTTGAGCGTAAAAGTCCCGCTTCCTACCCCTTCGGGGTGGACCACTATGGGGGAAGTGTCCGTTGGTGACTCCCTGATCGGGGCCAACGGGAAACCGACCCGCGTGATCGCCGCGACCGAGGTGATGCACGGCCGCCCGTGCTACGAGATCGAGTTCTCCGACGGCGAGGTCATCCTCGCCGACGCTCAGCACGAGTGGCGCACCACGACCCCGATGCCCGGCGCCGGTCTCCAGAAGGCGCCGACCATCTCTCTTGATTCCGCCGACCAGCGGTTCGGGGACGACGCCCACCTGGTGTGCGCGCCCCGATCGGCTCTCGACGAACTTGACGATGCCGCGCGGCGGGTGCGAGGGCCGCTCGGCAACGGCGCCGCACGGTTCGTCCGGGCGGCCCCCTGGCACCGGGCGCACCCGGCGCACCGGGAGTCCGCGGCCGAGGGCACCGGATTGAGGCACGGCGTCGTCCGCCCAGGCAATGGGATGCCGCCGAGGCATGAGAGCGCGGCTGCGGCCGCCCGCCGTCAGCGGACCGAGGAGAGCCGCCTGGCACCGCGCCGCGCCGCGGTCGCCCGGCCGGAAGACGAGGCCCCGTCCTCCCGCCGCCTCCCCCTGGTGCTCGGCGACCATCCGCGGATCGTGACGACCGAGGAGATCTTCGCGACGCTGGTGCACGAAGGGCGTTCCGTCCATGCGGTGGAGGTCGCCGCCGCGTTCGACCTGCCCGAGGCCGAGCTACCCGTCGATCCCTATGTCCTCGGGGTATGGCTCGCCGCCGGCGACGATGACGAGGCGCGCATCACCTGCCTCGACGGCAAGGTCATCACCCAGATCGAGGCGACCGGGCAGCAGGTCGCACCGGAAACGATCCTCGGCCGCCACCTGCTGCCCGGGCTGCGCCGTCGCCTCGACGATCTCCGGCTCCTGGACGGCAAGCGCGTCCCGGCCCGGTACCTGCGGGCGTCCGCGTCGCAGCGGCGAGCGCTGCTGGCCGGTCTGCTCGACGTCTGCGGGCGCGTTTCCGCGGACGGACGCGTCGACGCCGCCGTCTCCTCCACCCTCGCCGACCAGGTGCACGAACTCGTTCTCAGCCTTGGTCATCGCACCGAGCCGGCGACCGGCCCGGAGGACGGTTCCGAGGGCGAGCCGATCCGCCGGATCGGCTTCACGCCGGCCGGGACGGTGTTCCGGCTGCCGCGCAAGAGGGCGCGGCAGCGTGTGGACGTCCCCCCGGCTGCGCGGGTGCGATACATCGTGGATGTGCGGCCGGTGGAGAGCGTGCCGGTTCGGTGCGTCCAGGTCGACAACGCCGACCACATGTACCTGGCCGGACGTTCCTGCATCCCGACGCACAACTCGACGCTCGCGCTCGACTTTGCGCGTGCGGCGTCCATCAAGCATGGGCTGGCGTCGGCGTTCTTCAGCCTGGAGATGGGGCGCAACGAGATCACGATGCGGCTGCTGTCCGCCGAGGCGCGGGTGGCGCTGCACGCGATGCGGTCCGGCACCATGCAGGACGAGGACTGGACGCGCCTGGCCCGCCGGATGAGCGAGGTCGCCGAGGCTCCCCTGTTCATCGACGACTCGCCGAACATGTCGATGATGGAGATCCGGGCGAAGTGCCGGCGGCTGAAGCAGCAGCACGACCTGCGGCTCGTCATCATCGACTATCTGCAGCTGATGAGCTCGGGCAAGCGGGTCGAGAGCCGCCAGGTCGAGGTCTCGGAGTTCTCCCGGTCGCTGAAGCTGCTCGCGAAGGAGCTGGGCGTCCCGGTCATCGCGTTGTCGCAGCTCAACCGAGGTCCCGAGCAGCGGACCGACAAAAAGCCCATGGTGTCCGATCTACGCGAATCGGGCAGCATCGAGCAGGACGCCGACATGGTGATCCTGCTGCACCGCGAGGACGCTTACGAGAAGGAGTCCCCGCGCGCCGGTGAGGCCGACCTGATCGTGGCCAAGCACCGTAACGGCCCCACCGCCACGGTCACCGTCGCCTTCCAGGGCCACTACAGCCGCTTCGTCGACATGGCCCAGTAGCCGGGCTTGTGACACCGCCCGTGGCCAGGCTGGGGGGCGTGGCCTGCGGTTGGGCTTGGGG
>NZ_SMKY01000442.1 GCF_004349235.1 Actinomadura darangshiensis | reverse complement strand
CCGCCCACCAGCTGCCCGACCCCGCGGACCTCGATCATCTGCCCTCCCGCCGAGCGACACTCCCTGCAAAGACGATGAATGATCACTCGCCGGGAGTCCAGCCGCCTTTCGCCGTGCGCTCGGGGCTCAGTCGACGGGGGAGTCGTCGGGGCTGGCGGCGGCGATCTCGGCCAGGACGTCCAGGGCGCGGGCGAGGACCGGCAGGGGCGGGGACGCCAGCCCGAAGCGGACGGCGCGCGGGGCCGCGCTGTTGCCGACGACGAAGGCGGCCGCCGGGGTCACGGCGATGCCGCGCCGCGCGGCCGCCGCGACGAACGTCTCCGCGCGCCACCGCGGCGGCAGCTCCCACCAGCCGAAGTACGAGCACGGGTCGGCGCGGACGTCCGC
Organism: Actinomadura darangshiensis; assembly: GCF_004349235.1. GTDB lineage: Bacteria > Actinomycetota > Actinomycetes > Streptosporangiales > Streptosporangiaceae > Spirillospora > Spirillospora darangshiensis. The sequence continues at coordinate 5,132 of NZ_SMKY01000442.1, read as the reverse complement.
GCCCGCCAGGCGCTCGGACGCGAGCCGCCCGCGGGCCGCGGCGTCGGCGCGTTTGGCCCGGCCGATGGTCTCGGCCGTCCCGTCGGCGATCCAGCCGGTCGCCGCGTCCAGCGCGAACCCGGACGGGCCCCAGGCGCCGGAGCGCAGCGCGGCGGCGACGCGTCCGGTGAGCGCGGGGGGCGCCACCGCGAAGCCGGCGCTCAGGCCGGGCGCGAGGCGCTTGGAGAGGCTGTCGACCAGAACGGTGCGGCCCGCGGCGAACGCCGCCAGCGGCTCCGGGCCGTCCTCGCGGAGGAACGCCCAGATGCGGTCCTCGATCGCGTGCATGCCGAGCCGCTCCAAGGCGTCCGCCAGCTCGGCGCGGCGCTGCGCCGGCATCGTCGTCCCGGACGGGTTGTGCAGCGTCGGCTGGAGGTAGACGGCGCCGAGCGGTGCGGCGCGGTGGGCGGCGGCGAGCGCGTCCGGGCGCAGCCCGTGCTCGTCCGCCGCGACCGGGACGAGGGCCACGCCGAGCCTGGCCGCGATGCCCTTGATCACCGGGTAGGTCAGCGCCTCGACGGCGAGCCGGCCGCCCGGCGGCACGAGCGCGGCCAGCGCGCCCGCGATCGCCTGCCGGCCGTTCCCGGCGAACAGGACCTCGGACGGGCCGGGCCGCCACCCGGGCGCGGTCAGCAGCTCCGCCGCGGCCTCACGGGCGGCGGCGGTCCCCGCGACGCTCGCGGGGCCGAGCGCCGCGTCCAGGACGTCCGGGCGCCGCAGCCGCTCCAGCCCGGCGGCGAGCAGCGCGCTCTGCCCGGGCACCACCGGGTAGTTCAGCTCCAGGTCGACGTGCGCGTCCGCCGGTTCGGCGAGGGCGGGCGCGGCGGGACGCTCCGCCGCGCGGACGAACGTCCCCCGCCCGACCTCGCCCACCACGAGGCCGCGCCGGGCCAGCTCCTTGTACACGCGGCTCGCCGTCGAGTCCGCGATGCCCCGGCTGCGGGCGAAGGCGCGCTGCGGCGGCAGCCGCTCGCCCGGCCGCGGCCGCCCCGCCGCGATCGCGGCCGCCACCTCGTCGGCGACCCGACGGAAGTCCTCCATGCCCGCCTCACATTGCACCGAGAGCAATTTATCTATTGCACCGAGCATACTCCGGCTTCTAACCTTGGAGCACTACGAGCTGACTGGAGTGCGATGATCCCGCCGACGGCCGTCCTGGCCATCGCCCTGTTCGCCCTCGGCCTCGTCCTGACCCCGGGGCCGAACATGATCTACCTGGTGTCCCGGTCGGTGACGCAGGGCCGCCGCGCCGGACTGGTCTCCCTCGGCGGCGTCGCCGCGGGCTTCCTCGTCTACGTCGCCGCCGCCACCGCCGGGCTCACCGCCGTGTTCCGGCTCGTCCCCGCCCTCTACACGGTGATCAAGCTGGCCGGGGCCTGCTACCTGCTCTGGCTCGCCTGGCAGGCGCTGCGGCCCGGCGGGACGGCCGTCTTCGCCCCCAAGGACCTCCCGGCCGACCCGCCGCGCCGGCTCTTCGCCATGGGCCTGGTCACCAACCTGCTCAACCCGAAGATCGCGGTCCTCTACGTGTCGCTGCTGCCGCAGTTCGCCGACCCGGACCGCGGCAGCGTGGCCGTCCAGACACTGCTGCTCGGCGCCACCCAGGTCGCCGTCGCCGTCACGGTCAACGCCCTCATCGTGCTGGGCGCCGGCTCCATCGCCGGCTTCCTCGGGCGCAGGCCCGGCTGGCAGCGCGTCCAGCGGTACCTGATGGGCTCGGTGCTCGCCGGGCTGGCCGTGCACATCGGCCTCCGCCCCGCCACCGCCTGACCGGCGATGCGGTCCGCGCCGATTTGCCGCCCCTTGCCATGATGGGCCGGTGATCGCACCCGAGGACACGCCCGGCGGCCCGGAAGAGGACGCCCGGCGGCCGCCCGGATGGCGCCGGCCGGACGCCTCCATGTCGCTGCTCGCCGACCTGTTCGCCGGCAAGCACCTCGACCCCGGCTACGCCGAGGCCGCGGCCCGCCGGGCCGCCGCCGGCGGCGCCCCGCCCCGGCGCCGGCTCCGAGGCGCCGGCGTGCTGCTCGTCCTCGCCCTCACCGGCACGCTGGTCGCCGTGGCGGGCATCGAGGTGCACCGCAGCGAACCGGTGGCGGCGGAGCGCCGCTCCCGGCTCGTCGACGAGATCCACGCCCGCACCGCCGAGACCGACGGCCTCCAGCACCGGCTCGACCGGCTGCGGGCCGACACCGAGCGCCGCCGCGCCGCCGCGCTCGCCCGCAGCGACGAAGGGCGCCGCGCCCGCGGCCGGCTGACCCGGGCGGCCGCCGCCGCGGCCGCAGCGCCCGCCACCGGCGGAGGGCTCGTCGTCACCCTCGCCGACGCCCCCCGCGAGGACCCGGCCGGCCATCCCGCGCCGGACCGCGCCCCCGGCGGCGGCCGGGTCTATGATCAAGACCTCCAGGTCCTGGTGAACGGGCTGTGGGCGGCGGGCGCCGACGCCATCGGCGTCAACGGCCAGCGGCTCACCGCCACCACCGCGATCCGCACCGCGGGCGAGGCGATCCTGGTCGACTACCGGCCGCTCAGCGGCCCCTACGAGGTGACGGCGCTGGGCGACCCCGGGGACCTGCGGGACGCCTTCACCGGCTCGGCCGCCGACCGGCGGCTGAAGGCGCTGAAGGACCGGTTCGGCATCGGCTACGGCACCCGCCGCGCCGGCGAGGTGCGGCTGCCCGCCGCGGGCCCGCTCCGGCTGCGGCACGCCGTCCCCCGCGACGAGGACGGCCAGTGAGCGGGGGAGGGGTGACCCGGCGGTGATCGCGCTGATCGGGCTGGCGGCCGGCGTCGCGCTCGGCCTCCTGCTCCAGCCGGACGTCCCGCTCTGGCTGCAGCCCTACCTGCCGATCGCGATCGTCGCCGCCCTCGACGCGATGTCCGGCGGCGTCCGCGCCCGGCTGGAGGGCGTCTTCGACGAGAAGGTGTTCGTCGTCTCCTTCGTCAGCAACACCGTCATCGCCGCGCTGATCGTCTTCCTCGGGGACAAGCTCGGCGTCGGCTCGCAGCTGTCCACCGGCGTCGTGGTCGTCCTCGGCATCCGCATCTTCTCCAACGCGGCGGCCATCCGGCGGAAGCTGTTCGGCGCATGACGCGCGAGGACGACCGGCCGGAGGACGGCGAGCACGGGGCCGGCGAGCACGGGGGCCTGCGCTCGCTCGCCGGGCTGCTGCGTCCGCGGGTCAGCGCCGGCCAGCTCGCGGGCGGCCTGCTGTGCCTCCTGCTCGGCTTCGCGGTCGTCGCGCAGGTGCGCTCCACCGAGCGCGACACCACCTTCGCCACCGCGCGGCAGGACGAGCTCGTCGGGGTCCTGTCCGACCTGGGCCAGCGGTCCGAGCGGCTGCGGGGCGACCTGCGCGACCTGGAGGAGACGCGGGCCGGGCTCGAACGGGACGCCCAGGGCGGGACCGCCCTGGAGGAGGCGCGCGAGCGGGCGACCACCTATGGCCTGCTCGCCGGCACACTGCCCGCCGAGGGACCCGGCATCGAGCTCGTGATCAACGACCCCGGCCGCGGCGTCAAGGCGCTCAACCTGCTGGACGCGCTGGAGGAGCTCCGCGACGCCGGCGCCGAGGTCGTCCAGGTCGGCGACGTCCGCGTCGGCGTCGGCACCTACTTTCTGGACGACCGGAACGGCGTCCGCGCCGACGGGACGCTCCTCGCCGCCCCCTACCGCTTCCTCGCCATCGGCGACCCGCACACGATGACCACGGCGCTCAACATCCCCGGCGGCCTCGTCCGGACGCTGGAGGGGGCCGGAGCCACCGTCCTGATCACCCAGCGCGCGAAGGTGACCGTCGGCGCGATACGGTCTCCCTAGAGGGGAACGGGGGAGACGGTAAACCGGAGGCCCGGCTCGGGCGTCGTGACCGCTCGCCGCCCGCGCGGCGGCATGGACCTGCGATCATCGGCGAATGTAGTTTGGTCCGGCCGGTTCACCGTTCCGGTTGACCCCTCGGGTCATACCCGCGTAAGTTGCGGCGACCGTCGTCGTGCGCGGGCGGTGAGCAGGACCGTGGCCGGGGGCGGGTCCCCGGCGTGGGTTGGGTAAGGATGCGCGTGGCGCAGGCGGCTTTCCGTTGCGGCGGGACGACCGGGTGCGGCACGCCGATGGTAGGAGGCCGAGCCGATCGATGCCGAGCGTCTACTGCACGCAGTGCGGTCACGCCAACCCGGATGATGCCCGCTTCTGCTCGAACTGCGGCACTCCGCTGAGGAGCGCGGGGCCGCTGCCTCCCCGGGAGTCGCCTGGCGAGTCCACGTCCACCATCTCCATCGGCGGGTTCGAGGCGCTCGACACCGACGCCGGCGCCGAGGAGCCGGTCGGCCCCGAGCAGATGGCGATGGAGGCGCTCCCCCCGGGCACCGCGCTCCTGGTCGTCAAGCGCGGCCCGAACGCCGGCAGCCGCTTCCTCCTCGACGAGGACCGCACCTCCGCGGGACGGCACCCCGAGAGCCACATCTTCCTCGACGACGTGACGGTCTCCCGGCGGCACGCCGAGTTCGTCCGCCAGGGCGGCACGTTCTCCGTCCGGGACGTCGGCAGCCTCAACGGCACCTACGTCAACCGGCAGCGGATCGACCAGGCCGGGCTGTCGGGCGGCGACGAGGTCCAGATCGGCAAGTTCCGGCTGGTGTTCCTGACCAACCCGGCGCACGGCTGACGGATCGCGCGACGATGGGAGGGGCGTTGAACGCGGAGCCGGCCCGGTCCCTGATGACGATCGGGGACGTCCTCGGGCTGCTGCGGCCCGAGTTCCCCGACATCACCATCTCCAAGATCCGGTTCCTGGAGTCCGAGGGGCTCGTCGAGCCGCAGCGCAGCCCCTCCGGCTACCGCAAGTTCTGCGGCGCCGACGTCGAGCGCCTCCGGCTCGTCCTCACCGCGCAGCGCGACCACTACCTGCCGCTGCGCGTGATCAGGCAGCACCTGGAGGCCCGCGACCGCGGCGAGAACGTCCCGCCGCTCGGCGCCCCGCGCCCCGCCGCACGACCCCGAGGCGGCGCCGCCGCGGGAGGCTGGCCATCGCCAGGTTCTCGGCGGCGGACCGGACCAGGACGAGGCCCTGCTCGCCCCGCGACTCCGGCACCAG
>NZ_SMKY01000441.1 GCF_004349235.1 Actinomadura darangshiensis | reverse complement strand
GCACCACCCCGCTCCCCCGCGCGGGTGAATTCCCGGGTGGCGAACCCCGCGGCAGCCAGCGATCATGTGACGGTACGTCAGGGTGCGGCGACGGCGGGAGGGCGGCGATGAGACTCGGTCGGCTCCCGGACGGGTTCGGCCTCGGCCTGTACGTGTCGGCCTTCGCGGCGCTGCTCGTGGTGCCGGCGGGCATCGCGCTGCGGTCGTGGGAACTGCCGGCCCTCGTCCTCCTGGCGATCATGATCGTCTGCGTCGCCGGCACCTGGCTGGTCCACCGCGGCGAGGGTTCGAGGATCACCGTCATGGTGGTGGCGTGGTGCGCCGGCGCGGCGCTGGGCGCCGGCCTCATCGCCTTCGGCGTGTACGCCATCGTGAGCTTCGAACCGCACTGCGTGTCAGGGCCGGCGTTCACCTGCTTCGACACCGTGGCGGAGCAGCGCGCCTCCAACTTCTGGAGTGCGCTGCTCCTTCCGATCGGCGGCGGAACCATCCTGCTCGCCGTCCTGCTGACCATCGCCGTCCGTACCGCCTTGAAGGCCCGCCGCGACCGGTAGGCGTCCGTCGGCTCTTCAGAGTTTGCGGGCTACGGCGGCGTAGCCGGGGACCTCGGCGGGGTCGCCCCAGGGGGTGTGCTCGGGGCGCCAGCGGGTCATGGAGACCACTCCCGGCTCCAGGAGCTCCAGGCCGTCGAAGAAGCGGGTGATGGCGTCGCGGGTGCGCGGGACCATCGGGTTCGCCGACTTCTCGTTCCAGTCCTCCTGCGCCTCGGCCTGCGCGGTCGCGCCCGCGTCGAAGTCGAGGGTCGCGTGGGTGACGGCCAGGTGGCTGCCGGAGGGGACGGCGTCGAGCAGGCGGGCCAGGACGTCCCGCGCCTCACCGTCGTCGTGGACGAAGTGCAGGACCCCGAGCAGCATGATCGAGACCGGCCGGGTGAAGTCGAGGGTCGCCGCGGCCTTCTCCAGGATGTCGCCCGGCTCGCGCAGATCCGCGTGAATGTAGTCGCACGCCCCCTCGGGGCTGCTCGTGAGCAGGGCCCGCGCGTGCGCGAGGACCAGGGGGTCGTTGTCGACGTAGACGATGCGCGAGCCGGGGGCGGCCCGCTGCGCGACCTCGTGCGTGTTGTCCATGGTCGGCAGGCCGGTGCCGATGTCGAGGAACTGGCGGATGCCGGCCTCGCCCGCCAGGTACCGGACGGACCTGCCGAGGAAGGCGCGGTCGGCCAGCGCGATGTCGACGATCTGCGGGAACATGGCGCGGAACTGCTCGGCGGCCTGCTGGTCGACCGGGTAGTTGTCCTTGCCGCCGAGCAGGAAGTTCCACACCCGGGCCGAGTGCGGGACCGTTGTGTCGATGTGCGGGTTCTCGGTCACGGCGGCGCCCTCCGGATCGTCCTTGCCGCCAACCTAGCGCCGCATGATCGATTACGGGGCGGTGTTCCCGATCTGTCCGCAGGCGGACGCCCGGGCCCGCCATAGGCCGTCGAGCGCGGTCACCAGGTCACGGTGCGCGTCCTCCGCGCGGACCGGGCGCACATGCGGCCGGTCGCGGCTGGCCGGGTCCAGCGTGACAGAGCCACCGGAGGCGTCTCCACATCTCCTCCTCAAGATCTCCACACGTGTGTGGTCGGCTGGGGACATGAGCGAGATCGATCTGTCCCGTCCCGACCCGGTGGCCTATCTCGACCAGGTAGCCGCCAGCACACCGGGTCGCGCCTACAAGCAGCACGTGCTGGACCTGCTGGATCTCAAGCCGGGGCAGACCGTCCTCGACATCGGCTGTGGCCCCCGGGAACAGACCTCGCGCCGATGGCGGCCGCCGTCGCCCCGAACGGCAAGGTCATTGGCATCGACCGGGACCCGGCGATGGTGGCCAAGGCCCGTGCCCGCCTGGCGGGACGGTCCCTCGTCGAGGTCCGCGACGGCGACGTCCATGCCTTGCCGTTGGAGGGCGGCAGCGTCCACCGAGCAGGCACCGACCGGGTGCTGCAGCACGTTGCCGACCCGGGGCTGACCCGGTTCATCACCACCGAGATCGTCCGTAATGCGACCAACGGCCGCAGCCTCGCTCGACTGTGCGCGGAAGCGGGACTGAGCGTGCGGTCGGTAACGCCTGGAGCACCGGTGTTTCGTGACTTCGAAACGGCTGATCGAATCCTTGGGCTACGGCACAACGTGGTCCGCGCCATCACCGCCGGCGATCTCGACACCGACGCGCGGCAATGGATCGAGGAGGCCGATTCCCGGCCGTTCATGGCCACGGCCCTGCTGTTTGTCGTGATGGCTGAGGCGCCAGCCTGACCGGAGAAGGGCAGCACTCCCCGATCCGCATACGCGCCGCCTGAGCCGAGGCTTACCGCCGGACGGGGTAGCGCAAGTGGAGGGCACGTCGCCCCTGGACGACGATCGGGTCGTCCAGGAGTGGGTGGCCCCGGCCCAGTTTGGCGAAGTACGGGATCCCTTCGCCGAACAGCACCGGCACGAGGCTGACGCACACCTCGTCCACCAGACCGAGGTCGAGCGCCTGCTGGATGACCGCCGCACTCGCGATGGTGACGTCCTGGTCGCCGGCGATCTGCTTGGCCTTGACGATCGCTGCCTCGGCTCCGTCGACGAACGTCGTGGTAGGCCACCTTGCGGCGGCGTCCTCGGGTGCGCGATGGGTGACCACGACGACGGGCGCGCCCGCCGGGTGCTTGTCGCCCCAGCCGTCGGCGATGTCGAACAGCCGCCGTCCCGCGACGAGCGCACCGCAGTTGCCGGTCAACTCGCGCAGCACCTGCGCGCTGGCGTCGTCGACCTGGAACGAGACGGTCTCATTCGGGTTCGGCACGCTCACGTCCCCCGTCTCGTACCACTCGAACAGCTCCCCGACCTGGTCGTCCGGATCCGCGACGAACCCGTCCAGCGACATCGTCATGTGGGTCATCACCTTGCCCATCGTGCTCCTCCCTCCGATCGTCGCTCTGTCATCCGTGCAGGGTGGGGCGGAAGATGAGCTCTTGGATGTGGTCGTCGAGCGTCCGGTGCTCGATCAGTTCGAGGTCGAAGTCGGCCGCGTCCTCGAAGACGGGGTCCAGCCCGGTCCGGCCGGTGATCACGGGGAAGAGCGTCACCTGGACGCGGTCGACCAGGCCCGCGGCCATCAGCGCCCGGTTCATCGCCAGGGAGCCGTGCGAGCGCAGCGGCACCTTGGACTCCTCCTTGAGCCGGGCGACGACATCGACGGCGTCGCCGCGCTCGACGGTCGCGTCCGGCCAGCCGAGCGTCCCTTGCAGCGTGGTCGACACCACCGTCGTCGGCAGGTTCCGCATCCGGGTGACCCATGGGTCACGCACGTCGGAGCCCTCGGTGCTATCGGCCAGCATCTGCGCGAAGGCCCGGTACGTGTTGGCCCCGAAGACCATCCGCTGCTCGTCGCTGTACAGGGCGAGGCGGCGGTCCAGGAGCTCCGGACCCTGCTTGCCCCAGTATCCGGTCCAGTCGCCGCCGGCGGCACCGAAGCCGTCCAGGCTGGAGAAGACGTCGAACGTGTAGGTGGCGGTCATGATGCTCTCCTCGCATGCGGTCGATCGGGTGTCGATATGGACTGCGAACCGCGGCAAAACTCATCGCAGGGGATCCCACTGCGGGGTCTACCCGGTGCCCCGGACGCCATGGGCACGCGCTCGCAACCCGCTGCGCGGACCCCGCCAGCCACGCCTGCCTCTCGCGGGGGCCGGCGGGGAGTACGGCCATCTCCATGGGCAGCTGTGCGGGGTCGGTGATGCGCCCGCTCGATTATCTCCACGACCCAGTTTTGGGTCTGGCCCACGTGCTCGACCAGACCGGTGATGGCCCACTCCGGGGTTGTCGGCACGGCCGAGCCATTTACGAGGTCACGCCGGCCTCACCGGGCGGCCGTCCGATCCACACCGGGACGGGCTTGACGGTGCAGGCGCAGCGGTCGCCGGAGCCCACCATCGAACCGCTCACCACGCTGGTCGTCTCCGGTGGGATCGGCTACGCCGACGCCTCGACCCACTGGGAGCACGCCGACTTCCTGGCGAGCCGGTTCCCGGCCGTCGAGTTCGACAGCGGGCCGATCTTCGTGTCCCACTACCGCGCCACCCAGACCACGTCGTGCTGAGAGCCGACCGCCCCTCCGGCTCAGTGTGAGGCCGCTCGGGTCAGGGCCGCTTCGGCCTGCGCGACCAGAGTGGCCACGAGGTCGGACGCGGGTGGTAGGTCGGTGATGAGGTCGACAGCCTCGCCGGCCCATACGGGCAGCGGAGGAACCGCGCCTCGTGCCACGTCGTCCTGGTAGTTGCGTTGTGCCTGGAGATCCGCGGCGAGTTCCGCTTCCCGGCCCCGCCACTCGTCCAGATAGCGGTGACCGAGGGTGCGGGCGGTGTATTGCGCGGGCCACTGGGAGCCGCGGGCGATGTCCAGGACGCGGCTGCGTTCGGTGTCCTGCCCGCGTCCCTCGACGATCGCGGTGGCGATCGACGGGTCGACCAGCGCTTCGGCCGTGGCCTGGAAGCGGGTGCCGATGACCGCCCCGGCCGCGCCGAGCACGAGGGCCGCGGCCACGCCGCGACCGTCGGCGATCCCACCGGCCGCAAGGACCGGCACCGGTGCCGCCATGTCCACGACGAGAGGGACGAACGGCAGGGTGGCCCGTCCGTGCCGGGCGCCGTGCCCGCCGCCTTCCGTGCCCTGCGCGACGATGACGTCCGCGCCGACGTCCACCGCCTGCTTCGCCTCCTCCACGGTCGTGACCTGGATGATCAGGGTCGCGCCCGCCCGGCGGATGCGCTCGGCGAAAGGGCTCGGATCCCCGAACGACAGCATCACCGCCGCGGGGCCGTACTCAAGCACGCGCTCGACCGTGCCGACATCGACACCCCAACTCCAGAGGCCGACGCCCCAGGGGCTCTCGGTGGCCTCAGCCACGATGGGCACCTCACGGGCCAGCCAGTCCGGATCCCCGTTCGCGGAACCCAGCAGCCCGAGCCCGCCGCCCCGCGAGACGGCCGCCGCCAACTCGCCACCGGCCGAACCTCCCATCGGCGCCAGCACGATCGGATGCCGCACCCCAAGCATTTTCGTGAACGCCGTCGACAACGTCATGCCTCTCATGATGCCGTCGGCCACGTGAGTCACCACGTGGCTGGACACATCCGGTGCTTGAGGGGGTCGTCGATCTGGGTTGCGGCGACTCCCTCGGCTTCCCGACCTGGTTCGACTGGCCGACCGTGGAGGTCGACGCAGTCGTCAACTCCTCCTGAATCACGACGCTTTCCGCAACCTCACGGACACCCTCAAGAACGCCCGAGCCAGCGCACGGCACCTTGAAAGTCGGGCATGCCGTTCATTGGTGACCGGCCCGAACTTGTGGCAACGGTGTTGTGAGACGGGTTCCGTGTTGCGTTCGGTTTGGCGGGGGCTCACAGCGGCGCAGTGGGTCCATGCAGTTGAGGGGGGCGGGAATGTTGTGGCTGGCGGTCGCGATGGCGCGTCTCATCTACCGGCCGGTGCAGTTGACGCTGATCCCCGGATTCGCCGGAATGGTCGCCTGGAAT
>NZ_SMKY01000440.1 GCF_004349235.1 Actinomadura darangshiensis | reverse complement strand
CGGTACGGGCCAGCTCGACGGCGCGACGCCGGAACTCCGGCGGGTGAGGTGGTGGCACGAGACACTTCCTTCCCAAGTTGATCAAGGTCAACTCAGATCGGGTGTCCGTGCTACGGGGGGAAGCTCACCGCAGCGCACGCCGTTTCTGTTCCCATGCGCCAGCCGCAGGGGGCCGGCGCTGCGTTCTCGGCAGGGCTGATCCATCGGCTTCGGCGCGGGGATGACCTGGAGGAACTACTGCGGTTCGCTTGTGCAGCGGGTAGCCGGTGGTGCAGCCGTCCGTTCGGAGCCCCGCTTCCAAATGAAGCCGAGATCGACGTCTTCGCCGACCGCGCACCTACGAACCTGCGGTGACTCGGTCAAGCGTCTGAGAAAGCTTGGCGACAAATCGCGCCATCTGAGGGTCGAACTGCTCGGCCGCCCAACCGGTCTCCCGATCCAACTCAAACCACCGAACCGCCGAGAACTCCGCAGGATCAGGAGTGATCGGGGTACGTCGATCAGCTTGGAAGACGAACCACAACGTGACATCAGTGTGCGAGTGAGCACCCCGGGTCTGGGTCACGGTAAGAAAGAGCGGAGCGCTGCCGGTCAGCGGGTGGAACGATGGGGCGATCCGCAGTTCTTCATCGAGTTCACGCACGATCGTCTGACGAGGATCCTCGTCCGGGTCCACATGGCCACCCGGCATCAGCCACGCTTTTGCTTTTACGTGGTCGACGAGCATGACCGAGTGGGAATCCTCATCCACCAGCGCGGCATAAACAGCCAGATGTTCCGGCGGAGTGGCGGGCTTCTCGGTCCGAAACAGCGGTGCGTCTGACTCGATCCAGTCCAGCATCCACCGACGATCAGCAGCCTCCCGCTCGTCGAATGGGGTGACTGCTGCGACAAGATCCCAGACCACGGCGCGCGGGCCTTCAACGACCGAGGACATAACAAACCCTCCGGCAACTCAAGTGAACATCAGGCCACTTGATGGCTCACCTGCATCACAGGCCACCCTATCGAGCCGTCTGCCAGCCGCGTGGAGGATCGCGCAGGCAGACCCATTAGTCCTCTCCGATCAAGCTCGTTCACCCCGCGGACAGCGTGTTGGCCTGCTCAGCGGCGAGCCGGAGTTGGTCGGCGTGGATGGGGAAGGCGGCGGGCCAGGACGAACACGAAGGAGTCGTCGAATTCCAGCACCGGCCCGCTGTAGGTGGCGTCGATCTCGGCGATACCGGCCGCGAGCTGAACGTCGTCGAACTTCGACAGCAGGGACATCCACCGGTCTGCGACCATCTCCAACCACCGGTCCTTGCCGATGGTCAGGGGGAAGGATGCGGTGCTCACTTCGCTGTGTAGGCCGCATGCGGCGAGCTGGGCGGCGATGCTTCCAGTGTCGGCCGGGTGGCGGCCGTACCGCTCCAGTGCTGCGGCGAACAGTGGGTAGTCCAACTTCGGGGCGAGCAGCACCAGCAGCAGTCTGCCACCGGGTGCCACCAGGCTGGCCAGCGTCCGAAGCGCGACACCGGTGCCAGCGGCGTGGTGCAGGACCTCCTTGGCGAGGACCACCTCGAACTCCGGGCGCGGCATCCACACGCTCCCCATGGCCAGATCCTCCAACGACGCCCGCACCGGCACCAACGCCGGATCGGTCGGCAGTTGGGCGAGCATGGCCCCACACGGGTCAACGCAGGCCACACCGCGCGTCCGCTCGGCCAGCCCGCGAGAGTACAGGCCGGTGCCGCAGCCGACATCCGCTGCCCACTCGCCCGGGCAAGGATTGAGCCGTTTCACGAGTTGGGAGGTCATCCACTCCACGAATGCCGGGCTGTAGGCCCAGTTCTCCTCGAACCGGGCCGCAAGCCGTTGGTAATGACGCCCCGCTCGTTCCTGCCGATCAGATGTCACGGCCGCGCCCCGCTGGTGGTCGAGTCAGCGGCGAGGCTGGACGGGAGTGCCGATGCCGCTGGCCAGTTCCGCGCGGAAGGCCACCATGACTTCGTCGGGGTCTGCGGCGGGGTCGGCCGACGGCACCTGGGTCTGCACGGTTGGGATCTTGGCGGTCTCGGCGGCGAGCCAGTCGCCAGCGGCGGTGACACGTTCGTCGACGGTGAGGATGCCTTCGGCGACGCGGACCTCATACGGCAGCCAGTCGATGGCCAAGCGGCGGGCGACCCAGTCGACGACGCTGCGGACGCGGGGGATGTCGGGGTCGTCGGTGTGGCCGTTGGGGACGAAGTACAGGTCCAGCCCCTGGCGGATCAGGTCCAGCAAGGGGACGCCGTGCTGCAAGCCGACCGAGAGGGCGACGGCGTAGATGTCCATCAGCCCGGCCTGGGTCTGGCCTTGTTTGCCCCAGGAGATGAACACCTCACCCAGGGTGCCGTCGGAGCGGGCGTTGGCGGTCAGGTAGAACCGTTCTGCGCCGATGGTCACCGCCGTGGTCACGCCGGTCCGCCGTCGGGGCATGTGCTGTTGCAGGTGCCGCTGAGCGGTCGGGTTGGGTGACTGGGCCATTTCCGCCTCCGTAACCGATTCCACAATTTGTGGGATTAGTGTCGGGTTCGAGCTACTACATGTGGTGGTTTGAGGGTAGTGGGATCCGGTGACATTTCTGGGGCGGCTCGCCGGGGTTAGTACCGCGTGCTGGCCAGGATCGCGTCGAGGTCGGCGACGGTGCGGGCCTGTCGTAGAGCCCTGACGGTTATGTCGGGGCCGGCGGGTCCGGAGTAGAGGGTGGCGGCCTGGGTGAGGCGGGAGACGAAGCGGTGCAACTCGCGGTCGCCGGCGGCCAGCGTGCCGCGCAGCAGGAACCCGCCGTTGTAGTCGCGGTGACCGAATAGCTCGCCCGGTAGCAGCGCGATGCCGCTGTCGGGGTCGGCGCCGCCGTAGTGCAGGAGGGCGGCGAATGCGTCCACGCTGCTGGCCGCGCTGGGGAGCAGGGTGGGGCTGACCCGCAGCGGCAGATACCAGCCGCCTTCGATCGGGTCGGCCCATACCGCCTGGTGGCCGAGGCGGGTGTTGATCTGGTGGAGGGCGAGCGACACGGCCTGCAGCGCGGATCGGTATTCGACGTTCCAGTCGTTGATCCAGCTGGTTGGTGTGAGGCAGATGGCCGCGGCCGCGGTCAGTTCGCTGGCCTGAGGGACGCGACCTTGGGACAGCACGGTGCGGTAGTGAGCGACTGCTGCGGCGAGGGCGGGGCTGGTGGTGGTGGCGAAGGCGACGCGGCTGGTTGGGAGCGCGAAGGTTTTGGAGGGGGTGGCCACGCTCAGCGTCCAGTCGCTCATCGGTCCGAGTGCGGGTTCGCCGAGGTCGGTGCCGGTCACCGCTCCGATGGGCAGGCCCGGCTGGTGCGGGTCGAGCCAGGACAGGGCGTAGACGTCGTCGGCAAGGACGTAGACGGGACGGCCTGGGTGGATGGCGTTGTGTTCCAGCATCACCCCGGCGATGTCGTGGGCGCGTTCGCGGGTCAGGACGGCGCCGTCGGCGTTGTTGACCAACGGGACGTAAACGCACCGGCGCGGATGGTCGGCGGTGGCGGCTAGCCACTCGCTCACTGCGGTACCGGTGAGCTCGGGGGTGACGTGGATGGTGCCGCCGAACACCGGCGGGATGAGCCGCAGGCTCTGGTAATAGCCGGCCGGGGTCAGCAGCAACCCGCCCAGGTGGTGCAAGTCGTCGTGCCGGCGGCGGCACATGATCGCGGCGCAGAACGCCATGAACGCGCCCTTGGCGCCGCCGCAGAACACCGCCACCCGGTCTGGGCCGCACGGGACGCCGACGCTGGTGAAGTGGGCGGCGGCGAACGCGCGAGCCTCCTCATCGAACCCTGACGATCCGCCTCGGTAGGCCCCGAGCCGGTGCCGGCGCCCCGCGACATAGCGCAGGACCTCGACGGCCGATTCGCCGGGACGGGCCAGCTGTGGGTAAAGCAGCTCGTACACGGCTCGGACGCTGATGCGGGGCTGGTAGGCGGCGTCGAAGACGTCCAGGTCGGCCAGAGTCGGCGAGTGGTGGTTGCCTGCCTGGTGGCAGGCGTAACCGAACAGGCCCTGCCGCTCGCGGTAGAAGAAGCTCCCGACATCGGTCACGACCGGATGCGGATCAGGCGAGGTATGGCTGCCCTTGTACAGCTTCACCAGGTCGTGCCTGCTCTTGGCGTCGTCCAGGACCGCGTACACCGCGGTGTACAGGTCGTCGAAGCCGCTTTGCAGCACCGCGCCGCGGGACGTCGACGGGCGTCCCGTGACCGAACGTGACTGGGACAACTTGCCATTCATGGCACCGGCCTCCCGGCGTACGGTGGGGCTTGCAGGTCGGTGACGGTTGCGGCGATGAGCTTGGCGCAGCGGTGCTCGGACCAGTCCCAGGCGCCGTCGTGGACGCGGGGGTCGAGGGCGGCCACGGCGCGGCGCAGCCGGATCCGCCGATGCGACTGCCGCACCTGATCGGCATCCCGGCCCACGTCATAGACCCGCACTGCCGCCTGCTGGGTACGGACTGCAATGTAGGAACGGTCGGCGGGCAGATCAGCCAGAGCGCCGATCTCCTCGCCGTCCAGTTGCTCATCCAGCCATCCGGTCAGGTCTGCGGTCGATGGCAGCAGGTGCCAGTGGGCGTGCTCGATCCGTCGTATCCCGGTGGCGGCCAGGCCGTACTCGAAGGCCAAGACGGGCAGGTCGTAGACCGCCTGCAACCGGGCGGCCAGACCCTCGATCAGAGCTTGGGATTCCTCCAGGACGCCTGCCGGCAACTGGCCGAAGGACAGCGCATGGGGCCGCGGCACCACAAGCAGGTAGCCGGGGACGAAACAGCCGTACGTCGGCACCGCAACAAGATTCTCACCGGCTGCGATGAACCGGGACCTGCCAGGCGGCAGCAGTCCATCCAGCGGCGTGGATCGAGACGGATCTGCCCCCAGGCACAGCGCGCACGAACCACGCTCCCCGGCTGATCCCGACAACGTGCGCTGCACCGTACCTCCCGTTGGGGCGACCGGCCCCGACCATCGGGTGCTGTCTGGTCCCATTAGGCGGCGGCATACGCGCCGGTGGGGATGGTGCCGAAAGTGTGAATGGGTGCCGTTGGTGCGCGCTGGTGCAATCCCGTGGCCGGGGTGGTCCGGCGGGGGTTACCGTGCGAGCACCCGGGGATGCACGCTGCCGACTTGTGCGGGGAGGACCTGATGGCCGATCCCAGCTTCAGTACCACCGCGGCCAGCGGGAACGATGCCCGGCTGGCCGCGCAGCTCAGCGTGCTGGGGTGGAGCCCCGAGCGGCTGGCACGCCGTCTCAACGCCTTCGCCGAACGGCAGGGCCGTCCCGAGCGGATCCACCCCAAGACCCCTTACAAGTGGGTGACCGGCGATCGGCCTCGTCCTCCACGGCCGCCATGGCCCTGCCTCACAGCGGCGCTCCTGTCGGAGGTTCTGCACCGCGAGATCACCCCCTCCGAGCTCGGCTGGCCGGCCGACGATTCGCAGGCGGTGCCCGCCGACACCGGGCTGATCGTGCCTTGGGACACCCACGGCACCTTGCGGGCGCTGCGCGCCCTCACGCAAGCTGGGGCCATGGACCGGCGCCTGTTTCTGATGTTGCTGGGAAGTACGGCCACCTCATC
>NZ_SMKY01000043.1 GCF_004349235.1 Actinomadura darangshiensis | reverse complement strand
GGTCAGGGGAGTGCGTCTATGAACGTCGCGGTCGCGGGGCCGGGGGTGCGGAGGTGGAGGAGTTCGGTTCGGTGGACGATCCGGGGCTCGCGGACGGGGACCTCGACCAGGCCCGGGTGCAGGGCCACGCCGGCGGGGACGACGGCCAGGCCGTGCCCGGCGGCCAGCAGGGCGGCGAGGAGGCCGGGGTCGCCGCCCTCGCAGGTGAGGGGCGTGCGGAACCCGTCGCGCCTGCCCGTGGCCCGCCGGAGGGACGCCATGGGGACGACCACGTCCGGGACGTCGACCCAGAGCGCGTCCGCGAGATCGTGGAGGTCGAGACCGGAGCGGGACGCGAGCGGGTGCGTGAACGGGAGCGGCACGACGAGCGGGCGCTCGCCGATCGCGACCGCCGTGACCGGGACGTCGAGCCGCAGCGGGTCGCTGGGCGCGGCGGCGCCGTCGACGAGCCCGATGTCCAGCTCGCCGGTCGCGACGGCTGCGGCGATGCCGGCGCGCGGCAGGACGCGGACGGTGGCGTCCAGCCGGGGATGTGCGCGGCGCGCCTCGGCCAGCGGGTCCGCGATGTGGACGGCCGCGAGCGGGGACGCGCCGGCGCGCAGCCGGAGACGTGGCGTCGCGGCCAGCCGGGCGATCTCGGACCGCGCCGCCTGGAGTCGCAGCAGGATCGGCGACGCATGGTCGAGCAGCCGTGCCCCTGCCTCCGTCGCGCCGACCGGGCGGCGATGCAGGAGGGTGACCTTGAGGTCGTTCTCCAGCGACGCGATCTGCTGCGAGACGGCGGCCTGCGTGTAGCCGAGTTCGCGGGCGGCGGCGGAGAACGACCCCGTCCGGACGACGGTGACGAAGGTGCGCAGCAGGTGGGGATCCACGAGATAAGTGTTGCTTATGCGTGCATCGGAATTCATCGTTGGCGCTTAAGTGTCGTGGCGGGCCAGGATCGTTGCCATGACCTTCACCGCACGCATCGCGCTCGTGGGGGAGCGTTCCCCCAGCGTCCAGTCGCACGTTCGGATACCGCGCCTCCTGGAGGCCGTCCGGGAGCGGGACGGCCTGCTCGTCGAGGCGTACTGGGTCTCGACGGAGGAGGTGGGGGACGGCCTCACCGGCTTCGACGGGGTGTGGCTGCTGCCCGGCAGCCCCTACCGGAGCGAGGACGGCGCCGTGGCCGCGATCCGTTCCGCCAGGAAAGGCGATATCCCCGTTCTCGGCACCTGTGGCGGCTTCCAGCACATGGTGCTCGAATTCGCCCGCGATGTCTGCGGCCTGGAGCGGGCCGAGCACGCCGAGAACGAGACCGGCGCGGACGACGCGGTGATCACGCCGCTGGCCTGCTCGCTCGCCGGGCACGAGGCGGAGGTGAACGTGACCGCGGGCTCGCTCGCCGAGCAGATCATGGGGACGAGGCGCAGCATCGAGCGCTTCAACTGCGCGTTCGGCCCGAACCCGGCGTACGTCGACGTCCTCCGGCGGAACGGCCTGCGGTTCACCGGCCACGACGACGAAGGGCAGGTGCGCATCGCGGAACTCCCCGGCCACCCGTTCTACTTCGCCACGCTCTTCCAGCCCGAACTGGCCGGCGACGGCACCCGCCCGCATCCCGTCATCGCCGCGTTCACCGCCGCCTGCGCCTCACACGCGCCGGTCTAGGACGGGCTCCGGCCGCGCCGCTTCGGCGGCGGCCGGACGCAGGAACAGCAGTGTGAGCAGGACGGTCGCCGTGACCAGCGCGACGTCGGACCAGACCGCGGTTTCGGCCGCGGCGGCGAAGGCGTCCCGGTCCGGGTGGGCGCCGAGCGAGGCGAAGAACACCGCGCCCAGGACCGCGACACCGGCCGCTCCCGAGAACTGCTGCGCGGTCGTCAGCACGCCGGACGCCGCGCCCGCCTGGGCCGGCCTGATCCCGGACAGGACGGCGCCGATCACGGACGGCAGCGTCAGCCCGCCGCCCGCACCGAGCAGCCCGAGCGGGACGAGCAGCCACCACGCCGTGACGCCGCCGCCGAGGACGTCCAGTTCGACGGCGAATGACAGCACCGCGACCGCGTTGACGACGCTCCCGCAGACGAGGACCCTCGGCCCGAACCGTTCGACGAGGCGGCGTCCGAAGAGCGAGGCGACCATCGTCAGCAGCGCCATCGGCCCGAACGCCAGGCCCGCCTGGGACGGCGTCAGCCCGAGGCCGCCCTGGAGGAGCAGGGTCAGCACCAGGTTGATGCTCCCGAACGAGGCCAGGAACGTGATGTTGATCGCGAGGCCGAGGTTGAACGAGCGGGCGCGGAACAGGGCGAGGTCGAGCAGCGGGTCGCGGCCCGCGCGGGTGAGGCGCCGCTCCCAGCCGAGCGTCCCGGCCAGGACGGGGACGGACGCGGCGAGCGAGAGCCACGTCCACGCCGGCCAGCCCTGCGCGCGTCCCATGGCGAGCGGGACGAGGACGAGCGCGAGACCGCCGGAGACGCCGATGGCGCCGACGGGGTCGAGGCGGGGACGCCGGTCCGAGCGCCCGGCGGGCAGGACGCGGAGCGCGCAGCCGATGGCCGCGGCGCCCACCGGCACGTTGACGAGGAAGATCGTCCGCCAGCCGAGGCCGAGGACGTCCGCCTGGAGCAGCAGCCCGCCGAGGACCTGCCCGGCGACCCCGCCGCCGCCCAGCACCACCCCGTACCAGGCCATCGCGCGGGTCCGCGCCGAGGCCGGCAGGGACGCGGTGATCAGCGCGAGCACCTGCGGGACCATCGCCGCGCCCGTCAGCCCCTGGAGCAGCCGGGCGGCGACGAGCTGGGACGGCGACCGCGCCAGCCCGCACAGCAGCGACGCCACCGTGAACGCGGCCATGCCGTGGACGAACAGGCGGCGGTGCCCGAACAGGTCGCCGAGCCGCCCGCCGGTCACCATTCCGCCCGCGTAGGTGAAGGCGTAACCGGCGATGACCAGTTCCAGGGCGATCGGGCCGGCGTGCAGGTCGCGCTCGAAGGACGGGGTCGCCACGTTGACCACCATGTAGTCGAACGACGCCATGAACGTGGCGGAGAGGATGACGGGCAGGACGAGCCTGCTCCGCGCTTCGGAGATCATGGGATCCACGCTCGCGCCGTGCGGTCCGCGTCCGCATGGAGAGGAATACCTAGATCGGCGGGCCGGGTTCTTCAGATTCCGGAGGCCGATGTTCAGGAGGGGCCGGTGTTCGTCGCGCGTACGGCCGAGATGGGCAGGCTGTCGGAGGCGCATGCGCGGGCGCGCGGCGCGGGGCCGGTCACGGTCCTGATCGGCGGCGAGGCCGGGATCGGGAAGAGCCGGCTGGTCGCGGAGTTCGCGGCGCGGCTCCCGTCCGGGACGCGGGTGGTGCGGGGCGACTGCCTGGAGGTGGGCGCCGGCGGCCTCGCGTACGCGCCGTTCATCGCCGCGATGCGCGCCCTCGTGCGCGAGCTGGGCGCCGAGCACGCGGCCGGGCTCCTCCCCGGGCGTGGACGGCACGGCCTGGCGCACTGGCTGCCGGTTCTCGGTCCCCCTGACGGCGTCTCAGACCCGATCTACGGGCGGGCCCGGTTGTTCGGGGACGTCCTCACGCTGCTGGAAGCGCCCACCGGGCCGTTGGTGCTCGTCCTGGAGGACCTGCAGTGGGCCGACCCTTCGAGCCGTGAGCTGCTTGTCTTCCTCGTCCACAACCTGTCCAGGCCGGGCGTGCTGGTGCTGGGCACTTACCGGTCGACCGACCTGGACGAGCGGCATCCGCTGCGTCCGGTGCTCGCGGGCCTGGCGCGTTCCCCGCGCGTCGAGACCCTGGACCCCGTCCCGCTGAGCCGCGCGGACGTCGGCGCCCTGGTCGCCGGACGGCTCGGCCGGGACCCGGAGCCGGACGAGGTCGCGGAGATCCACCGGCACAGCGAAGGAAACCCGCTGTTCGCGGAGGCCCTCGCGGACGCGGGCACGCGCGGGGGAACGCCCGTCCGGCTGCGCGACCTGCTCCTGACCGGTTTCCGCGCCTTGCCGGACGACTCCCGGGAGGTTCTGCACGCCGCCGCCGTCGCGTCGGCGTGGGGTGGCGAGGCGGCGCATGGCCTCCTGGCCGCGCTGAGCGGCCTGGACGATACGGCGCTTGAGGCGGCGCTGCGTCCGGCCGTGGACCGCGGGCTGCTGCCCACCGGTGAGCGAGGCTACGCGTTCCGGCATGCGCTGCTCCGCCGGGCGATCTACGAGGACGTGCTGCCGGGCGCGAGGGCCCGCCTGCATGCCCGGTCGGGGGCCGCGCTGCACGACGACCCCGGGCTCGTTCCGGACGGGCGGGCCGCGGCCGAGGAGGCGGCGCACTGGTGCCGGGCGGGCGAGCGGGAGCGGGCGTTCGAGGCGCTGTGGCGTGCGGCGCTGGCGGCGCGCTCCGTCCACGCCCATCCGGAGCGGCTGCGCATCCTGACCCGCCTGCTCCGCCAGTGGGACGGGATCGGGGAGCCCGAACGCATGCTCGGTACCGACCGTGTGGACGTCCTGCACAATGCCGCCGAAGCGTGCCTCCCGGCGGGCGAGGCCGCGCGCGGCGCCGAACTGGCGACCGAGGCGCTGGCACTCGGCCCCGTACCGGAACGGGCGGCCGCCCTCCTCGAACTGCGCAGCATGCTGCGGCATCGCCTCGGCGACGACGGCATCGCCGACCTCCGGGCCGGAATCGAGCTGCTCCCGGACGGAGCACCCGCTCGCGGACGGCTCCTCGCCACGCTCGCCAACCGGCTGCTCCTGCTGGGGCACACGGCGGAGGCGGCAGAAAAGGCGGCCGAAGCACGCGCGACCGGACCCGATGCCCGCGTTCGGGCGTCGGCGATGCTCACGCTCGGTTCCATCCGCGGGCTCGACGGCGATCCGGACGCGGCGCGAGCGGCATTCGCGGGGGCGCGGGAGGCCGTTCCCGGTGGAGAGGCCGTCCTGCCGGTCATCGCCGCGATGGCCGAAACGGAAGCGCTCCACGGCCTCGGCCTGGACGAGCAATCCGCCGAATGCGGCCGACGCGGCCTGGAGGTCGCGCGGCGCGCCGGTCTCGCCCGCGACCAGGGTGCGGGCCTCGCGACGAAGGTCGCCGAACCGCTGTTCGCCCTCGGGCACTGGGCGGAGGCCGCCGCCCTGCTGCGAGATGCCCTCGCCCTGGACCCGCCGCCGCTGTTCCGCGCCCTCGCCCACACCAGGCTGGGCTTGATCGCCCTCGCGGAGGGAGACGTCACGGGCGCGGCCGACGCGGCGGGGGAAGCGCACGCGATCATGAGCCCGTCGAGGTGGGGCCGCATGTTCCGCCTCCCGCTCCACGATCTGCGCTGCCAGGTGGCTCTCGCGCAGGACGACCTCCCCGGCGCGGACGAGATTCTCGCCGGCGTCCTCGCCGAGCCGGGCTTGGCCGGCATCCCGCGCCACGCATGGCCCGTGTTGCTGACCGGCGCACGGCTGGCGGCCGAGCGCGCCGCACGCGCACTCGGCGACCCGGGGGAGGCGCAGGCCGCCGCCGTGCGCCTGGCCGGGCTGCGTGACCTGGCCGGACGGCTGCCGGTGATCGGCCCCGTCCAGTCCGCCCAGCGGAAGACCTTTCTCGCCGAAGCGGGCGACGCGCCCTGGGACGACGCGGTATCGGCCTGGCGCGAGCTGGACCGTCCCCACGCGCTGGCCTACGCGCTGCGGCATGCGGCCGAGGCGTCCCTTGATCCGGTGCGGTGCCGCGAGGCGGCCGGCATCGCGTCCAGGCTCGGGGCGAAACCGCTGCTCAAGGAGGTCGAGCTGCTCGCCGTCCGGGCCCGCCTTCCGCTGCACGAACCGGAACCGCGGGACACCGAACCCGGCGACCGGCTGGGCCTGACGCCGCGCGAGACCGAGGTCCTGCGCCTGGTGGCGGACGGACGCAGCAACCGCCAGATCGGTGAGACGCTGTTCATCTCCACCCGGACGGCCGGCGTCCACGTGTCCAACATCCTGGCGAAGCTGGACGCGTCGTCCCGGACGGAGGCGGCGGCGCTCGCGCACCGCCTGCGCCTGTTCGGACCGGTGGGTCAGTAGTTCTTCAGGGTGATCGCGTTGGCCGCCGCGTGGATCGGGGCGATGATCTTCGCCATCATCCGCTCCCGGCCCGGCATCCGCGCCATCAGGCCGAGCATCGCCATCGAGACGCGGACCTGGCCGCGGGTCCGCAGCACCATGCGCTTGATGTTGGACGGGCCGAGCTTCTGGTTCCGCTCGGCGAACGGCCGCATCTCCCGCTCGTAGGCGTCGAACGCGGCCCGGTGGTCGCCGCCGGCCGCCGCCAGCTCCCCGGCGAGGACGTAGGCGCCGACCAGCGCCAGGCTCGTCCCCTGGCCGGACGCGGGGGACGCGCAGCACGCCGCGTCGCCGAGCAGCACGACCCGGCCCCGGGACCAGCGGTCCATGTGGACCTGGCTGACCGAGTCGAAGTAGAGGTCGGCGGCCTCGCCGGCGGCCTCCAGGAAGCGGGGGACCTCCCAGCCTTCGCCCTCATAGGCGGCGGTCAGTGCCTGCAGCCGCCCCGCCCGGTCACGCGGGACGTCCTCCTCGGAACGGAAGAGGAACATCGCCTTGGCGTCGCCGCGTGCGGTGCTGTAGGCGAGCGCGGTGCGGCCGGGACCGACGTAGGTGACCTCCTCGCGGTCCAGTTCGAGGTGGTTCGGCACGCTGAAGATCGAGATGCGGTGCCCGAGGTCGCGGACGAACTCCCGCTCGGGCCCGAAGACCAGCTCGCGCGTCACCGAGTGGAGCCCGTCGGCGCCGACGACCAGGTCGAATGTGCGCGTCGCGCCGCTTTCGAAGGCGGCCTCGACCCCGCCGGACGTCTCGCGGAGCGCGGTGACCGAGTCGCCGAACAGGTACTCGGCCTCGTTCTCCGTCCGCGCGAACAGGAGCCGGTGCAGGTCGCCGCGCAGGATCTCCGCGTCGCCGTGCACGCGCCCGCCGAAGGTGTCGCCGTCCATGCTCGCGACCCGCCGGCCGGACGCGTCCACGACCGTCCCGCTCCGCACGTCGGTGCGCAGGGCGCGGATCTCCTCCAGCAGGTCCATGCGCTCGGCGACCGTCAGCGCGGCACCGCGGACGTCCACCTTGTAGCCGCCGTCGCGGATGCCGGCCGCCCGCTCCACGACGGTCACGGAGAAGCCGTGCCGGGTCAGCCAGTAGGCGAGGGTGACGCCCGCGATGCCGGCGCCGGAGATCAGGACCTTGCGGCTCGTGTTCATGCCGCAGACGGTACAACGGTCTTAGACAGTTGTGCAAGACATGCGTGTTAGACGATCGTGCGAGAACTTCGCTACGGTGGGGCCATGGGCAATCGCGAAGATCTCCTGGCCGGTGCCAAGCGCTGCCTGCTCGCCAAGGGCTACACGCGCACGACGGCGCGCGACATAGCGGCGGAGTCGGGTGTCAGCCTCGCCGCGATCGGCTACCACTTCGGCTCGAAGGAGGTGCTGCTGCAGGAGGCGCTCCGCGACGCGATCACGGAGTGGGGGGACGGGATCGCCGCCGTCCTCGCCGCCGAGACCGACCCGGCCGCGCCCGCCGCCGAGCGGCTGGAGGCGATCTGGGACCGGATCGTCGGGTCGTTCGCCGGCACGCGCCCGCTGTGGGCGCTCCAGTTCGAGGTCATCGCGCACATCGAGCGGACGCCCGACCTGCGCGCGTCGTTCGCCGAGGCCAACCGGCAGGCCCGGCTCGGGCTGGCGGAGCTGTTCGGCACCGGCGCCGAGGCGGTCGGAGACCGGCACGCCGAGCGGGTCGGCGCGTACTATCAGACGATGCTCGCGGGCATGGCGGCGCAGTGGCTGATCGACCCGCAGACGGCGCCTTCTGGACCCGATCTCGTCGCGGCGATGCGCACCGTCGCCGCCGGAATCGCCCCGTGAACGTAGAACGGAATTCTTCGTTCCCTTACTATGGGGGCATGGAGACGACGGCACGGGCGCCCATGAGCGGGCGCAAGGCGCAGGCGGCACGCAACGACGAGCTGATCCGGGAGGCGGCCCGGGCGGTGTTCACCGCCGACCCGGGCGCGCCGATCTCCGCGGTGGCCGAGCACGCCGGCGTCGGCATCAGTGCCCTCTACCGCCGCTACAAGAGCAAAGAGGACCTGCTCCAGAAGCTCGCCGACGACGGCATGGACCGCTACCTCGCCGAGGTGGAGCGCGCACTCGACGACGGCGGCGACCCGTGGGAGGCGTTCGCCGCGTTCATGCGCCGCTGCCTGGACATCGGCGCCGGGTCCCTCACCATGCGGCTCGCGGGCACCTTCGAGGTCACCGAGGACATGAGCCGCAAGGGCCGGGAGATCCACCTCGCGACGACGCGGCTGCTCCAGCGCACCAAGGAGGCGGGCGCGCTGCGTCCAGAGATCGAGGTCGGCGACATCTCGGTCATGCTCGAATACCTGCACGGCATCCGGATCGGCGAAGACGAGCGGATGAACCGGCTCCAGCACCGCTACCTCGCCCTGATGCTCGACTCCCTGAACCTGACCGACAAGCAGGAACTCCCCGGCCCGCCTCCCACCTGGCAGGAGCTGGTCACCCGTTATGGAGACTGAACCGGTGCCTGGAACCGAGCTGAGCCGGAGGGCGCTGAACCGGGCCCTGCTGGCCCGGCAGATGCTGCTGGAGCGGCACGCCATGTCCGCGCTGGACGCGATCGAGCATCTCGTCGGCATGCAGGCGCAGGCCCCGGGCCCGCCGCACATCGGGCTGTGGAGCCGGCTCGCCGGCTACGCCTTCGACGAGGCCGCGCCGCTGCTGACCGAGCGCCGGGCGGTCCGGATCGTGCTGATGCGCGGCACGCTCCACCTGGTCAGCGCCCGCGACGCCCGCGCGCTGCGGCCGCTCACCCAGCCGCTCCTCGACAACTACCTGAAGAGCCGGGCCGCCGAACTCGACGGCATCGACCTTGCGGCCGTCGTCGCCTGGGCCCGCGCCCGGCTGGAGGACGAGCCCCGCTCCGACAAGGAACTCCGGACGCTGCTGACCGAACGATGGCCCGACCTCGACGCGGCGTTGCTCGGCTGGGCCGTCCGCCTCAGCCTGCCGCTCGTCCAGGTGCCGCCCCGAGGGATCTGGGGCGCGTCCGGGATGGCCCGGCACACGACCCTGGAGAAATGGCTCGGGCCGGTCGCCCCCGACCCTTCCGTGGACGACCTGGTGCTGCGCTACCTGGGTGCGTTCGGGCCGGCGAGCGTCCAGGACGTCCAGCAGTGGTCGGGCCTGACGCGGCTCGGCGAGGTCGCCGAGCGGCTCCTGCCGAAGCTCGTCACGTTCCAGGACGAGAAGGGGCGCACCCTCTACGACCTGCCGGAAGCGCCGCGCCCCGATCCCGAGACGCCGGCGCCCGTCCGCTTCGTCCCGGACTTCGACAACCTGCTGCTGTCCCACGCCGACCGGTCCCGGATCATCACCGAGGAGCACCGCAAGCGCGTCTTCACCGTCAACGGCATCATCCGGGCGACGTTCCTCGTGGACGGCTTCGTCCACGGCATGTGGAAGATCGAGAAGAAGCGCGGTGAGGCGGCGCTGCGCATCGACCCGTTCGACCCGGTCCCGCAAGCGGCCCGCGCCGCGCTCGAAGAGGAGGCCATGCGCCTGCTCGCCGCCGCCCACCCCGGGGCGAGGTCGCACATCGTCGAGTTCGCGGCCTAGCCTTCGCCGCGCGCGCAGGGCGCCTCGTGGTCGGGGTCGAGGGAGCTCAGGAGTGCTTGGAGGGTTTCGCGGAACCGCAGCACCTGCTCGCGGGTGAGCGGGTCGAAGAGGTGGCGCCTGACCTCGGCGACGTGGCCGGGGGCGGCGTCGGCGAGGACGGCGAAGCCCTCGTCGGTCAGCCGGGCGATCGTGGTGCGGCGGTCGGAGTCGTGCTTGCACCGCGCCACCCAGCCCGCCTCCTCCAGCCGGTTGACGGCGTGCGACAGGCGGCTCGGGGACGAGTGGACGATCTCGGCCAGCTCGGTCATCGTCAGCGCGCGGCCGGGCGCCTCCGACAGCATCGCCAAGATCATGTAGTAGGTGTGCGGCATGCCCGAGTCGCGCTGCAGCTGGCGGTCGAGGGCCTCGCCGAGCAGGCGTGACGTCCACAGGAAGGCGCGCCAGGTCTCCTGCTCGTCGTCGTCGAGCCACCGTGCTTCCAGGTCGGCCGCCCCCGTCGTCTCCGTCATACCGCCAGTGTACCCAAACGTTGAACCCTCAAGATTTGAAGATTCAATGAAATGGGATATGGTTGAATCCTCAAGTAAGGGAGGCGACATGACGACCCGGATGCCCGTCCTCTACCTCAGCCACGGCGCGCCGCCGCTGGCCGACGACGCCCGCTGGACCGCCGAGCTGGCCCGCTGGTCGGCCGAGCTGCCGAAGCCGGAGGCGATCCTGATGGTGTCCGCGCACTGGGAGGAGGCGCCGCTCAGCATCGGCGCGACCCGCCGGGTGCCGCTCATCTACGACTTCTGGGGCTTCCCGCAGCGGTACTACACCGTCCGATATGACGCGCCCGGTGCTCCGGAGCTGGCTGCTGACGTGCGCAAACTCATCCCGGACGTGCACCAGGACGAGGAGCGGGGGCTGGACCACGGCGCGTACGTCCCGCTCGTGGAGATGTATCCGGACGCCGACGTCCCCGTGCTGCAGATGTCGATGCCCACCCTGGAACCGGAGCGGCTCTTCGAGGTCGGGCGGAGCCTCGCGCCGCTGCGCGACAAGGACGTCCTGATCGTCGGGAGCGGTTTCACCACGCACAACCTGCGGGAGATGCGGCCGGACCCGGACGCCGCGCCGCCCGCCTGGTCGGCGGAGTTCGACGAGTGGACGGACCGGGCCGTGCGGGGCGGCGACATCGACGCCCTGCTCGACTTCCGCGCGAAGGCCCCCGCCGCGCGCGTCGCGCACCCGCGGACGGAGCACTTCGCGCCGCTGTTCATGGCGCTCGGCGCCGACGCCGACGACCCGTCGCGGCGGCGGTCGGTCATCGACGGCTACTGGCTCGGGCTGGCGAAGCGCTCGTTCCAGTTCGGCTGACCGGCCGCCGGGCCGGGCCGGGCGGTCGAGACCGGCCGGTCAGGGTCAGTCGGTGCGGGCGGGCGCGTCCATCTGCGCGAAGCCGGTGCGCCAGGACGCGACCTGCGGCTTCCAGCCCAGGCTCAGCGCCTTCGCGTTGGAGACCGCGCGGCCCGTCGCGGCCGCGTGCTTCCCGGCGTTGCCCGGCGTGGGCGCGCCGAGCGCCGCGCCGTAGACGGGCAGCCAGTCGGCCGTGGTGGCCGGATCGTCGTCGACGACGTTGACCGCCCCGGCGGGCCAGTCGAGCGCCGCGAGCGCGGCCGACGCCGCGTCGTCGGCGTGCACGAACGACGTCCAGGCCGGTGCGAGGCGCAGGCTGCCCGCGCGCACCCGCTCGGCGATCGCGCCGTCCGGCGCGTACCACGTGCCGGGCCCGTACAGCGCCCCGTAGCGCAGGACGACGCCGCGCGGCATCTCGGCGACCGCGTTCTCCAGCGCCGCGATGCCCGCGTACGGGGGCAGGTGCGCGTCGAGCGGGTCGGCCTCGGTGGCCGCGGCGTCGCCCGGGACGTACAGCCAGGCGATGCTCTGCGCGATCATCGTCTCGACGCCCGCGGCCTTGGCGGCCTCGACCAGGTTCCGGGTGCCCTCGATCCGCAGCTGCGAGTTGGCCTCGAAGTCCTCGTCGCTGAGATCGGTGAGCTGATGGATCACGGCGTCGGGGCGTTCGGCGGCCACGGCGCTCCGCACCGCGGCGGCGTCGAACACATCCACGACCACCGGCGCGGCGCCGAGGCCGCGCAGCATACCGGCGCGTTCGGGTCGGCGTGTCGTCCCTGCGACCTCGTGGCCCGCCTGGACGAGCAGCGGGATCAGCCGGCGGCCGACGACTCCGGTCGCTCCGGCGAGGAGAATCTTCAAGGGGGTACCTCCGCGACTGTCACGCCATTGTGCATCGT
This sequence comes from Actinomadura darangshiensis, assembly GCF_004349235.1. Lineage (GTDB taxonomy): Bacteria > Actinomycetota > Actinomycetes > Streptosporangiales > Streptosporangiaceae > Spirillospora > Spirillospora darangshiensis. Next base: position 32,017 of record NZ_SMKY01000043.1, on the reverse strand, counting down.
CTGCTGTGGTGTCTGTGTGCAGTGGTCACGCCCGGCGTTCCGCATGGACACCCCCCTGCGTCCGGCCGGACGAAGTCGGCCGGGCCCCGCCGCCCCCGGGTGGCCCGTCCGCCATGAGCGTACCGCCGGGAAGCGCCCAAACGCGTTTCGCATCCACCGCGGGGGAGAATTCTTCTCTTCTGATGGGGTTCGGCCACCGTGGAGGAACGGCGCAGATGAAGATCACTCTTGTCCGGGGGGACATCACCGAGCAGAAGGTCGGCGCGGTCGTGAACGCCGCCAACTCCTCGCTGCTGGGAGGGGGCGGCGTGGACGGCGCGATCCACCGCAAGGGCGGCCCCGAGGTCCTGGACGACTGCCGCCGGCTGCGCGCGTCCCAGTACGGCGGCGGCCTGCCGACCGGGCAGGCGGTGGCGACGACGGCCGGCCGGCTGCCCGCCGAATGGGTGATCCATACCGTCGGGCCGGTGTACTCCTCGTCCGATGACCGCTCCCACCAGCTCGTCTCCTGCTACCGCGAGGCCCTCCGCGTGGCGGACGAGCTGGGCGTCGACTCGATCGCCTTCCCCGCCGTGTCCGCCGGCATCTACGGCTGGCCCATGGACGACGCCGCCCGCATCGCCGTGGGCACCGTCCGCTCCACCCCGACCAAAGTGACCGACGCCCGCTTCGTCCTGTTCACCGCGGACGCCTACAGCGCCTTCGAACGCGCCGTCGGCATGCCCTAGCCGTCCTTCTCCTCCTGCTTCGGCGGTACCACGAGGACGGGCCGCTTGGCGTGGTGCAGCACGCGGGTCGAGACGCTGCCCAGGATGACCGAACGGGCGCCCGCAAGTCCGCGCGAACCGGTCACGATCAGGGACGCGTCCAGCTCGTCCGCGACGTCCACGATGGCGGCCCACACGGGCCCGCCGCCGCGTTCGGCGCGGGTGCTCACGTCCGTCAGCCCGCCCTTGCCGGCCAGGTCGGCGCCCTGCTGCGCGAGCCGCTCGGCCTGCTTCTCCTCTTCCCACTGGTCGCCGGGCTGCGGCTCCGCGGCGACCGGCGCGGCCGCGGCGAGCGGGGCCCAGGACATCTGCAGCAGGAGCGGCTCCCACACCGTCATGATCACGGTCGGCTCGGCCCGCAGGTGCGCCGCCACGTACTCCACCGCCGCCTGGGCGTCGTCAGAACCGTCATAAGCGATGAGAACTGTCATGCCTGAGACATGTCCAAGATCGGGCCGCGGCGAACGCGACCGGGCCCGGTAGTGGTGAAACTCTCACGCGTGCGACGGGGCGCGGCCGGGGCCGGGCGGACCGGCGAACGCCTGCGCGACGTCCAGCCACCGGCCGGCGTCGGGACCGGTGGCGGTGAGGGCCAGGTCGGCGCGGTGGCGGCGCTGGGTGACGGCATGGCAGAAGTCGAGGGCGGGGCCGGTCACCGACTGGCGGGCGTCCGGCGGGCCCCACGTCCATTCGTCTCCGTCCGGGGCCCGCAGGGCGACGCGGAACTCCTCGGCGGGCGGTTCCAGGCCGCGGTTGCGGAACGCGAAGTCGCGGGTGCGGACGCCGATGTGCGCGACATGCCGGAGGCGGTGGGTCGGCTCGCGCCGGACACCGAGGGCGTCGGCGATGTCCTCGCCGTGGGCCCAGGTCTCCATCAGGCGCGCGGTCGCCATGGACGCGACGCCCATCGGCGGGCCGAACCAGGGGAGGCGCGTGCCGGGCTCGACGCCGGTGAGGGCGTCCACCATGCGGCGGCGCCCGTCGCGCCAGCGGTCCAGGAGGTGGGCGGGGTCCTCCGCGGTGCCGGCCTGCGCGCCGGCCTCGACGTAGCCGCCCGAATTCGCGGCGGCCTCCTCGACCATGATCGCGAACGCGGCCGGGTCGGTGGCCGCGCTGACCGCCTGGCCGTCGGTCCAGGCGAGGTGGGCGATCTGGTGCGCGATCGTCCAGCCCTCGGCGGGCGTCGGGTCCGCCCAGCGGCCGGCGGGCAGCGGGGCGACCAGGGCGTCGGCGGAGTCGCCCTCGGCGGCCAGGTCGGCGAGCAGGCTGTGCAAATCCGGCATCCCGCCAGGATCTCGCGCCGCGGGGGCGCCGGTACAGGGCCGAACGGAATTTCGTTCAGTCGAGGAGCGCGCGGGCGGCCGCGTAGTCGGCCTTGCCGTTGGGCAGCCGCAGGCCGTGGCCGGTCCGGACGAACGCCTTGGGGATCTTGTAGCGGGCGAGGTGCGCGGCGCAGCCGGCGCGCAGGTCGTCGTCGGACGGGGCGCCCGCCGGGCTGACCACCGCGACGATCTCGGTGCCCCAGCGCTCGCTCGGACGGCCGACGACCAGCGCGTCCGTGACGCCGGGCAGGCCGCGCAGGACGGTCTCGACCTCCTCCGCGAACACCTTCTCGCCGCCGGTGTTGATCGTGGTGGCCTCGCGCCCGTGCACCTCGACGGTGCCGTCGGCGAGGAGCCGCGCCCGGTCGCCCGCCACGACGAGGCGCTCGCCGTCCACGGTGAGGAACGTCGACGCGGTCTTCGCCGGGTCGCCGAGGTAGGCGAGCGGGATCGAGCCGCCCTTGGCCAGCCAGCCCAGCTCGTCCTCGCCGGGCGCGAGCCGCCGGGACCGGTCGGCGCTGAGCACCGCCGTGCCCGCCGCCATCGCGAACGTCCGCGCGGCCGCGCCGCTGCGGGTGACCTGGAACCCCGTCTCGGACGAGCCCAGGACGTCCACGAGCCGGGTGTGGGGGAGGAGTTCCAGGAGGCGTTCCTTGACGCCGGGGCTGATGCCGGCGGCGGAGTTGATGATCGTCCGGAGGGAGGCCAGGTCGTGGGGTCGCGCCTCCAGCGCCTGGACGATCGGGCGGGCGAACGCGTCCCCGACCATCGGCATCCGGGTGACGCGCTCGCGCTCGGCCGTGGCCATCAGGTCGGCGGCGTCGAGGCCGTCCGTCCGGTCGGGGAACACGACGCAGGCGCCGCCGCACCAGCCGCCGAGCGCCGACCACGTGCCGCCGCCGTGCATGAGCGGCGGGCCGACCAGCACCCGGACGTCGCTCGCCACGGCCCGCTCGACGGCTTCGCCGAGGTCGGTGACCGGGCCGCCGTCGCGGCGCCGCATGCCGAGCGGCCCCAGCATCAGGTCGCCGATCCGCCACAGCGTGCCCTTCGGCATCCCCGTCGTGCCGCCCGTGTAGAGGATGTGCAGGTCGTGGGCGTCCGGGCGGTCGGGGAGCGGGTCGGTGGACGCCTTGGCGAGCGCGTCCTCGTAGTCGAGCGCGCCCGGCAGGAGCGCGGCGCCCGAATCGTCCGCCACCTGGAGGAGGAGCGGGCGGGTGCCGAGGCGCTCGGCCACGCGCCCGATGACGTCGGCGAACCGTGCGTGGTAGAGGACGGCGGCCGGGCGGGCGTCGCCGAACAGCTGGGCCAGCTCGTCGTCCACGTACCGGTAGTTGACGTTGAACGGCGCGACCCGGGCCTTGTGCGCGCCGACGAGGCCCTCCAGGTACTCGGGCCCGTTGTGCAGGTAGAGCGCGAGGTGGTCGTGCGGCGACTCCCAGGGCGCGGACGCCGTGCCGTGCTCGCCGGCGCCGCGCAGGCCGAGGCCGTGCGCGTGCAGGACGTTCGCCAGCCGCCGCGTCCGGTCGGTGATTTCGCGCCAGGTCATCCGGCGGTCGCGCCAGACCAGGCACTCGCGGTCGGGGATCGCGGCGGCGATGGCCTCGTGCAGGGTCGCCAGGTCGAGCATCGGCACTCCTCGGGTGTCGGCGTCGGCAGCACGGTAACCGATGGCTTACCGAATCCTATTCGGTGGGGTTCGCCGCGGGTTCGCTGGGCGTACGAGGCATAGCGGGCGACAAGGAACAATTGCCCCGTGCCCCCAGCACCCAAGCCGCGGGGGGAGGCGACCCGCGGCACCACCGCCCCCAACCGGCTGCGCCGGATCGACCGCTGGATCGCCGCCACCCAGGCCGGCGCGCTGCGGTCGGACGCCCGCCCGCTGGCCGTCGATCTCGGCTACGGCGCGTCCCCGGTCACCACGTTCGAGCTGTATTCGCGGCTCCGCGCGGTCTCGCCGCGCCTGGAGGTCGCCGGCATCGAGATCGAGCCCGCGCGGGTCGCCGCCGGCCTCGCCCTCCTGGACGCGACCGGCCCGCACGAAGGGCTGACGTTCCGGCGCGGCGGGTTCGAGCTGCCGGTGCCGCGTCCGCCCGTCCTGGTGAGGGCGCTGAACGTCCTGCGCCAGTACGACGAGCCCGCCGCCTGGGACGCCTGGGACGACCTGCGCGAGCGCCTGGCCCCTGCGGGCGTCCTAGTAGAGGGGACGTGCGACGAGATCGGACGTCGCGCCGTCTGGGTCACCCTCACCAAGGACGGTCCGCAGACGATTACCTTCGCCGCCCATGTGCGCACCCTCGAACGTCCGTCGGTTCTGGCCGAACGTCTCCCGAAGACGCTGATCCACCGGAACGTGCAGGGCGAACCCATCCACGAGGTGCTGACCGCATTCGACCGGTGCTGGGCTACGGCCGCCCCGCATTCGGCGTTCGGCCCCCGCGCGCGCTGGGTCGAGGCCGTGTCCCTGTTGGCGCGGACCCATCCCGTCCTGGCACGTCCTCCATACGGTGGACGAAACCGCTGGCGGCTCGGTGAGGTGACACTGCCCTGGAGCGCGGTCGCGCCCTACTCCCGGTGAAGCTTGTAGGGGGCGGCCTGGACGCGCGGCTGGACGTCGATCCGGTCGATGTTGACGTGCGGCGGACGGGTGACGGCCCAGGCGACGCAGTCGGCGACGTCCTCGGCGACCAGCGGCTCGGGGACGCCCTGGTACGGCTTGGCGGCCTTCTCCTCGTCCCCGCGGAACCGGACCAGCGAGAACTCCTCCGTCTTCACCAGCCCCGGCGCGACCTCCGTGATCCGCACCGGCTCGGCGACCAGTTCGAGCCGCATCACGTCGTTGACCGCGAAGGCGGCGTGCTTGGCCGCGTTGTACCCGCCGCCGCCCTCGTACGGGACGTGCGCGGCGAGGGAGGTGATGTTGACGACGTGCCCGGCCCCGCTCTCGATCAGCTTCGGCAGGACCGCCTTGGTGACCCGGACGAGGCCCAGCACGTTCGTCTCGTACATCGACCGCCAGTCGGCGAGGTCCGCGGTCGCGACGCTGTCCAGGCCGAGCGCGCCGCCCGCGTTGTTGACCAGCACGTGGCAGCCGTCGACCGCCGCGGCGAGCGCGTCCACCGACTCCTGCGACGTCACGTCCAGCGCGACCGGCGCCACCTTGCCGGCGCCCGGCACCTCGTCGGCGATCTCCTTGGCGAGGGCGTCGAGGCGGTCGAGGCGCCGCGCCGCGAGCACGACGTTGAACCCCTCCGCGGCCAGGCGCTTCGCCGTGGCCGCCCCGATCCCGCTGCTTGCTCCGGTCACTATCGCGGTCTTACGCATGCGTCCACCATCCCAGACGGGGGCGGGGCCGGTGAGGTCGGTCACTGTGGCGGGACGTCACGATTGTCCCCCTAGCCGGGGGAACACCTAACGCGGTCGATAGGTTGCACTACCGGAGGTGGTGTCCGGTGTCGCGTCGTATCAACCGGGTTGCGACGATCAGTGTTCATACTTCCCCTCTTGATCAACCGGGTACCGGCGACGCGGGCGGCATGAACGTCTACATCGTCGAGGTCGCGAAGCGGCTCGCCGCCAGGGGCGTCGAGGTGGACATCTTCACCCGCGCCACCTCCCGGGCCCTGCCCCCCGTCGTCGAGCTCGCCCCCGGTGTCCTCGTCCGCAACGTCGTCGCGGGGCCGTTCGAGGAACTCGACAAGGCCGAGCTCTCCCGGCACCTCTGCGGTTTCACGTCCGGCGTGCTTCGCGCCGAGGCCGCCCACGACCCCGGCCACTACGACCTCCTGCACACGCACTACTGGCTGTCCGGGCAGGCCGGCTGGGCGGTGAAGCAGCGGTGGGGCGTCCCGCTCGTCCACTCGATGCACACGATGGCGAAGGTGAAGAACGCGGCCCTCGCCGACGACGACAAGCCGGAGCCCGCCGAACGCGTCCTCGGCGAGGAGCAGGTCGTGGCGTCGGCCGACCGGCTCGTCGCCAACACCGGCAAGGAGGCCCGCGAACTCGCCGGCCTCTACGACGCCGACCCGGCGCGGGTCACGGCCGTCAGCCCCGGCGTCGACCTGTCGCGATTCCGCCCCGAGCCCGGTCTCGTCCCGCACCGGACGGGCCCCGCCCGCAGCCGCCTCGGCCTGCCCCGCGACGCCTACGTGCTGCTGTTCGTCGGCCGCATCCAGCCGCTCAAGGCCCCCGACGTCCTGCTGCGCGCCGTCGCCCGCATGCTCGCGGACGACCCGGCGCTGCGCTCCAAGCTCGTCGTCGCCGTCGTCGGCGGCCCCAGCGGCTCCGGCCTGTGCCGCCCCGAGGGCCTGCAGCTCCTCGCCGCCCAGCTGGGCATCTCCGACGTCATGCGCTTCGAGCCGCCCGCACCGCAGGACGAGCTGGCCGACTGGTACCGGGCCGCGGACGTCACGGTCGTCCCGTCCCACAGCGAGTCGTTCGGCCTGGTCGCCGTCGAGTCCCAAGCCTGCGGGACGCCTGTCGTCGCGTCCCGCGTCGGCGGCCTCTGCACCGCCGTCGCGGACGGCGACTCGGGCATCCTGGTCTCCGGCCACGACCCCGCCGACTACGCCGCCGTCCTGCGCCGCCTGCAAGCGGAACCCGCCCTGCACGCCCGCCTCGCCCGCGGCGCCGTCCGACACGCGGACGCCTTCGGCTGGGACGCCACCGTCGACCGGCTCCTCGACGTGTATACCGGTGCCGTGTACACCGGTGCGGTGTCCATGCCGACGTCCATGCCGACCGCTGCGGAGGTCACCGCGTGAGCCTTGCCGAGACCATCAGGGAGACGCTGAAGGCCGCCGAGCTGGAGTTCGACGAGCCGCGCGAGAACGCGTTCTTCGTCAAACTCCCCGGGCAGCACAAGCTCGCCACCATGACCTGGCTGATCGTCGGCGACCACTCCCTGCACGTCGAGGCGTTCTTCTGCCGCCGCCCCGACGAGAACCACGCCGACTTCTACCGGTTCCTCCTGGAGAAGAACGGCCGCATGTACGGGGTGGCGTTCGCCCTGGACGACGTCGGCGACGTCCACCTCGTCGGCAAGGTCCCGCTCGAGTCCGTCTCCCCGGACGAGATCGACCGCCTCCTCGGCTGCGTCCTCACCTACTCCGACGAGAACTTCGACAAGGCCCTGGAGCGCGGGTTCAAGTCGTCCATCCAGCGCGAATGGGACTGGCGCGTCAAGCGCGGCGAGAGCCTCGCCAACCTCCAGGCCTTCGCCTCCTTCGCGGACCCGGCCAACCGCGAGTGACCCGTCCGGGGCCGATAGGCTCTGGTGCCATGGCGACCCTGGTATTGCTGCGGCATGGCGAAAGCGTCTGGAACGCGGAAGGGCTGTTCACCGGCTGGGTGGACGTCGACCTGTCCGCGAAGGGCGAGGGCGAGGCGACCAAGGGCGGCGACCTGCTGCTCGACGCCGACATCACCCCGGACGTGGTGCACACCTCGCTGCTGAAGCGGGCCATCCGCACCGCCAACATCGCCTTGGACGTGGCCGACCTCCTCTGGATCCCGGTCAAGCGCTCCTGGCGGCTCAACGAGCGCCATTACGGCGCCCTCCAGGGCAAGAACAAGGCCCAGACCCGCGAGGAATACGGCGAAGAGCAGTTCATGACGTGGCGCCGCTCCTACGACACCCCGCCGCCGCCCATCAAGGACGACGACCCCCTCTCGCAGGTCAACGACCTCCGCTACGCCGAGCTCCCGTCGGAACTGATCCCGCGCTCGGAGTGCCTGGCCGACGTCGTCGACCGCTTCCTGCCCTACTGGTACGACGCGATCGTCCCCGACCTGGCCGCCGGCCAGACCGTCCTGGTCGCCGCGCACGGCAACTCCCTGCGCGGCCTCGTCAAGCACCTGGACGACATCTCCGACGAGCAGATCGTCGGCCTCAACATCCCGACGGGCATCCCCCTCGTCTACGAACTCGACGACGACTTCGCCCCGCTCAAGCGAGGCGGTGAGTACCTCGACCCGGCCGCCGCGAAGGCCGCGATCGAGGCCGTCAAGAACCAGGGCGCCGCCAAGGCCCCGGTCGCCCCCAAGCCGGCGTCCAAGCCCAAGCGGGGCCGCAAGAAGTGACGCCGTCGGCGGCCCCTGGCCGCCGCACGGGTGTCCGGCTTCTGAGATAGCCTGACAGCCCTGTTCCTATCGTGAGCATGGCTGTCAGGTTCTCGACCACCCTCCGGCGGAGGCCTCCGTGACCAGATCGAAGCGGCCGCCGGACGCCGCCCGCGCGGACCGTGCGGACCAGGCCGACATCCAGGCGGTGAGCCGGGTCAGCCAGATCCTGTCGCTGTACGATCCGGCCACGCCGGAGCTGACCGCCGGCGAGGTCGCCGAGCGGCTCGGCCTCAACCGCACCACGGCGTACCGCTACTGCACGTCCCTCGTCGCGGCCGGGCTGCTCGAACGCAGCCCCGGCGACGGCGGCTACGTGCCCGGCGGCCTGCTGCTGCAACTCGGTGCCTTCGCCATCGGCCGCCGCCGCGTCGTCAACCTCGCTCCGCGCCATATGCAGTCCCTTGCGCGCGCCACGCGGACCAGTACGGTGCTCAGCCTGTGGGGGCTCACCGGCCCGGTGGTCTCCCGGGTGGAGGAGAACGCCTCCACCGCCGTCATCGTATCCGTGCGGGTCGGCAGCCACCTGCCGCTGGACGCGGCGCAGAGCAAGGTCTTCCTGGCCTACCACGGCGACCAGCTGTCCATGGAACGGCTGCTGGCGAACCTGCCGGGCTCGGTGCGCGAGGAGATCCGCGCCGACGTCGAACGGGTCCGCGACGTCGGCCACTGCGCCGCGATGAGCACCCCCGGCATCGTCGCGGTGGCGGCGCCCGTCTTCGACGAGTACGGCATCTGCGCCACCATCGCCATCATCGGCCCGGACAACACCCTGTCGATGTCGGACGACGCCCCCGAGCTGCGCGTCGTCATCGACACCGCGCGCGAGCTCACCCGCGAGCTCGGCGGCCACTACCGTCCCGGCGACCCCGGCCGGCGGGCGGTGTAGCGCCGCGGGTCAGGACAGGGCCGGGATCGTGCTGTCGTCGGCCATGTCGACGTCCTTGGTCTCCGGTCCGAGGAAGCCGCCGAGGCTGATCAGCGCGCCGGCGAGCACGATCAGGACGGCCGGGGCGAGGTGCGCGGGCATGACGCCGTCGAACTGCCGCAGGTAGAACTGGTAGAACGCGGGTGCGATGAGCGCGAGACTGTAGCCGACGCCGTACCCGGTGGACCGGATGTTCGCCGGGAACCGCTCGGTCAGGTACGCGGCGATCGGGCCGAACGTGCCGACGGTGAAGACGCCGATCAGGACGCCCCAGCCCAGCGCCGCGCCGAATCCACCGCCCGAGGCCATCAGCAGGGAGTAGGAGCCGGCGCCGACCACCAGGACCGACAGGCCGTAGCCGATGTAGAACCGCCGCCGCCCGATGCGCTGGGACAGCACGCCGAGGAACGGGTAGGCCAGCGCGGCCGACGCGTTGATCACGAGCATCGTCACCGTGACCTCCTTGCTCGACAGCAGGAGGTGGTCCTTGAGCTGCGCGGGGGTCACCGCGGCCTCCATGTTGGTCGCCAGCCACGTGCCGGTCATCAGCACGAACACCTGCGCCAGCGCCTTCGGGTACCGCACCACCAGCCGTACGAACGGCAGCTTGTGGCGCTCACCACTGCGCTCCTTGGGCGGCTCGTGCACCTGCTTGAGGTAGTAGAGGAACAGCACGGCCGCCAGCAGCGCGCCGATCACGAACGGCACCCGCCAGCCCCACTGCACGTAGTCGCTGTGCAGTCCGGCGGACGGCAGCAGTTGCAGCATCAGCAGCGTGATCGCGGCGATCACGGCGTACGCCCAGGGGGAGGTCGAGGTGATGAGCGAGGCGTAGAGCCCGCGCTTGTGCCGCGGGCTCCACTCCATCGCCAGCGGTACCGCGGTGGTGTACTCGCCGCCGAGGAAGATGCCGTCGACGAACCGGAGCGCGATCAGCAGGCCGATCGACCACGCCCCGATCGTCTCGTGACCCGGCAGGCAGGCGATCACCGCGGTGGTGACGCCGAAGCCGCCGACGGCGACCAGCGTCGTGCGCTTGCGGCCGACCGTGTCGGCGAAGTGCCCGAAGACCAGCGCGCCGAGCGGGCGGCCGACGAGCGTCGAGGCGAACACCAGCGACGACAGCATGGCCGTCGTGCTCGCGCTCAGGGACGCCGACTGGAAGTAGATCGTCGCGGGTGCCAGCACCACGATCGGCAGGTAGATGTCGAACTGGTCGACGAAGTAGGCGAGCGCCCCGCCGCGCACGGCGGCGCGCACCTTGACCATGTCCGGACCGTGCGCCGGTTGGGCGCCGTCCGATGCCGCCGTGTGCGGCGCTCCTGCGTGGGACGGTGTGGACATCGCGTCCTCCGATGTGGGCTGCCGGCCGTCCGCGGTTCATGACTGCGTCAAACTCTGAACCGTGAGTTCACCAAGTGAACATATAGCACCGTAAACATGTGATCTGAACAACACAAGGGCTTGAAACAGGAAGTTTGCTTTCATATATTGAACAGCAACTTCAACATGCGAACGAAGGTGGCCAGATGAGTCAGCGTCCCGCCATCGCCTCCGTCCTGGACGGACTGGTCGACATGCACGTCCACTCCGGTCCCAGCCCGTTCCCCCGCCGCTTCGACCACGTCGAGGCCGCGCGGGACGGCGCCCGGATCGGCATGCGCGCCATGGTCGCGAAGTCCCACCACCACAACACCCAGATGGACGTCCTCGCCATGAAGGGGCGCCTGGCCGGGGTCGCCGCCTCCGTCTACGGGGGCATCGCGCTGAACAGCACCGTCGGCGGGCTCAACGTGCACGCCGTGCGGATGTGCCTGCGCATGGGCGGCAAGGTCGTCTGGTTTCCGACCATCTCCTCGGGCCGGCACATCGAGTGCCACCCCGAGGACGGGGCGTTCCCGACCACCACCGTGCCGCTGACCCTGGACCGCATCGACATCGTCGACGAGAGCGGCGCGCTGAAGCCCCAGGTGATCGAGATCCTGGACGAGATCAAGGAGCGGGAGGCCGTCGTCAACGGCGGTCACATGCACCCCGCCTCCATCCGCACGCTGTTCGAGGCAGCGCGGGACCGCGGCATGACCCGGATGGTCGTCAGCCACCCCGACTTCGTGATCGGCGCCGACCCCGGCCTGTGCCGCGAACTCGTCGGGCTCGGCGCTTTCGTCGAGCACGAGATCGGCATGTACGACCCCGAGGGGAACATGGGCTGGGACCCGAAACAACTGCTGACCTGGATCGACACGCTCGGCCCCGAGCATACGGTGCTGGCCTCGGACTTCGGGCAGGCGGCCAATCCGAAACCGGTGGACGCGTGGCTGCGGGTAGCCGGTGCGCTGCTCGACCTCGGACTGCCGGCGAAGGACCTGCGCCGCATGGTCTGCGACAACCCGGCCCATCTGCTCGCCCTCGACGCCTGACGGAAAGGACTCCACACCGTGTACGAGAAGGACGACCCCCGCTCCGCGCTCGGGACGGCGGCACCGCGACCGGACGACGGCGCCGCGATCGCGGCACCGCAGTACTTCGACTTCCACCGCCTCGCGCCGCCGGACGCCGCGACGCCGGCCGGGCGCACCGCGATCGTCCGCGGTCAGAACGTCGTGCTCGTGCACACCAGCGCGCGTGCGGGCGACGACCTGGACAACGGGACGCTCGACGGCGAACTGGCCGTCCTGGTCACCGCGGACTCGCCCGCCATCTCGGTGATCACCGAGCACGGCGCCACCCGGATCGGCGAGCCCGGGCTCGTCGTGGTCCCGCCCGGCACCTCGCGGATCGGCGTGGACGGCGACGGCCCGCTCGTCCGGCTGGTCGAGGCCGCCGAGCCCGCCTGGCGGGACCGGGCCGCCAACGCCGACGCCTACGCGCGGGACCACCCGCGCGTCACGCTGCTGCGCCGCTGGCCCGAACCTCCCGGCGGGCCGGCGGTGCGGTTCTACCCGCTGGCCGGCGTGCCGGACGACCCGGCCCGGTTCGGCCGCATCTTCCGCACCCGCTCGTTCATGGTCAACTTCCTGCCCGAGGCCGGGAGCCCGCGCGACCCCCGCAAGCTCTCCCCGCACACGCACGACGACTTCGAGCAGCTCTCCCTCGCGGTGCGGGGCGAGTACGTCCACCACATCCGCACCCCGTGGCTGCCCGACAGCACCGGGTGGCGCGAGGACGAGCACGTCCGGCTCGGCAGCCCGTCCGTCGCGATCATCCCGCCGCCCGCCGTGCACACCTCCGCGGCCGCCGATCCCGGCGGGAACCAGCTGATCGACATCTTCAGCCCGCCGCGCGCCGACTTCTCCGCGAAACCCGGCTGGGTGCTCAACGCCGGCGACTACCCGATGCCGCGGCCGGGACGCGACGCACGCCGATGATGCGGGCCGCCGAGAAGGTCATCATCACCACCGCGGTGACGGGCTCGGTCAACGTGCCGTCCCAGAGCCCCCACCTCCCGCTGTCGGCCGGGCAGGTGGCCGAGGCCGCGCTCGGGGCGATCGAGGCCGGATCGGCCATCGTGCACCTGCACGCCCGGCACCCGGACGGGCGCCCCACGTTCGAGGTCGAGGTCTTCGAGCGGATCATCGGGGGCATCACCGCGCACAGCGACGCCGTCCTCAACATCACCACCGGCGGCTCGACGGCGATGACGATGGAGCAGCGGCTGGCCGCCGCCGTGCGGTTCCGGCCCGAGCTGGCGTCGCTGAACATGGGCTCGATGAACTTCGTGTTCGCGGGGATCGCCGACAAGGTGACCGAGTGGAAGCACGACTGGGAGAAGCCCTACGTGCTCAATACCTACTCCCATCCGTTCATCAACACCTTCGAGACGATCGAGCACACCCTGCGGACGCTGGGCGAGGCCGGCACCCGGTTCGAGTACGAGTGCTACGACATCGGGCACCTGTACTCGCTCGCGTACTTCCTCGACAAGGGCCTGGCCAGGCCGCCGCTGCTGATCCAGGGCGTCTTCGGCATCCTCGGCGGCATCGGCGCCGATCACGACAACCTCGATCACATGGTGCGGATCGCCGACCGGCTCTTCGGCGACGACTACTCCTTCTCCGCGTTCGCCGCCGGCCGCGACCAGATGGAGTTCGCGGCCCACAGCGCACGGCTCGGCGGCCACGTACGGGTGGGCCTCGAAGACAGCCTGTGGATAGGCCGGGGACGCCTCGCGGAGAGCAACGCCCAGCAGGTCAGGAAGATCCGGGCCGTCATCGAGGACCAGGGCGGACAGATCGCCACGCCCGCCGATGCCCGCGAGATGCTCGCGCTCCGAGGCATCGACGACGGTAGAGCCACCTAAGTGGAACGAGACCAGGAAAGGGCACTCCGACCCATGCCATCAGCGAAGATCCAACCGCCGCTCGCCGGCAAGGCCGTCCTCGTCGTCGGGGCGAGTACGGGGATCGGGGCCGCCACCGCGCGCGTCCTCGCCGCGGACGGCGCCGCCGTCATGCTCGTCGCACGCAGCAAGGCGCCGCTCGCCGAGCTCACCGAGGAGCTCACCTCGGCGGGACACGAGGTCGCGTACACGACCGGCGACGTCTCGCTCGCGGCGGACGTCGCCGCCTTCGTCGACGCCACCGTCGCCCGGTTCGGCCGGCTCGACGGGGCGTTCAACAACGCCGCGATGCCCGGGAGCGGGCGCCTCGACGCGGTCACGGAAGAGGACTTCGACCGGATCATGGCCGTGAACGTGAAGGGCACGTGGCTGTGCATCCGCGAAGAGGTGCGTGTCATGGCGGAGCAGGGCTCCGGCTCGATCGTCAACATGAGCAGCATCGGCGGCCTGCGCGGCAGCTCCGGGTCGGGCGCCTACCAGGCCACCAAGCACGCGGTCATCGGCCTGACCCGCACCGCGGCCCACGACTTCGGGCCGCTCGGCATCCGGGTGAACGTGCTGGCCCCCGGCCCGACCGAGAGCGCGATGCTCGACCATCTGCGGCAGGCGATTCCCGGCGGGGTGGAGGCACGGATAGCCGCCACCCCGTTGCGCAAGGCGGGGACGGGAACGGAGGTCGGAGCCACCACGGCGTTCCTGCTGAGCGACCGGGCGAGCCACCTCAGCGGGGTCGTGCTGCCGGTCGACGGAGGGTTCCTCGCCTGAGCGTAGGTCCCGCGCCCGTTCAGCCCAGCTTCTTCATCCTGACGGCCCGTTTCAGGAAGACGATGCCGTCGATCGTGTCCAGGTGGGGCGGGTCCAGAGGGAAGTAGGCGAAGTCGTGGGACGTGCGCGGGGCGGGCTCCGGGACGGTCTCGGCCAGGCGGCGGGCGTCGATGATCGAGTGGTCCCACGGGAGCGTGGAGAGGACGCCCTCGATGGTGTCCGGGGGCGGGTCGTCGTCGCCGGCCGTGCCTAGAGCTGAGGCCAGGTAGGTGTAGCGGTCGCCCAGGTGCGTTGCGGCGATCGCTCCTGCGCTCCACCATTCCAGTTGGTGGTCGCCGAACGACATGTAGGTCTTGTTGCGCTGCAGGTGGAGGTTGGAGGCGAAGACCAGGGCCGGGCCGTGCTCGGCGATGGCGCGCAGGTTGGCGGCCATCATCGCGTCCCGCAGGGCCGACAGGCGGGTCCACCGTGCCGGGGACGTGTCGGCCAGCCAATAGTGGTAGCGGAGCAGGCCGACGGCGGTGCGTCCGTACAGCGCCGCCCGATCGCGGGCTTCCGCGCTCAGCTGCGGCGCCTGCGTGTCGAACAGCGCCACCAGGTCGTCGGCGATCAGCCGCAGCCGCCGTGCGTCGGCGGATTGCCCGATCGACTGGGACGGATCCATGGCCGTGGCCTCGTTCGACCACCGGGCGTCCGGGCCCAGCAGCGCGTCGAGGGTCTCCCCGGCCACCACGGCTTGGAGGAGCGGGCCGCCGAGGAGGTCGTAGAGGCCGGTGAGTGCTTGGCGCGGGCTCTCCGCCCAGTACTCCAGCGGGCCGTCGACCCCGAAGAAGCGGACCTTGTCGTCATGCTCCTCGTTGTACGCGCGCATCCAGCGGACGAGGTCGCGGTTGGCCGGGACGGCGCCGAAGCCGTGGCTGAAGCCGTGCTCCATGACGTCGTCGAGCGTGCCCGCGCCCGTCGCGATGTGCTCGTCCACCAGGAGGGCTTTGAGGCAGTCGCTCTCGATGGCGAACGACCGGTAGCCCTCGTGCTCGACCAGGTGCCGGAAGATGTCGTTGCGCAGTTCGCCCAGCTCTTCGACGAAGTGCCTGGCCTCACCCAGGCCGAGCACCAGGGGGCTGACGGGGAGGGAGTGCAGGAACGCCGAGATGCCCGCGCCATCGCATGGCCGGGCCGTGCCCTTGATGTCCATGCCTTCGACGGTATCGTTGAACACTCGGTGTAAACTTTGCCGTGGAAATGCGGGGGAAACGGTGATGGGCCTTCAATCAGTGGTGCATCTATGAGGCCGGTGGACCTGGCGCGCGAGCACGGTCTGTCCACCCAAGCGGTCAGGAACTACGAGGACGCCGGCATCCTGCCCGCGGCCGAACGCACCGTCCACGGGTACCGCACCTACACGCCGCTCCACGCGGAAGCCCTGCGCGCCTTCCTCGCCCTCGTGGCCGGGCACGGGCACCAGGCGGCCACGGCGATCATGCAGGCGGTCGACCGGGGCGCCACCGAGGACGCGCTGCGGCTCATCGACGAGAGCCACGGCCAGCTCCTCGACGACCGCCGCACCCTCCAGGCCGTCGAGGCCGCGCTTCGCGATCTGGCGCCGGTGCCGCAGGAGCGCGGCGACACGTTCATCGGCCCCCTGGCCAGGAGGCTCGGCATCCGCCCCGCGACCTTGCGCAAATGGGAGAACGCCGGCCTCGTCCGACCGCATCGCGACCCGCAGACGGGCTACCGGGTCTACGGCGCGGCCGACGTACGGGACGTCCGGCTGGCGCACCAGCTCAGGCGGGGCGGCTACCTGCTGGAGCAGATCGCCCCGCTGATCGCCCAGGTCCGCTCCGCCGGAGGCATCGGCCCGCTGGAGGCGACCCTGCGCGACTGGCAGGACCGCCTGTCCGCCCGGGGCCGCGCCATGCTCAAGGGCGCCGCCGCCCTGGACGCCTACCTCTGCGTCCGCCACCCCTGAGCCGCCTCAGCGGTTCAGGCGAGGTAGCCGCCGTCCACGGTCAGGACGGTGCCGGTGACGAAGGACGCGGCGGGACTTGCGAGGAACGCGATGCCCGCCGCGACCTCGTCCGGCCGTCCGAAGCGGCCCAGCGCGTTCGCGGCGCGCTGGACGTCGGCGGACGGGCCGTCCGGCGGGTTCATGTCGGTCGCCACCGAGCCGGACTGGACGACGTTCACCGTGATGCCGCGCGGCCCCAGGTCGCGGGCGGCGGCCTTGCTGTAGCCGGCGACGGCCGCCTTGGTCGCCACGTAGTCGGCGACGCCGGGGAAGCCCGCGCGGGTCGCCTGCATCGAGCCCACGGTGATGATCCGTCCGCCGTCGCCGAGGACGCGGGCGGCGGCGCGGATGCCCGCGATCACGCCGCCGACGTTGACGGCGAGCTGCCGGTCGAGGGCCGCGCGGTCGGCGTCGAGGTCGTCGACCTTGCCGGTGACGAACATCGCGGCGTTGTTGACGAGGATGTCCAGCCGTCCGAAATCAGCGACCACGGTGTCCACCAGGCCGCCGACCTGCGCCGGAACAGCCTGATCGGCCCGGTAGGCGGCGGCCTGGCCGAGGCCGGCCGCCAGGGTCTCGGCCTTGGCGCGGGACGCGGCGTAGCCGATCGCGACGGCGGCCCCCTCGGCGGCGAGTGCCCGGACGGTCGCCGCTCCGATGCCGCGCGAGCCACCGGTCACCAGCGCGACCTTGCCTTCCAGAGTCCTGTTCATCGTGTCTCCTTCAGACCTTCGCCGGGGCGGGACGGGTGTCGTGGCGGTGGATGTGGACGGCCACGGCCAGCCCGGCGACGGTGAGCAGCGCGGCGGCCGGGAAGATGGCGCGCAGGCCCGGTCCGGCGATGAGGGCGCCGCCGAGCCAGCCGGCGACCGCGGCGGCGACCTGGAAGCCGGACGCGTTGACGGCGACGGCGAGGGTCGGGGCGGCGCCCGCGCTGGTCAGGACGCGGGCCTGCATGCCCGGGATGATCGCGAAGGCCAGCAGCCCCAGCGCGAACGTCAGCACGGCGGCGAGCGCCCGGACGTCGCTGACGGCCCAGAACAGGGCGAGGGCGGCGGCCAGCGCGGTGAGCAGCCAGATCAGGGACGGCATCAGCGCCCGGTCCGAGAGCCGTCCGCCGGCGAAGTTCCCGATGACCGCGCCCGCGCCGTACACGAGCAGCAGCACCGGGACGGCGCCCGAGCCGAAGCCCGCGAGCTTGGTGAGCAGCGGCGCGATGTAGGTGAAGACGGTGACGACGCCGACGTTGCCCAGGGCGGTGAGCACGATGGCGAGGCGGACGTCCCGTCCCGAGAAGACGCGCAGTTCACCGAGCACCGAGCCGGTCGCGCCGGGCCGGGCCGGGACGAGACGCAGCACCATCGGCAGCGCCACGGCGGTGATCGCCGCGACGGACGCGAAGGTGGCGCGCCAGCCGAGGTCCTGGCCGATGAGGGTGCCGATCGGCGTCCCGAGGACGATGCCGAGGTTCAGCCCCAGCGCGACCTTCGCGATCGTGGACGCCTCCCGGCCCGGCTCCGCCATCGAGACGGCGGTGGCGATGGCGACGGCGAAGAAGGTGGCGACGACCAGCCCCGCGACGAACCGCGCCGCGAGCAGGACGGGATAGTCCGGTGCCGCGGCCGAGCCGAGGTTGCCCAGGATCGACACGGTGATGAGCCCGGCGATCAGCGGCTTGCGGGGCAGCCGCGCGGTCAGCGCGGTGACGACCGGGCCGCCGACGATCATGCCGAGCGCGTAGGCGGTGACCAGCCGTCCGGCGGCGGGGACCGAGACGGCGAGGTCGCCGGCCACGTCCGGCAGGATGCCCGCGATCACGAACTCGCCGGTGGTCAGGCTGAAGACCACCAGCAGCAGGGACAGGAGGGGTAGCGGCACGTCCGGCACTCCATTGCTTCGAACTCGGATTATTCGAACTAGCAATATCATGACTCGAAGCACATGGGCTACACTCGGGGCATGGACGAGCAGATGGACCGCGACATGTGCAAGCTCATCCACAAGTTCGCGCAGCGGCTCGACGTGCACGTCCGGCACATCGCCGACGACGTGGGCATGACCGCCACCCAGGTCGTCGCGCTCCGCGAGCTGTCCGAGCCGATCACGGCGCGCGAGCTGGCCAACCGGATGGCCTGCGAGGCGTCCAACGCGACCTTCGTCCTCGACCGGCTCGAAGGGCAGGGCCTCGTCGAGCGCCGCCCCCACCCGACCGACCGCCGCGCCAAGCAGATCGTCCTCACGCCGGCGGGCGAGCGCGCCCGCGCGGACGTCGTCGAACGGCTGAGCACCCACTCCCCGCTGGCGCCGCTCACCCCGATCCAGCAGGACTCCCTGCGCGACCTCCTCCAGACCCTCCTCAAGCAGTCTGAGTAGCCGCACCGCCCCCGAATGAGTACGTGCGCGCTGCCGCGCCCGCCCCCGCCGACGCGACGATGATCCTGTTCCCGGAAAGCAGGACGTCGAGGAGGCAAGGGATGGATCAGCAGCAGACCGACAAGGTGTCACTGGGCGCCGTGCTCGTCGTGCCCGTGGTGTTCCTGCTGGCCGGAATCCTGGTGCTGTTCAACCTCGTCGTGGGCGCCCTGACCGACGCCGGACCGGACTCCTGCGGCACGGCCTCCTGCTCCGGCAGTCCGGCGCTCGCCAAGGTCTTCGTGGGCATCGCGGTGTTCAGCGCCGTGTCGGCGCTCGGCACCCTCTTCACCCTGCGCCCGTCGCGTCTCCCGGCGCGCGGCGTGCTGATCGCCATGGCCCTGGTCGTCCCGGTCTTCGCGGACGCCGTCGCCTTCGCCGCGGCCCCCGACTGGCTCTGACCGCCCCGCCGCCGCGTCGAGTGCTAGCCGGCGCGGGAGAAGGTCAGGCGGGCTGCTCGGCCCTGCTCGCCGGCGGCCCAGCAGGTGCCGTCGGACGCGCAGTCGACCGTGTCGAAGCTTCCCGTGTCGAAGCTTTTCCAAGTGCGGCCGGCGGTCAGGGTGCCGTCGCTGCCGGTCGGGCCCACGG
Source organism: Actinomadura darangshiensis (assembly GCF_004349235.1). Lineage (GTDB taxonomy): Bacteria > Actinomycetota > Actinomycetes > Streptosporangiales > Streptosporangiaceae > Spirillospora > Spirillospora darangshiensis. Next base: position 12,765 of record NZ_SMKY01000043.1, on the reverse strand, counting down.
CCACCGCGGCCGGACCCGAATACGCCGGCCACGCCACCCCGGACCGGTACTCGGCCGGCGGACGGGACGCGACCCGCCACGTCCGGCCGCCGTCGCCGGTCGTCGCCGCGGCCTTCGGGGACGGCTCCCCGGGCCGGTAGTCGCCGCCGACCGCGATGCCGTGCCGGGAGTCGCGGAACGCCACCGCGAACACGCCCGAGGCCGGGCCGCTCGGCAGCGGCGTGTCGGCGACCGTCCAGGTGAGGCCGCGATCGCGGGAGTGGAACACGCGCGACCGGGACCCGCCGCCCGTGGCGAGCCACACGTCCCGCTTGCCATGGCTGACCAGGCACTGCCCGCTGGCCGCGAACCCGGCCTCGCCCTCCAGCGCCGGAGGCATTCCCTTCGACGGCAGCACGCGCCAGCTCCGGCCCCCGTCGCTGGTGGAGATGATCCGGAACCGTCCGTCCACCGGGTCGCTCATGGCCAGGCCGTGCCGGGAGTCGAAGAACGTGACGCAGTCGTAGAACGCCTTCGGGTCGTCGTTCTTGAAGCCGAGCGTCCAGGAGCGGCCGCCGTCGGACGTCCGGTACACGCGGGACGCGTCGCCCTCGCCGATGGCCAGCAGGACGGCGCGCCGCGCGTCGAACGCCTCGATGTCGCGGAACTCCAGACCCGCGCCGTCGGCGGGCGCGACGTTCTGCCAGGTGCGGCCGCCGTCGGTCGTCCGCAGGACGGTTCCGCCGCTGCCCGCCAGCCAGGCGACGTCGTGGCCGACCGCCGCCAGCCCGCGGAACCGCGCGTCCGACCCGGTCGGGGCCGGCCGCCACGACGGCCCGCCCGCGGCCCGCGCCGGCACCGCGAGCGACGCCGCGACCACCGCCCCGCACACCCCGGCCATCGCCAGCTTCCGGACCACCGCGCGCATCGGTTCCATGACGCGCAAGCTAGCCAATGATGATCAAGCCGTCCAGGCCCATCGTCAGTCGAGGGTGATGTCGACGCGGTCGATCTCGCCGCCCTCGAAGGGGTAGGCGGGCGGATGGTCGCCGACCGGGGAGCCGGTGTTGAGGCCGATGTCGAAGGTCTCGTCGATGGAGAACACCGCGGGCGGGGTCGCCGCGAGCCGGTCGCCGGCGGCCTCCGTCCCGTCCACGGTGAGGACGAGCGTGCCGCCGCGCCCGAGGCCGTCGCTGTCCGCGGTGAAGTCGACCCGCAGGATGTGCCGGCCGGCCGTCAGGACGAGGTCGGGGACGAGTTCGGCCACCGCGATCTCGAACGTGCGGTAGATGAACACGGGACGGCCCGTGTCGCCGACGAAGAGGGACCAGCCCGCCGCCCGGCCGCCCATCGTGGCGATGACGCCGCGCGGCCGCCCGGTGACGTCGAGCGTCGCCTCCAGCGTCCAGGACCGGCCGATCATGCGGGGCGCGTTGCTCTCCGGGATGCCGACCGCGCCCGGATGGTAGGTGAACCTCTTGCGGCCCGCGGCGAGGTTGGGCATCCGGGTGCGGGAGACGCGGGCGTCGCGCAGCGGCAGGATGCCGACCCGGCCCGCCTCCCGCTCGAAGACCGCCTGGAGGCGGGCGAGGCGTTCCGGCTCGGCCGCGGCGAGATCGACGGCCTGGCTGAAGTCCTCCTCCAGGTCGTACAGCTCCCAGACGTCGTCCTCGAAGGGGCGGCCCTTGCCGGGCAGGGCGACGCCCCACGGGACGCCGCCGTGGTGCGCGGACGCCATCCAGCCCTCGTGGTAGATCGAGCGATGCCCGTAGACCTCGAAGTACTGGGTGGTGTGCCGTTCGGGCGCGGCCGGGTCGTCGAAGCTGTAACAAAGGCTCGTCCCGTGCATCGGCTCCTGCGGGACGCCGTTCACCGTCCCGGGCGGTTCCAGCCCGGCGGCCTCAAGGATCGTCGGCGCCACGTCGTTGACGTGGGAGAACTGGCTGCGCAGCCCGCTGCCGGAGATGCCGTTCGGCCACGTCACCGCCATCGGGTTGCGGGTGCCGCCGAGGTGCGAGGCGATCTGCTTGACCCACTGGTAGGGAGCGGTCATCGCCCATGCCCACCCGGCGGGGTACTGCGGGTAGGAGTCGGCGGTGCCGATCTCGTCGAGCTTCGCGAGGGTGTCGGCCGGGGACTCGGTGATGCCCTGGAGTGCCCCCATGTAGTTGACGCTGCCGGGCAGGCCGCCTTCGGCGCTGCTGCCGTTGTCGCCGACGATGTAGAAGAAGAGCGTGTCGTCGAAGTCGCCGCTCCGCCTGAGTTCCCCGACGAGCCGCCCGACCTGGACGTCCGTGTGCTCCAGGAACCCGGCGTACACCTCCATCAACCGCTCGGCGACGGCCCGCTCGTCGTCGGTGATGTCGTCCCAGCCCGGGATCTCCTCGGGGCGCGGGGTCATCCGGGTGCCGTCCGGGACGACGCCGCGCTCGATCTGCCGCTCCAGGATCCGGTCGCGCTCGGCGTCCCAGCCGTGTGCGAACCGTCCCCGGTAGCGGCCGCTCCACTCGGGCGGGACGTGCAGCGGGGCGTGGGTGGCGCCTGGCGCCAGGTAGAGGAAGAACGGCCGGTCGGGGGTCATCGACCGTTGCATCCGGATCCAGCGGATCGACTGGTCCACGAGGTCCTCGGTCAGGTGGTACCCGGGGTCGGACGACGGTTCGACCGGGGCCGTCCCCTCGTACAGGGTCGGCTGGTACTGGTGGGTCTCGCCGCCGAGGAACCCGTAGAACTTGTCGAACCCCTGGCCGGTGGGCCACCGGTCGAACGGCCCCGCCTGCGACGACTCCCACGGCGGCGACAGGTGCCACTTGCCGATGCACGCGGTCGAGTAGCCGTTCTGCCGCAGGACCGTCGCGATGGTGGCGCTCTCGGGGCGTAGCACCCCCTCGTAACCGGGGTGACTGTTGGCGCTGTTCAGGACGGTCCCGACGCCGACCGCGTGCGCGTCGCGGCCCGTCAGCAGGGACGCCCTGGTCGGCGAGCAGATCGCCGTCGTGTGGAACCGGTTGTAGGCCAGGCCCTCGCCGCACATCGCGTCCAGCGTGGGGGTCTCGATCGCGCCGCCGAACGTGGCGGCGGCACCGTAGCCGACGTCGTCGAGCAGTACGACGACGACGTTGGGACGCCGCGTCACCGGTGTGCCCGCTGCCGGGCCTCGGCGACCCACCGGTGACCGACCCGGAAGTTGACCTGCGCCATCAGGGACGGCTCGGCGGACGCGCGCCGCTCCAGGACCTCGGCGTAGCAGTCCTGCGCGCCGGCATCGGACCGGTCCGCCAGGAACGCCCATTCGGCCAGGTGGCTTGCGAGGCGGGGGTCGGTGTGCGCGAGTTCGCGGGCGCGGGCGGTCAGGGCGGCCGTGCCGCCGGCGAGGCGGGCGATCTCCGCGGCCTGCGCGGCCTTGGGCGCGGGCAGCAGGTCCGCGGGATGCCCGTTCCACCAGCCGCCGTACCGCCGGATGACGTTGCGGCAGATGAACTCCGGCTTGTCGTAGATCGCCGCGAGCCGGGGATGCCCGGCCAGGTCGGCGGGAACGCGCAGCGTCTCGACGATCTCCTCGGGCGGCACGCCGGCGTTCAGGCCGCCCAGCGCGTGCCGGACGATGTGCCGCAGGCAGCGGGCCAGCGCGGTCAGCTCGTCCTGGATCGCGCCGGCGCCCCGGACCAGGTCGCCGTGCCCGGGGATGATCGCCTCGGGACGCAGCGCGGCCATCGCGTCCGCGGCGTCGGCCCATTCCTCGGCGTAGCGCTGCACCTTCTTCGGGTTGCCCGCGTTGGGCAGGTAGCCGGTCACCAGGTCGCCCGCGGCGATGACGCCGCGTTCGGGCGCCCAGACCCACGTCGCGTCGTCCGTCTCGCCCTTGCCGTGGAACAGCTCGAACCGCTCGCCGCCGATGGTGAGGGTCAGCGTGTCGCGGTACGTCTCGTCCGGCCAGACGAAGTCCGACTCCTCCGCCGCCCACGCCTTGCCGTCCGGGCCGGGCAGCTGCCCGTTGATGTGGGCGTTCAGCCCGGACGTCTTCATGTAGCGGCGGAAGTGGGCGGGGACGTTCTCGTGCGCGACGACCCGCGGCCGCTCGCCCGCCTCCAGGAACGCCCACAGCCCGAACGCGTGGTCGCTGTGGCCGTGGGTGTAGACGACCGTGTGCAGCGGCTGCGAGCTGACCGAGCGGACGGCCTTGAGCAGCGCCGGGCCGTCGCCCGCGCAGCCGCAGTCGACCAGCAGCAGGCCCTCGCCGGTCTCGAAGAGCGCGACGTTCACCATGCCGGGCTGGATGAAGAAGGTGCGCGGCGCCGCCTCGGCGACGACCGGTTCGAGGCCGGACCCGTGCGCCCTGGAGAAGATGTGGCGGGCCTGTCCCGCGCTGAACAGACCGAACGCCGATTCGGCGGTCTTCTGCTGATTGTCGGGGAACGCGGGCGCGTCCGGCATCATCGGCCTCCGGGATTAAGTCACGTGTCTTAGGGGACGGTAAAGCAGCCTGCTTAACGGGTCAAGGGCGAGAGCGCCGGGCGTCCTTGTAAGGTGGTCGCCGTGAGCGGGGAAAAGGCGGACGGCGCAACGGGGACGGCGCCCGGCGCGCACGACACCAGGGCCAGGCTCATCGACGTCGCCGAGCGGCTGTTCGCCGAACTCGGCATCGAGTCGGTGTCGCTGCGCATCGTCGGCATCGAGGCGGGCCAGCGGAACAACTCCGCGGCGCAGTACCACTTCGGCTCCAAGGCCGGCCTGATCGCCGCGATCATCGCCGCCCGCTCGGCGGCGGTGGACGGGCGCCGCGCCGAACTGGTCGCCGCGCTGCGCTCGGCCGACCGCCGGCCGGGCCCGGCCGACCTGGTCGCCCTGCTCGTGCTGCCGCTGGTGGAGACGATCGACGCGACCAGTGAGCGGACCTGGTACCTGCGCTTCCTGGCCAACGCCATGGACCACCCGATGCTCGACGCGCCCTGGCGGCCGGGCCGGTCCAGGCCGCCCGGCGCGCCGGACCCGCCGGACCCGCCCGGGCTCCGCTACCTGCGGCGGGAGCTGAAGCGGCTGCTGCCGGACCTGCCGGACGCCGAGTTCGAGCGGCGGATGCGGTGGACGTCGATGACCACGTTCCGCGTCCTCGCCGACTACGAGCGGCAGCGCTCGACCACCGCCGGGGCGCCCCCGTCCCGCCAGGTCGTCTCCGACCTGACCCGGATGCTGGTGGCCCTCCTGACCGCCCCGTACCCGGCGCCCGGACCGTCCTCAGGTGGTTAAGAAGCAGCTCTTAACGGTCTAAAACCCGCTTCTTACGTGCGGTCTGAAATTCACCGTGAACTGTCCCACTGAGCGGGACCGTCCTTGCGTCACCCGGATCACTCGTCGAGTTTCGCAATTCACAAAGCGACCGCTGAATCGCCGACGGCCGCCGAATCCGAACCGATCGAAGGATCCCATGGCGCTCGATCTCACCCCGTCCCATGGCGCGGCGCCCAGGTACCGGCTCCTCCTCGCCCTCGCCGTCATCATCCTGTTCTCCGAGACCGCGACCTTCGAGGTCCTCATGGTCATGCCGGCCCTCCCGGACATGGCCGCGCACTACCGGACCACCGACACCGCCTGGGTCGTCTCGATCCTCACCCTCGCCGGGGCGACCGTCATGCCGCTGGTCGGCAGGGCAGCCGACCGGTGGGGCAAGAAGCGCGTCATCCTCCTGCTCGGTTGCGCGTTCCTCGCGGGCGGCGTCCTGTGCGCCACGGCCGACTCGTTCGCGCTGCTCCTGACCGGCCGGGCCCTGCAGGGCTCGATGGTCGGCATCGTGGGCCTGTCCTACAGCCTGGTCCGCGACATCATGCCCCGGAACTTCGTCCCGGTGGCGCTCGGCATGGTGGTGACCGGCGTCGGCATGTCGGCCGTCGCGGGCCCGTTCGCCGCGGGCGCGCTCATCGACGCCTTCGGCTTCCGCGGGATCTTCTGGTTCATGGTCGCCTACGCCGCGATCCTGCTGCCCCTGTACGCGCTGCTGATCCCGGAGAGCCGCGGGCAGGCGGGCCAGCCGATCGACTACCTGGGCTCGGTCCTGCTCGGCCCGGCGGCCGCCGCCCTCCTGTACGGGCTCTCGCGAGGCTCGCAGGACGGCTGGACGTCCGGCGCCGCGCTCGGTCTCCTGCTCGCCGGGGCCCTCCTGCTGGCGGGGTTCCTCGTGCGGCAGCGGACGGCGCGGCACCCCCTGATCGAGCCGCGGATCCTGTTCGGCGCCCGGTTCGGGCCGACGCTGCTCGCGGTCGGATGCGTCTCCTACATGATGAACGCCCACGCCCTGCTCGTCCCCACCATGCTGCGGACGCCGCCGGGCGCGGGCGGGACCGGCTACGGCGCCGGCCTGTCCGCGACCGGATACGCGACGTGGACGTGGCCGCTCGGCGCCCTGGCGATGATCACGGGGCCGCTCGGCGGCTACCTGGCCAAGCGGATCGGCCCCCGGCGGGTCCTGCTCGGCTCGGCCTGCCTGTTCCTCGCGACCCTGTACGCCGGCGGCCGGCTTCCCCACGTGTTCTGGCAGGTCGCGATGATGAGCGTCATCGCCGGCATGGCGGTGGGGTTCCTGCACTCCTCGAACGCCAACCTCGTCCAGGACGCGCTGCCGTCGTCGCACAGCGGGGTGGGGAACACGATCGGTGCCATGAACTCGCTGCTCGCCGCGTCCATCGGCAGCACCGTCACCGGCATCGTCATGGCGGACCACGTCCGGGCCACCGATCCGGTCAGCCACGCCGTCCTGTACGAGCCCGGCGCCTTCACCAGCGGCTACCTGTACGCGGCCGCCGTCGGCGCGGCCGGCCTGGTCGTGGCCCTCGTCATGAGGCACGGGCACCGTCCCGCCCAAGGCGGCCTGGCCGAAGACGGAGGCCGCCCCGTCAAGCGAGACGACTCGCCGTTGCCCACCTAGGAGGGCGTGATCGTGACGACGGCTTCGTCTCCCTTGATGCCGAGGGCTTCGATGGAGATGTTCTGCAGCCGGTTGCTGACCTTGGCGACTCCGCCGACGGAGAAGGACCCGCCACCGCCGTCCGTGGACTTGAAGGTGATCTCGTCCTCGCTGATGGCGACCTGGACGGGGGTCATGCCGAACTCCTTGTCGAGCGGGATCTCGGCCCCGCTGGAGACGCGGACGGTGCAGTCGGCGTCGGCGCAGGCGGTGAGGTCGGTCCCGTCCGCGGCCTCCGGGAGGGGCTCCTGCCCGCATCCGGTGAGGAGCAGCGCGAGGGCCGCGGCGAGGGGCAGCGCACTTCGGATCGGCATGGTCGTCCTCCTAGACATGCTCGACCGTGATGACCGCTTTGCGGTCCTCGACCGCGATGACCGCGAGGGAGATGTCGTTGATCCGGCTCGGCCCGCCCTGATCCGGCGTCTGATGCGAGAGCGTCGCCCGCATGCCGCCGGCGGTCACGCTCGTGAAGGTGACCGAGTCGCCCGTGACCGTGACATCGAGCGGCGCCGCCAGGCCCAGCCCGTCGTCCAGCCTGATCTTGTCGCCGTCGTGGACGAGGACCTCGCACTCGGCGTCGCCGCAGGCGTCCAGGTCGTCCCCGTCGGCGGCCTTCGGGAAGCCGGTCGGGGACGGGGACGAAGGGGAGGGCGCCGGTGCGGACACTGGAGTGCTCGCGCTGGGGGACGCGGCGGCCGGCTCCGGTGTGGTGGAGCCGCAACTCGTGAGCAGGACGGTCATGGCCGCGCCCGCCAGCGCCGCTCGTGTGCCCGTTACCGTCGGCATCGGCTTCCTTTCTCGACGTGGTCGGAAGGAGCATGGCCGAACGGCTCCGGGACCGGTCCCGGAACGGCTCACTCCAGGAGCAGCAGGTCCGATTGGACGATCGTGGCGCTGACGAGCAGTTCGGTGATGAGGTTGTGGTTGAGCATGTTGCCCAGCGGCGGCGTGAGTTCGCTCTCCCGGAGGCCGGGGACGTGCGGGCTGAGGCGCTTGCGCACCTCGGCGACGATGTGGGCGGCGCGTTTGGCGGTCCACCGCTCGTCCGGACGCAGGCGGCCCAGTTCGTCGGCGGCCTGGACCCAGGTCAGCGGTTGCGGGTCGGGCTCCTGCGCCAGGTAGCGGCGGCTCAGGCAGACCAGGACGAGGTGTTCGACGGGCGTGAGGGGCCAGCCGTCGGGGTCGGAGGTGCCGATCTCGTACTGGTTCTCGGCCTCCCAGCGGGTCCGGGGGGCGATGCTCACTTCGAGCAGGTGCTCCTGGTTCGGGGCGACGATGAACAGGGGCGTGTAGGACGGGGGAAGCTCGGCATGATGCCCGCCGAGGACGAGGCGGTCGGGGAACCGGATCGCCAGCCTGCCGACGTTGTGCAGCACCCAGCGCAAGCCGTCATGGTGGATGTATCCGGCCTGGCGGCTGACGTGCGGGTCGTTGCCCCCCACGCAGACGTGCACGTCCGGCTCGCCCCGTCCGAAGACGAGGGAGAACCGGGCGTCCGGTGCCACGCGCATCCCGCCGCTCGGCCCCTTGGCGAACAGGGTCCCGGGGGCGGCGGGCGGCAGGCCGTGGGCGAGGCTGCCGCCGCCGGGCAGGATCTCGACCTTGCGCGGGGACTTCGTCCCGTCCATCAGTAGATGCCCTCCGCGTGGCCCGTGCCCCCGCCGAACGTGGCCCCGCGTGTGAGGAGCCGCCCGTCCACGTCGACGTTGTAGCGGACCTCGCCGCCGCTGGTCTTCAGGTCGAGCTCGTACGCGGTCCGGGGCACCGACGCCGGGATGGGCACCGTGGCCTCCCACGGCAGGTCGACGTCCTCCACCTTCGTGGACTCCCCGTTCACCGTGTACGTCAGCGACTCGACCTTGCCGTCGCCGGAAAGGGAGAACTTGATCTCACCGACCGGCGTGGGCGACGCGGCCGGCGCCGACGCCGACGGGGACCGCGGGGTAGGCGCGGCCACGGCTTCCGCCCGGGGTTCGCGGCCCTGGTACCAGACGGCGGCGGAGACTCCCGCGACCACGAGCACGGCGGCGGCGACGGCGGCGATGACGACGACCGGGGTCCGGTCGCGGCGTGCGGCGGGGGCGGGAGGGTTCTCGGCCTCGCGCCGCCGCCGGTCGATCTCGGCCGCGACCGGGGACGGCCAGGCGGCCTCGGGCGGGCGGTCCGCGAGCCGCTCGGCCAGCTCCCCGGCGGCCGGGCGGTGGGACGGGTCGCGCTCCATGCAGCCGGCGATGACCGCCCGCAGCGACTCGTCCGGGACCCGGTCGAACCGCGGCCGTTCGGAGCGGAGGCGGACGAGCTGCTCGTGCCACGGGCCCGCACCGAACGGCTCCTTGCCGGTGCACGCGAACATCAGCGTCGCCCCGAGCGTGAAGATGTCGCTCGCCGGGCCGATCTCGCCGCCGGCGGCCTGCTCGGGCGACATGAACCCCGGCGAACCGAGGGGCGTCTCGGAGTCCGTGATCGTGGCGGCGTCCAGCGCGCGGGCGATCCCGAAGTCGATCACGCGCGGGCCGTCCGCGGTCAGCAGGACGTTCGCGGGCGTCAGGTCCCGGTGGACGATCCCGGCCCCGTGGACATCGGCCAGCGCCTCCGCGACGCCCGCCGCCAGGTACCGGACGACGTCCGGCGGCAGCGGGCCCCAGGCCCGGACCGCGTCCCGCAGCGGCACCGACGGCAGGTACTCGGTCGCCAGCCAGGGGCGCGGGGCGTCCGGGTCGGCGTCGACGACGGGTGCGGTGAACCCGCCGCCGACCGTCGCCGCCAGTTCCGCCTCGCGCCGGAACCGCTCCCGGAACCCCGGGTCGGCACCGAACTCCGGGTGCACGAGCTTGATCGCCACGACCCGTCCGGCGGCGGAACGCCCCAGGTAGACGGTCCCCATGCCGCCGGACCCGAGGCGCGCGAGCAGCCGGTAGGCGCCCGCCGGCGCCTCGACCGAGCGCGGGTCGCCCGGCTCAAGAGCCTCCACGTGATCCTCCGGCGGTCTCGGGCGGGGCGACCGCCCGGACATGCCCGCCGGCCGTCGCGACGAACACCCGTCCGGCGACGCTCGCGGGGATGCCGAGCCGGATCGCCTCCGCTGCGTACGTCCAGCGGACGCGGCCGTCCGCCGCGTCCAACGCGTACAGTGTGCCGTCGGTGCACGCTGCGTACAAGATCCCGCCGGACAGCCGCAGCGCCGTCGCCTGGCTCCGGGGGGCGTTCGGCACCTGCGCGAGGCGGCGCGACCAGGCCGTCCGTCCGGTGGCCGCCTCCAGGGCGAGGATCTCGGCGTCCGCCCCCTCCACGTACAGGAGGCGGTCGCCGAGGCGTCCCGACCAGGCGCCGATGTCCCGGCGCCGCCACAGGACGCCTCCGTCGGCGGCCCGCAGCGCGTGCAGCGTCCCGACGCGGTCGCACGCGAAGACCATGTCCCGGCCGATGATCAGGTAGTCCCCGTGGTCCATCGGCCGGTTCCACCGGGCCCGTCCGGTGCCGGCGTCCAAGGCGGTCAGCCGCTCGGACGACGCGGCGACCACGAGATCTCCCTGGGCGGCGAGCGCGTCGGGGCCGTCGCCGAGCCTGCTCGTCCAGAGCCGCCGCCCGTCTTCGCGGTTCAGCGCGCCGATGCCCGACCGCCGGTCCGGGCCGGTCGGCGAGATGCCGAAGCAGACCACCCGGTCGGACGCAGCCAGGTCGCTCGGGCCCTCTCCGAACGCGAAGTCGTGGCTCCACCGCGTGCCGCCGGTGGACGCCCGGACGGCGCGCAGCCTCTTGCCCTTGTTCTCCGCCAAGTACACGTCGTCGCCGGAGACGGTGGCGGACGCGTCGCGTTTCCACAGGACCTTGCCGCTGTCCGGACTCAGCGCCTGCACGCTCTTCTCGGCGCTCACCAAGACCACGCCTCCGGCGGTCTCCAAGTCCGACTCCTTGTCGCCGAGCGGTCGTCGCCACAGCGGGACGCCTTTGGGCGGCGGCTTCGAGGGCCCCCGGGCGCCCCCGGACGCGTCCCCGCCGGACAGGGGCCCGCCGGACAGGGGCCCGCCGGACAGGGGCCCGCCGGACGTCCCGTCGCGCAGGAGCACGCCCGCCCCCGCGACGGCCAGCAGGCCCGCGCCGATCCCGGCGAGGGCCGTCCGGCGTCCCGGACGCCACGGCCCCGCAGGCGACGGCGCCGCCGCCGGGACGACCTCGGCCGTGCGGCGCTCGACCTCCGCCGCGACCGGCGCGGGCAGCCATCCGACGCCCAGCAGGGGCGGGTCGTCCGGTGCCCCGAGACCGTCCAGCACCTCGGCGGCCGACGGGCGCGCGGACGCCTCGGCCCGCAGGCACGCCGTGACCAGGTCCCGCAGCCACGGTTCGGCGATCGCGGCGAGATCCGCCTGGACGTTCACCACCCGCAGATGCCGGGTGTGCACGGGGCCGGTCCCGAACGGCTCGACCCCGGACGCCGCGTAAGCCAGCGTCGCGCCCAGGGTGAAGACGTCGGAGGCCGGGCCGATCTCCCGCCCCCGCACCTGCTCGGGGGACATGAACCCGGGCGAGCCGATGGGCCGGCCCGCGCGCGTGAGGGGATCGGCGTCGTCCGGCCGCGCGATGCCGAAGTCGATCACCCGGGGGCCGCCCGCGGTCAGCAGCACGTTCGCCGGTTTCAGATCGCGGTGCACGAGCCCGCCGCGGTGGATCGCCGCGAGCGCCTCGGCGAGCCCGCCGGCCAGCGCCCGCACGGCGTCCGGCGGCAGCGGCCCGAACTCCGCGACCGCCTCCCGCAGCGACGGCCCCGGCAGGTAGGCGGTGGCGAGCCACGGCGTCGGCGCGTCCGCGCCCGCGTCCAGCACGGGCGCGGTGAAGGCGCCGACGACCCGGCGCGCGGCGTCCACCTCGCGGCGGAACCGGGCGCGGTACTTGGCCTGCCCGGCGAACCGGCTGTGGACGACCTTGACCGCCACCGCCCGTCCGCTGCGGGCCCGGCCGAGGTACACCGCGCCCATGCCGCCGGCGCCGAGCCGCGCCACCACCCGGTACGGGCCGATCCTGTCCGGATCGCCCGGCTGAAGCGGGTCCACCGCTGTGCCCTCCGTGAACGCCGTCTCGGTGGCAGCAGGCTAGCGGCCCGCGGCGCCGGGCGGCGCCGGGTCAGGACACCTCGTTGATCTCCTCGGGGCGCTGCCCCGTCACCAGGTACACGACGTTCTCCGCCACGTGGACGGCGTGGTCGGCGAACCGCTCGAAGTACCGCCCCGCCAGGGTGATGTCGACGGCCGGCTCCACGCCGTGCTTCCACTTGGGGGACAGCAGGATGTCGAACAGGCGGCGGTGCAGGCGGTCCATCTGGTCGTCGTCGGCGTCCAGTTCCAGGCCCATCTCGACGTCCTGGGACGCGATGACGCTGCCCGTCTTGGCGATCATTCGCTCGGCGATCTGCCCCATCTCCAGGACGGTGGCCTGCAGCTCGGGCGGGACGGCCGACTCGGGGTGCCGGCGCCGGGCCGTCTTGGCGATGTGCACCGCGAGGTCGCCCATCCGCTCCAGGTCGCCGCTCATCCGCAGCGCGGTGATCAGCGTGCGCAGGTCGCCGGCGACGGGCTGCTGCCGGGCCATCAGGTCGAACACCGTCGCCTCGATGTCCGCGTCGATCTTGTTGACGTGCTCGTCGCCGCTGATGACCTCCTCCGACAGCCTCAGGTCGGCGTCCAGGAGGGCGGTCAGCGCACGGGCCATCGCGGACCGGACGAGGCGGGTCATCTCCACCAGGCTGTCGGTGAGGGAATCGAGTTCCTCGTGGTAGGCGTCGCGCAATTGGTGTCCTTCGGAGTGAAGCCGCCCTTCGGAGCGAAGGGGCGGAG
>NZ_SMKY01000439.1 GCF_004349235.1 Actinomadura darangshiensis | reverse complement strand
GGGCGGGGGTGGTGAGGGGTGCGGCGACGACGACGGTGCCGGCGCGGCCGCGTCCGGCGAGGTGGCCTTCGTCGGTGAGGCGCTGGTAGGCCTCGGTGACCACGCCGCGGGAGACGCGCAGTTCCGCCGCCAGGACGCGGGTGGCGGGCAGCCGGCCGCCGACGGGCAGGCGGCCGTCGGCGATGGCGTCGCGGAGCCGCCCGGCGAGCCAGTCGGCGAGGCCGCCGGGCGGTGCGTCGGCGGGGTCGAGCTGGAGGAAGTCCGACCCCAGCGTTATGGACCGGTCGGGCTCGGCGCCTTTGGACCTGTGCATCAGGCCATTGTGGGGGGACGCTGATCCCATGGGAACCACGGTCGACGATCAGCGCGGTGATGAACGCGGCGGTTACGTGCACGGATACTCGCGGCGGGAGGCGGATCGGCTCGGCGACCAGGCCGACGCGCTCGCGGCGCTGCTGCACGACGGCACCGCCTATCCGGAGGGCAGCCGGGTGCTGGAGGTGGGCTGCGGCGTCGGCGCGCAGACCGTGCATCTGGTGGCCCGCTCCCCCGGCGCGCACCTGACCGCCGTGGACGTGTCGGCCGCCTCGCTGGACCAGGCCCGCGCCCGCGTCGCCGCGTCCCGTCCCGGCGCGGACGTCCGGTGGCGGGAGGCGGACCTGCACGACCTGCCGTTCTCCGACGCCGCGTTCGACCACCTGTTCGTGTGCTTCGTGCTGGAGCATCTGCCCGATCCGCGCGCCGCGCTGGCGGGGCTGCGGCGGGTGCTGCGGCCCGGCGGGACGCTCACCGTCGTCGAGGGCGACCACGGGTCGGCGTTCTTCCACCCCGACAGCGCCCGCGCCCGCGCCGCCATCGCCCACCAGGTCGCGTTGCAGGCCGCCGCGGGCGGGGACGCCCTCATCGGCCGGCGGCTGCGGCCGCTGCTCACCGCCGCCGGGTACCGGCGGGTCACGGCCGGGCCCCGCACCGTGTACGCCGACGGGGACCGGCCCGGTCTCGCGCGGGCGTTCACGCTCGGCACGTTCGCCGCGATGGTGGAGTCGGTCCGCGGCGACGCGGTCGCCGCGGGGCTCACCACCCCGGCCGACTTCGACCGCGGCATCGCCGACCTGCGCCGCACCGCCGCCGCGGACGGCACGTTCCACTACACCTTCTTCAAGGCGGTCGCGGTGAACCCGCCGGTCAGTCGTCGGGCAGGAGCGGGCCGAGGGGGCCCAGGTCGAGGTTGAGGTCGTGGTCGTCGAGGTCGAAGTGGTCCTTGAGGCGGGTCATCGCCTCGTCCAGCCGCATCAGTGCCAGCCCGAGGTCCTCGACCTGCCGGTCGGTGAGGTCGCCGCCCTCGGCGCGGCGCAGCGCCTGCCGCTCCATCAGCTGCCGGATGAGCTCGACGAGGGTCAGGACCAGCTTCACCAGGTCGCGTTCGACCGTCTCGGGGTCGGACCGCAGCCGCTGCATCGTCCGCGACGACCGCTCCCGCAGGTCCGGTTCGCGGGCGGGTGCGGCGCGGACCGGGGTGTGCGGGGACGATCCGCCGGTGCGCCCGGCGAGGATGTCGTCGGTGAACGGGTCCCCCGCCGCGAGGTCGCGGACGGAGGCCTCGCCGGTCACCGGCTCGCGGTCGGAGCGGGGCCGCGGACGGTCGTCTGGTCGGTTCATGGCCGGTCCTCCTCGGGGAGCAACTCGTCGCGGACGGATGTGATCAGCGCTCGCAGCGACACCTGCACCAGGTCCACGCCGGAGAGCGAGATGACCAGGTCGCCGGTGATGACGACACCGCCCGCCAGCAGCCGGTCCAGCAGGTCCACCAGCGCGATCCGCTCCATCGGGGCGTCACCGCCGTGGTCCAGGACGGCCGTCACATCGCCCCCGGCTCGATGAAGGAGTACGGCGGCCACGGCCCCGTCACCTCCACCTCGATGCCCTGCAGCCGGTCTCCCGCCGCGCGCGTCACCGCCAGGAACCCCTCCACCTGCTCCTCGTCCAGCAGGTAGGCGGCGTTGAGGATCTGCGTGCCGGTCCGGCCCGACAGGCGCGGGTCCTGCGGCGGGTGGTGCCGGGACGCCACCGCGTGGTCGGCCAGCTCGGTGTGGACGGCGTCGGCCTGCCCGCTGACCCGGCGCCCGGCGTCGGCGCGGCGGCGGCGCTCGTCCTGCCGGCGCCGCAGGTACGCGGTCCCCACCCCGCCCGAACCCGAGCCGGTGCCGGTGTTGGGGCCGGTGGAGGGCTCGGCACTCGGCGCGAGCCCCCCACCGGAATCCGTGGCGGCGGGCTCCTGCTCGCCGCGCAGCAGCTCGGCGCCGGCGTGGAGCTTGACGCCCCATTCCGAGCGTCCGGCGATGAGGTCGAGGATCTCGGTGAACCGCTCGCCCTGCGCGGTCAGCACCTCGCCGATCCGCGCGTCGTCGCGGTAGATGGTGGCGATCCGCACCGGCGCGGTCGGCGCGGCGTGCGCGGCCCGGTCCACCACGTCGTGGTGGGCGCGGGCGGTGGCCTCCAGCCACGCCAGGTCCTCCAGGTTCGCGCGCAGCGCGGCCTCCCCGTACTCGGCGAGCCGGACGGTGCTGACCAGCGCGGTCAGCCCGCCCGCCGCCACGGCGCGCACGGGCGCGCCCGCCACCCCGGCGGCGCCGCGCAGCGCGGCCGGGTCCAGGCCGCGCGCCACGCCGTACAGGTAGACGGCGGTGCCGTCGGCGGGCCGCGTCCCGGTCATGATCGGCTCTCCTTCCCCCGCGCCCCGTCACCGGGCGCGTCCGTGCCGGCGGACGCGCCCGCCTCCAGGGCGGCCAGGCGCTCGCGCAGCCGCCGGTTCTCCTCCAGCAGCCCCCGGTCGGCGCCGTCCCCGCCGGCGCCGTCCACCTCGTTCCCCCGGGCCTTGGACGACAGCGACGGGTCGTGCTCCCACCAGTCGATGCCCATCTCCTTGGCCCGGTCCACCGACGCCACCAGCAGCCGCAGCTTGATCGTCAGCAGCTCGATGTCCAGCAGGTTGATACTGATGTCCCCGACGATCACGATGCCCTTGTCGAGGATGCGTTCCAGCAGGTCCGCCAGGTTGGCCGACTGCCGCTCCCCCGGCATCGACCTGGCCGGGGACCGCTGGCCGGTCCAGGAGATATCACTCACCGCTGCTCAGCCCTTCTCCACTCGTCCGCGCAGATAGCGGCGGGCGCGCCGGTAGCCGACCAGCTCGCCGTCCGCGTCCACCTCGGTGTCGTAGGCCGCGAGGATGTCGGCGGAGTCGGGGATGCGGCGGGTCTCCACGACCTCGACCGTGACGCGCCAGCCGTCCTCGCCGGTGCGCTCCACCCCGACCACGCACTCGGCGCTCCGGCCGGTCATCGCGGTGACGTGCTCGACCGCCCGCTCGGCGGCCTTGGACGCGGACAACATCACCCGGCCTCCTATCCGCCCGCCCGGTAGCCGCGGGCGCGGCCCTCGTTCAGCCTGCGGATCAGGTCCTCCTCGCGGACCGCCGCCTCGTCCTCGGTGATCTCGCCGTCGGCGACCTGGTCGGCGACCTCCTGCATCTCCGCGGCGATCCTGCCCGGGTCGTACAGCTGCGCCTCGGCCTGCTCGGTCAGGGTCTCGGCCAGCCACACCACGCCCTTCACGGGCGCCAGCGGCAGCGTCACCAGCCCGCTGAACAGTCCCATCGCCGCTCACGCCTCCGGAACGAAGTCGTAGGGGGCGAGCGGGCCGATCAGGCGGAGCCGGATCCGGTCGCCGTGCGCCTGCCCCAGCTTGTCGACGGTCTGCTCGAACTCGGCGCGGCGGTCGGCCCGGACCAGGAACGAGACGTCCAGGACGTCCTCCTCCCGCGCCGGCGACTTGCGCGCGAACGCCTCCGCCAGCGGCGCCGCCCCGTCCAGCAGGACCTGCCCGTCGGACTCGCGGAGCCGCTCCAGCGACTGCGCGATCAGCTCACCGAGCCGGACCCGGTCGTAGTAGACCGCGTCGGCGATGTCGGGCGGCACCTCCCGGAGCCGCTGCGACAGCGCGGCGATCTCCGGCTCGGCGTCCATGATCTCCCGCAGCACCGTCTCCTGGACGTAGGTGGCCTTCAGCCGCAGCTCGACCCGCCCCTCCAGCTGGTCCAGGACCTGCCCGAGGCGCTCGGAGTTGCCGGCCAGCAGTTCCTTCTCCACGGCGGCGCGGTCGGCCAGCGCCGCCCCGAACCGGAACGGCAGCACCACGGTCCCGGCGTCGACCAGGGCGTTCAGCACCCGCTGGTGCGCGACCAGGTCGGCGCGATCACCGAGCGGCCGGTCGGCCGGCAGGTCGCTGACGATCGCGGCGCACACGCCGCCGTCCTGCACCAGCGACACCGGCCGGTCGTCCAGCCCGCCGACGTCCTGCGGCAGGGCCGTGCCCTTGCGGGTCACGCCGTACACGTACTGCGGGACCGGGCCGCCCTGCGCGGCCGGGTCCCCGGGCCCGGGGCCGGGCCCGCCGGGGGGTTGCGGCGTGGTCATTACTCCTCGTCCTCCTTCTTGCGGGACGAGCGGCGCCGCGCGGGCTGCTTGTCGTCCTCGGAGTCGTCGGAGTCGCCGGAGTCGCCGCCGAACGTCTCCTTCAGCCGTTCCTGCGCGCCCTCAAGGGCGCCGCGGGTCTTCTTCTTGGCGCCCGACTCCTGCATGCCCTCCACGAACTGCGGCAGCCCCTGCGAGGTGCCGTCGTGGGAGATGTCGAGCCGGTTGCAGGCTTCGGCGAACCGCAGGTAGGTGTCCACGCTGGCGACCACGATCCGCACGTCCACCGTGAGGATCTCGATCCCCACCAGTGAGACCCGCGCATAGATGTCGATGACCAGTCCCTTTTCCAGGATCAGGTCGACGACGTCGGCCAGGCTGCTGCCCGACCCGCCCCGCTGGACGGTGCTGGTGCCCGAAGTCTGCTGGGCTATCGGCCCAGTCATGTCATCGTCTCCTTCGCGGTGATTTCGTCAGGGGGTTTGGCATGCACCCCGGTGTACCCGTCCTGTTCTGCCTAAACGGGCGGCCTGGTTCCGGTCACTGGCCGGTCAAGGCCGGATGATGCCCGGGGGGCGGGTCAGCGCTTGCGGGCCGTGAGCCGTCCGACGACGACGCCGGCGACGGCGGCCGCGGCCACCGGGACCGCCCGCAGGAACCGGCCGAGGGTGAGGAGCTTGGCCAGCCCCGCCACCCGCCCGGGCAGCGCCGCCACCTGGCCACCGGCCTGCGCGGTCGTCTCCTGGACGCCCCGCGCCGTCTTCTGCGCGGCGCCCTTGGCGCCCGACGCGGTGCCCTTCGCGGTGTCCGCGGTGCTCTTGGTGGTGCTCTTGGCACCCTTCGCCGCGCCCGCCGCGGTGCCCTTCGCGGTCTTCTGGCCGGTCTTCTGGGCGGTGCCCGCAGCGCGGCTGGCGTTCTTGCTCGTCTTGCCGGACCCGTTGCCCGGGGCCGAGGGGGTGTCCATCGTCAGTCCTTCCATCGGGGGGTCGTCTTGCGTGCCGGCGCCGTCAGTCGCCGCGCCGGTCCGTATCGCGGCGTACCCCGCCGAGACTCCGCAAACATGACGCCGCCGGTGCGCGGACGGGGATCGGCGACGGTTGAACCCGCCCGTCCGGGTATGCCGAAGTCCCTGCCAGCCCGCCTGCCAGCC
>NZ_SMKY01000438.1 GCF_004349235.1 Actinomadura darangshiensis | reverse complement strand
GCGCTGCTGGTGGCGTCGGGGACGCCGGTGCTGGACGGGAGCCCGCCGCCGGTGGCCCGCGGCGACCGGTTCGCCGCGATCGTGGACGCCTACGCGGACGTCGTGGAGGACTACCAGGCGTGCGGCTGCCACGTCCATGTCGGCGTCCCGGACCGGGAGAGCGCGGTCGCGGTGGTCAACCATCTGCGGCCGTGGCTGCCGGTGCTGCTGGCGCTGTCGGTGAACTCCCCGTTCGACCACGGCCGCGCCACCCGGTACGCCGGCCGCCGCATCGTGGACATGGCGCGGTTCCCGGGGGCCGGGGTGCCGCCGTGGTCGGCGTCGGCCGCCGACCACGACGCGCGGGTGGCGGCGCTGGTGGAGTCGGGTGTGCTGGTGGACGCGGCGATGACGTTCTGGCTGGCGCGGCCGTCGCCGCGGTGGCCGACGGTGGAGGTGCGGGCGGCGGACGCGGCGGCGACCACGGACGAGGCGGTGCTGCAGGCCGCGCTGGTGCGGGGCCTGGTCGCCGCCGCGCTGGCCGATCTGGCGGCGGGCCGGGAGGCGCCGCGCGTGGACGGGCAGGTGTGCGCGGCGGCGCTGTGGAACGCCGCCCGGCGCGGCCTGGACGGCGCGCTGGCCGACCCGGTGACGCGGCGGGCCGTCCCGGCGTGGCGGCTGGTCGACGACCTGATCGCCCGCGCCGGCCCGGCGCTGGAGGACGCCGGTGACCTGGACGCGGTGTTCACGCTGGTGGAGGGCGTCCGCCGGGCCGGGACGGGCGCGGACCGGCAGCGCCGCGCCGCGCGCCGTGGCGGGCCCCGCGCGGTGGTCGACATGCTGGCCCGGCAGACCGAGTCCGGCGCCCTGGACGGGCCCGCCCACGGGCCGGATGAGGGGCCGGGGGAGCCGCCTCGCACCGCACCGCGGGAGGAACCGGGCGTATGGGATCCGGGTGAGCGGGTACCGGAGCCCGACACCCCGTGACGTCCCCCCACGACATGCTCACATCGGAGATGCCATGACCGTTCAGCAGGATCCGCGCCCCGTACGGGCGCCGGCCGCCGCCGGCCAGGCGGTGCCGGAACCGCGCGGGCCGCTGTCGCGGGCCGTCGCGGCGGCCCTGGAATCGGGCCCGCCACCCGCGGCGGGCACGCTGCCGGTCGCGGACGCGGCGTCCGCCGACCCCTACGGGGAGGACCTCCAGCTGGCGCTGCACACCTGCTACGAGCTGCACTACCAGGGCTGGGCGGGAGTGGATCCGGACTGGGAGTGGGACCCGGGACTGCTGCACCTGCGCGGCGCGATGGAGGCGGTGTTCCTGGCGGCCCTGCGCCGCGACGTCCCCGGCGGCACCGACGTGGAAGGCACCCTTGAGGAACCGCTGGCCGAGGCGGCGGACGCCCGCGGCGTGTCCCGCCACCTGCGCGACGACGGCGCATGGTGGCAGGTCCGCGAGCACGCGGCGCTGCGGGCGGTCTACCACCTGAAGGAGGCCGACCCGCACGCGTGGGTGATCCCCAGGCTGCGGGGCCGGGCGAAGACCGCGCTGGTGGCGGTGGAGAACGACGAGTTCGGCGGCGGCCGCCCGGAGATGATCCACCAGGGCCTGTACGCCGATCTGCTGGACGACCTGGGCCTCGACCCCACCTACGGCGCGTACGTGGACGCCGCGCCGGCGGTGATGCTGGCGACGGTGAACATGATGTCGCTGTTCGGGCTGCGGCGGTCGCTGCGCGCCGCGCTGGTGGGGCACTTCGCCGCCGCGGAGATCACCACGGCGCCGTCCGCGCGGCGGATCGTGGCGGCCCTGGATCGGCTGGGCGCCGGACCGCGGGCCCGCCTGTTCTACACCGAGCACATCGAGGCCGACGCCGTCCACGAGCAGGTGCTGCGCCACGACGTGATCGGCGGGCTGCTGGCCGACGAGCCGGGCCTGGCGGGCGGAGTGGTCCTGGGCGTGCAGGCGACCGGGCTGCTGGAGGACCGGCTGGGCGCCTACCTGCTGGGGCACTGGGACGCCGGACGCCCGGCGCTGCGCCGCCCCCTCCCGGACGCGCCCGGACCCGCGGCGGGCGGGGGGACCGGAGGCGGGCGATGATCCTGTTCAGGCCGCCGGGCGTGTACCGGCCGCAGTCCGACACCTCCCTGCTGGCGGCCGCGCTGATGCGGGCGCTCACCCAGGCGGGCGCGCCCCCGGGGGCCAGGGTCCTGGAACTCGGCACCGGCACCGGCGCGGTCGCCCTCGAAGCGGCCAGGGCGGGCTGCGACGTCGTCGCGGTCGACGTGTCGGCGCAGGCGGTGCTGGCGGCGCGCCTCAACGCGCTGATGCGGGGCCTGCCGATGCGCGTGCTGCGCGGCGACCTGTTCGCACCGGTGGCGGGCGAGGTGTTCGACGTGATCGTCGCCAACCCCCCGTACGTGGCGGGCGGCGCCGACCCGGCGGCGGTCCGCGGCCGGGCCCGGGCCTGGGAGGCGGGCGCGGACGGCCGCGCGCTGCTGGACCGGATCTGCACGCGCGCGCCGCGGCACCTGGGCCCGGCGGGGACGCTGCTGGTGGTGCACTCCTCGCTGAACGGGGTGGCGGCCACGCTCGTGGCGCTGCGCCGCGCCGGGCTGCGCGCGTCGGTGGTCGCGCGGCACCGCGAGCCGTTCGGGCCGGTGATGCGGAGCCGCGCGGGCTGGCTGGCGGCCCGCGGCGTCCTGGCGGCCGGGCAGCGGCACGAGGACCTGGTGGTGGTCCGCGCGGACCGGACCGAGAACGGCCGGATCGAGGACGGGGAGGGCCATGGCTGCGACCGGCGAGCGGCATGAACCCGGCGGCGGGCCCGCGGCGGGGCGGGACCCGCGGCGCGTGCGCATGGTGCCGGGCGGGCCCATGCTGGTGGAGGGCCCCGTCGAGGTCGTCCTGGAGGACGGCTCGACGGTGGTGTCGGACCGCTGGCTGGTGGCACTGTGCCTCTGCCGCCGCAGCCGCACCTACCCGTTCTGCGACACCAGCCACCGCCGGCGCCGCCGCACCTGACCCCGCGCCCGCCGAGCGGGGGAGGGGTCAGCCGCCGAGGCTCTCCAGCGCGACGTCGAGGCGCTGCGCCAGCGCCTCGATCTGCTCCTCGTTGGCGCCGGTGTCGAGTTCGGCGATGACCGCGTCCCGCGTGGTGATCACCATGGCGTCCTCGGGTCCCTCGCCGCGGCTCGGATCGGCCGGGACGACCGCGGCCCTCCCGGCGACGACGACGAGCGCGGCGCCGCGGTCGGGGGAGGCCAGCAGGGTGTGCAGGTGCTCGGGTGTGATCGTCGGCATCGGGTGACCTCCGCATCGGGGTGCCGTCGTGCGCGTGGGTTGCTCGGCGTGTGTGGGTTGCTCAGGGTTTGCGGGCGCCGCTCGGGGCGGTCAGGGTTTGCGGCCGACGCCGGTGGCGAACTCGCGGGCCCGCAGCGGACCGCCCGTCCCGGGCGCCAGCGGCGGCGTGTCGCGGCCCGCGCCGGTGCGCAGCCCCTCCAGGAACTCGGTGATCGCCTCGCGGGCAGTATGCCGCGGCGTCCACCCGAGCTCGGTGCGGGCCCGCGCGGTGTCCATGAGCGGGATCTGCAGCGCCAGGTCGAACAGGCCGGGCGAGGCGGGCACCAGGTGCAGCCCCCACGCGGCGGCCAGCGCCGCCCGCACCCCGCGCGCGGGCAGCCGGACCGGCCGCGCCCCGAGGATGTCGGCGAGCTCGGCGGGATCCAGGACGGGGTCGGCGGCGATGTTGAACGCGCCGCGGGCATCACCGGTCGCGGCGAGCCGGAACGCCTGCCCGGCGTCGGCCGAGTGCAGGACCTGCAGCCGCAGCCCCGGCAGGTCCGGCACCACCCGGATCAGGTCGGGGCGGGCGAGCCGGCCCGGCAGCAGCGGACCGGCGAACAGCCGCCGCTGCTCGCTCGCGGTCTGCCGCTCGAAGATGAACCCCGGCCGGATCCGCACGACGCGGCAGGACGGGTTGGCGGCCTCGAACACGTCCAGCAGCCGCTCCACATACGCCTTCTCGCGGCTGTAGGCGGCGCCGGGCCACCCGTGGGTGGGCCACGACTCGTCGACCGGGCGGTCCTTGGGGCCGGGGGAGTAGGCGCCGACCGAGGAGGAGTACACCAGCGCCGGCACCCCGGCCCGCGCCGCGGCGTCGAACACGCGGGAGCTGCCGACGACGTTGGCGTCCCACGTCACCGCAGGACGGTGGGTGGGCTGGAACAGCCACGCAAGGTGGATCACCACGTCGGCGCCGCGCAGCAGCGGCACCAGGTCGGTGTCGGTGACGTCGGCCTGCGCCCACTCCAGCTTCCCGGTCCCCGCCGGGTCGGTCTCGCGGCCGGCCCCGGGCCCGGGCTCGCGGCGGGCCAGCCCCGTGACGGCGGTGACGGCCGGGTCCCCGGCGAGCGCGCGGACGGTGGCGGTCCCGATGTTGCCGGTGGCGCCGGTGACGACGACGCGCATGGCGATCTCCCCCTCGTGGGCGGTTCACCGCGGGATCGTCCCCGCAGGTGGACGGCCCCATTCCCGGCCAGCGCCGTTTCATGCCCGCGCCGGGCCGCGCCGCCGGGGTGCGGCGCGGCCCGGCGGTCAGGCGGGCCGCTGGTCGCCGGGCCGGCAGTGCAGGCACGGCCGGTACCCGGCGGCCCGCGCAGCGTCCAGATCACGGAACCCGTGCCGGTGCGCGGGCGCGATCCGCCGCGCGTCCCCGCACGTCGGATAGCACACGATCCCGGTGGTGTCGGACCCGATCAGCCGCACCCCGCGCCGCGCCAGCTCGGCGGCCTCCTCGACGTCGACGTCCTCGGCGCGCAGCAGCCGCTCCTTGGCGCCCGCGCCGAACACGTAGTCGCCGAGCGAACCGTCCGACCGGGTCACCCGGTGGCAGGGGATCAGCAGCGGGACGGGATTGCGGCCGAGCGCCGACCCGACCGCCCGGACCGCCTTGGGCCGCCCCGCCAGCCGCGCCACCCACGCGTACGGGCGGGTCTGCCCGGGCGGGATCTGCGCGGCGGCGCGCAGCACCGCGGCCTCGAAGTCCGACAGGCCGCGCAGGTCCAGCGGCAGCCCGCCGAGCCGCCCGGTGCGCAGCGCCGGGACGAGTCCGGCCGGGGGACGGGCGGCGGGCAGCAGCGGCCGCGCGAACCGGGCCCGGAACTCCGCCGCGAACTCCGGCTCGTCCATCCCGGCGCGCAGGTAGGCGACGCCGTGGTCGGTGAAGGCGACCTGCAGGCCCTCCAGCGGTCCCGGAACGTGGACGCGGCGGGCCGCGATACGGTCCAGCAGCGCGGGCGGCGCGTCGGCGGCCAGCCCCGCCAGCTCCCTGCCCAGGTCACCGTTCAGATCGTCGGCAGTGTCACCGTTCAGCGGGTCGGTGCGGTTCATCGGATTCCCCCTTTCCGCTCGGTGCGGTCTTCGGTGTGGTCTTCGGCGCGGTGTGCGGTGCGGAGTGTGCGCAGGCGGGCCAGCCCGCGGGAGACGTGCGACTTGACCGTCCCCTCCGGCAGATCCAGCACGGCGGCGATCTCCGCGACCGGCAGGTCGGTGACGTGCCGCAGCACCACCGCGGCGCGCTGCATCTCCGGGAGCTCGACCAGCAGCGCGGCCAGCTCCCGGCCCGTCTCGTGCCGCGCCGCGGCGTCCTCGACGCCCTCAGCGGGGTCGGGCGGGTCGGGGGCGTCCTCGATCGGGCCACCGGGCTGCG
>NZ_SMKY01000437.1 GCF_004349235.1 Actinomadura darangshiensis | reverse complement strand
GGCGGGGGTCGGGCAGCCGAGGTGGTTGGCGGGTGGGTTCGGCGTTGCGTCGTGCCGCTTGCCGCAGGGTTTCGGCGCGTCCGGGGGTTTCCGGCGGTAGTGGGCGGGTGGTCAGGGTGAACGCCGGGGTCTCTTGGGAGGAGATGATGAGGCGGGCGGCGGCCTGGTAGGCGCCCAGGTTGGCCAGGTCGTGGTCGGTGAGGTTCGGCCAGGTCATGTGGGCCAGGTCGCGGGCGTCTTGGGGGGAGGTGGCGAAGAAGATCTTGTTGCGGGCGTTGGCGGCGACGGCGTCGCGCATGCTGGGCGGGAACTGGGTGAGGTTCTGGTGGGCGAGCGTCATCGACAGCCGGTAGGCGCGGGCCTCGGCGAGCATCTCTTCGATGCCGTGCGGCAGGTTCAAGAACGCGTGCGCCTCGTCGACGTACAGGGCGGCGTCGCGGCGGGTGGCCTCGTCTTGGTAGGCGCGGGCGGTGGTGGTCTCCCACACTTTGGCCAGCACGATGGAGCCCAGCAGCCGGGCGGTGTCGTCGCCCAGGGTGCCTTTGGGGACGCGGACCAGCAGGATGCCGTCATGGTCGAGCAGGCGGCTGGTGTTCAGGCCGGGGCCGGGTGTTCCGACGATCTGCCGGACGAACGGGCGCAGCAGAAAGTGGCGGAGTTTGTTCATTACCGGGCCGATGGCGTTGGCGCGTGCTTCTGGGGACAGCCCCGCGTACCAGCTCCAGAACCCGGCCAGGATGTCGTCGTCGCCGATGCGGTGGACGGCGCGGATCCGGTAGGCGTCTCGGGTCAGTAGCCGGGGTACGTCGGCGAGTGTGGCGCGGGGGACTTGTTGGAGGGTCAGGACGGCCGAGCGCAGGATGTCGTCGGTGCGTGGCCCCCAGGAGTCGGCGAAGATGCGGTGCACGATGCCGACCAGGTTGTCGCTGACGAGGTTGGCGTCCGGGCCGGACAGCACGCTCAAGGCGGGCGGTGGGGTGGTGTCGGGGTCGATCAGCCACACCCGGCTGCTTGCCGTGTCGGGTAGGCGCCCGAGCAGGTCGTTGATCAGGTCGCCGCGGGGGTCGATGACCACGGCGGCGCGTCCGGCGGCGGCGTCGGCAAGGATCATCTGGGCGAGCAGGGTGGATTTCCCGGACCCGGTGGCGCCTACAACGTGCAGGTGCTGGCGGCTGTCGCTGACCCGTACGGCGACGGGGCGGGCGGCCCCGGCGTCACTGTCACCCAGCGGTTTGGTGCCGTGCCCGCCGGCCGGTACGGCCGGTGGCGGTGGTACAGCGTTCGCTCCGGCGCGGGACAAACCGGGGACGGCCGGGTCGTAGGGCAGGTGCGCGACCGCGGCCAGCTCACCGATCGACAGCAGGTCACCGCGGCGCATCTGGCGGGAGTTGATGATCTCGGCGGCCCGGCGCAGACGGTGCCGCTCGAAGTAGTTACGGCCGGAGAAGACGGCGAAGGCCGACGCCAGGGCGTGCGCGCGTCCCCGCGCCCACGCGCGTGCCGCCTGCTCATCAGCGGTGACAGAGGTGGCGGCTGAGTAGTGCACTGCGACTTCGAAGCGAGGGGCAGCGGCTTTGTCGAGGATCGCCCGGATCTCGCCCGCTCGCTCGGGGTGTGCGGCGGCGACCGTGGCCGGTCGGGGCGACCGGCTGCTCATGCCGGGGGTGAGCAGGTCGAGTAGCCGGCCGACGGGGTTGGGGTGGTGCGCGCCACGCAGGACGGCGGCGGCTTTGGCCGCTCGTGCGAGGCGGCTTCCGGTGGCCGGTCGGGCGAGTACCTGCACCACGGCGCGCTGCCCGTGGCTGAGGCCCGAGGCGGCGCCCAGGAGCGCCCGGATCGGATCGGTGCGCTGATCGGCGGCGATGGGGTGGTGATCGGGGCGGGCCAGCCGCAGCGTCCCGCTGGCGGTGACGGCCCCGGCGGGGACGAGGAGTTGCGGGTCGAGGACCTGGGTGCGGGCGGCGGGCCAGGCCGCTTCGACGGCACGCGCGACCAGCCCGGCGGGGACCGGTCCGCAGACCCAGACTTGGATGGCCAGTTCCGTTCCGGTCCAGCAGTATTCGAAGGCCACGTGCGGCTGCCCGAAGATGATCCGTCGCCACCGGGGGCGCAGCAGCCCGATCAGGTTCGCCCACCAGGCTGCGGCGGCCGGCGGGTCGACCTGAGGTGGGACCTGCACCTGCACCACGCGAGCACCGGCGGCCAGGTGCGTGTGCCTCTTGGTGATCATCAGGCTGCGCACCGCTGCAATGAGCGTGATCCCGGTGACGCCGAGCACGATCACCAGCGGTAGGTGGGCGAGCAGGAACTGCGTCGCCAGGTCCCACCAGTGCGCGAGTGTGCCCAGCGGGTCGGCGACCAGCCGCCCCAGCGGCGAGTCCGCAGGGGCGCGGCGCGGATACTGTGACGGGGACTTCGACGGTGAGGGCGCGACCGTCGGGGCCGGATGCGGACGTCTTGTGCCCAGCGGCACCGCGGTGAGGGCATCGGCGATCACAGCGGGTCCTCGACGTCATCGGGCCGGCTCAGATCGGCTGCACCGCCGAACCCGGCCCCGGGGGTCCCCGTTTCGCCGATGTCAGCGAGGAACTCCGGGCCTGTCTCGCACAAGGCGTGCTCGGCCGGACTGGACACCACATCGAAGGCGACCCGGTCGGTACCGGCCGCCAGGAGACCCTGCCCCTGGCGGGCTGAGGCCAGCAGCTGGCGTTCACCTTCGGTGAGTGAGAACGCGTCGGCGACCTGGTCCAAGGCTTGAGGGGCCTGGCGCAGCAGGATCTGGGTCGCGCTGTTGGACACCACCGCACGGCCCAGGTCGCTGGAGAGCACGTCGCCGGCGTCCTGGGTGACGACCGTGAGCCCGGCCCAGTACTTGCGGGCGGCCTTGGCCATCCGGAACAGGAACTTGGCGCCCTCGGCTTGGCGGAGCAGAAGCCAGCCCTCATCGACCACCACAAGCCGCGGCCTGCGGTTGTGAGGGTCGGCTACCCGCCGCCAGATCGCATCGAGGGTGAGCAGGGTGCCGACGGTTTTCAGTTCGTCGGGCAGATCGCGCAGCGAGAAGACGATCAGGTGCGAGTCCGGGCGGGTGGTGGTGGGCCCGTCGAACAGGCCGCGCCAGGTGCCGGTCACAAACGGCGCCAGCCGCGCGGCGACCTCGCCGGCCTTGGGGTCGCCGTCGTCCTGCAGGGCCTTGGCGAGGTCGGCCAGCAGGGGAGGTTGCCGGTTCCAGGTGCGTGGGTCGGCGGTGAGCCCGGCCGTGTGGTAGGCGGCGACGATGCCGCGGTCCAGCGCGGCGCGGGCCGCCGGGTCGAGCGGTTCCTCCAGAAGGACGCTGATGAGGGTGTGGATGAACAACGCCCGGCGGGTCAGCGCGTCCCGGGTGCGATGTGCGCCGGGCGGCAGGTCGAAGGGGTTGAGGCGGACGCCTTGGGCGCCGAGCGCGAGGTGGGCGCCGCCGACGGCGTCGGCGAGGCGCTGGTATTCGTTTTCGGGGTCGATGACGCAGACCTCGACGCCGGTGTAGGCCGAGCGGAGGATTTCCAGTTTGGCCAGGTAGCTTTTCCCGCCGCCGGAGCGGCCAAGGATGACGGAGTTGTGGTTGTCCTGGGCGAAGCGGTCCCACATCACCAGCGACGACGACCCGGTGTTGGTGCCGTACAGGACTGTGTGCCGGCCGAGGCTTGTGTGCAGGTCCGGGGAGGTGAACGGGAACGCCGCCGACAACGCCGAGGTGTCGAACGTCCGCCGCACCCGGAGCAGATCGGTGCCCAACGGCAGAGTGGAGATCCAGCCCTGCAGAGACCGGAAGGTGGCGGGTTTGGCGTCGATCAACAGCGCGGCGGCCAGCGCCCGCACTCGGGCGACCTCGTCCTCCAATTGCTCGGCGGTGCTTGCGTGGACGGTGAGGTACACCCCGACGCGAAACAGCCGGCCCTGCCCGCGGGCCAGCCGGGCGGCGAGCTCGTGGGCGTCCTCGGTTGCGGCTTCGGCCTGGAAGTCGACCAGCCGGCCGTGCTCGTGGTCGGCGCGGGCGCCCGCTTCCAGGCGGGCGAGTTGGCGCCGCAACCGGGCCGCGGCTACCTGGGGCGGGATCGGCTCGACGTGCAGGGCCACATCGAGGCGGCCGGGGTAGGTCAGCAGCGGCTCCAGCCAGCCGAGCCCGACCTCTCGCGGATACCCGGTGATCGTCAGCGAAGCACAAGCTCCGTGTCCCAGGTCCAGGCGTCGGGGCCCGACCTCGATCGCCGGTGGCCCGATTCCCATCTCCGCCGACCCGGAACCGCCGGAAGGGCGGCTGAGACGACGATAGACACCACGAAGTGTCGCCAATGCGGTCATCGCCCGGCCTCCGTGGTTCCGGCGCGCCCGTGCTGGTCATCGGGTGTGGTGATGGCCGAGTTGGCGGTGATGGTCTGGCCGGGCGGCGCCGTGCCCGGATCCATCGGCGGGGCGGTGGGATCGGCGGCCTGGCCGAGCACGGCGGCGGCCTCGTCGGCTGCCAGCACTCGTGCGTTGATCCCTGCTGCGGCTAGCGCGCGGGCGGTCTGTTCGGCGCGGCGCAACACCCGGGTGGCAGCCCCGCCCACATCCCGTCCCCGGTCACCGGCCCCGCTCGTCCCCGGGGAGGGGCCGATGCTGCTGTTCGCGGGCGGGCCGTAGGGTTCGCGGAGCACCACGAGGACTTGGCGGGCCAGCAGTTCCCGGGTTGCGGCCAGCTCGGACAGGAAGGCCGCGTGGTCGATCGCGGCCTCCTCCAACGCTGGATGCGGCAATCCGGCCGCCTGCTCACGCAGCCCACCGATCGCCGGGTGCAGATTGACCGGCTGAGCGTGCACCAGAATCTGAGCCGGCCCCGACAACGAGTTCAGCCAGGAGGCGAACGCGCCGACCAGACCGGCCTGCTCGCCCGGGGTACGAAGCGCGAAACTCACCGTGCTGCACGCTACGAACGCCGCAACACCGTCGGGGCCCAGATCGATCACGCCATCAGCGCGGATCGCGTGCACAGGCAGTTTCAACGGGGCCGGCAATGCAGGCGCGTTCCCATGCGGCGGGCCGGCGATCGCCCAGCCGGGCAGGGCGGGCACCCCCTCGGGAGCGACCACCAGGCGGCGCGGCCGGCTGCGCTGGGCGAGGGCATAGATCAGCAGCCGGTCCAGCCCGACACCGTCGCGCTCGCCCAGCGCCAGCGCCGCAGCCGCGCCGAGAACCGCAACCGCGATGACGGCGAAGACCGGCAGCGGCACCAGCGAGTCGGTGCCCACAAGACCCAGCCACACCGCTGCTACGGCGGGAATGAGGATGGCCAACTGGCGGACGGTCAGATTCGCCAGCACGCGATCATCGCGCTCAACGTCGGCGGGGATGGTCACCGTGTATGGCTCCTGCATCAGATACCTCCTTGAGAAACGGACCTGCGGGACGGGCATCGTGGGGGACACTCGGCTCGATGCCGGGTCTGCGGGCTAGGTGGGCGGTTGCCATGGCCGGTTCGGAGGTGGTGGCGGCCACCCCCGCCGATTCGATTCGGCACGACGCGGCGGGGGTGGAGGCCGACGCCAGTCACCGGCGTACGGGCGCGCCCAGGTGGTGTTCGGGTTGCCCCACCGCTGTTGCTCCCCGACGGTGTCGGGATCGGGGCGGCCACGGCGCGTCCGCGCATGCCCGGCGGGGTCCGGCGGCATCCACCGCTGATCCGGCTGTCCCCAAC
>NZ_SMKY01000436.1 GCF_004349235.1 Actinomadura darangshiensis | reverse complement strand
CCGATCGTCCTGGACGGGGTCGAGGCCGAGCGCGTGGAGGGCCCGCGGCAGTGGCTGCGGCTGCCGCGCACGGCGAACGCGGCGGCGGTCGTCGCCGCGCTGGCCCGCGACCACGAGATCCGCGACACCGCGGCGGGCCGCGTCCTCCATGAGCGTGCCGATGTAGTCGGCGGCCTCCTCGCTGTGGCCGAGCTGGAGCAGGCCGGACAGGGTGTGCAGCCGGTTGGCGTACTCGTGCCGCTGCGCGCGGAGCGCGTCGAAGAGGGTGCTGACCGAGTCGAGCTCGCGGGCGAGGGTCTCCAGGTCGGTGCGGTCGCGCAACGTGATGACGGCGCCGAGGTCGCGGCGGTGCCTGCGGACCTCCCGCCGGTTGACGACGAGCACCCGCTCCCCCGCCGTGACGAACAGGTTCGCGGCCTCCCGCTCGCCCGTGAGGACGTCCCGCAGCGTCCCGCCGGGGGCGAGGTCGCCGGCGGGCGCGCCGCGCTCGGGGGTGACGCCGAGCAGCCGGGACGCCTCGTCGTTGCAGACCGCGGTCCGGCCCGCGGTGTCGACGGCCACGACGCCCTCGCCGACGCCGTGCAGCACCGCCTCCCGCTCGTGGACGAGCTCCACCAGCTCGTACGGTTCGAGGCCGAGCGTCTGCCGTTTCAGGCGGCGGCCGATCGCGACGGACGCGACCACCCCGAGCAGGACGGCCCCGGCGACGAACAGCGACATCTCGCGCAGCACATGGCTCAGCTCCCGGTCGATCGCGCGGGCGTCGAACCCGACGCTGACCTCGCCGAGGATCCGCCCGTCCCGCCCGTACAGGGGCACCTTGCCGCGGGCCGAGAGGCCGAGCGTGCCGCGCTCGACCCGGACGACCTCCCGCCCGGCGAGCGCGTCGGACGGGTCGGTGCTCACGTGCCGTCCGAGTTCGCGGGGGTTCGGGTGGGAGAAGCGGATGCCGTGGCCGTCGGTGACCACGACGAAGAGGGCGCCGGTCCGGACGCGGACCGCCTCGGCCCGGTCCTGGACGAGGCGGCTCCGGTCGCCGGCGGCGACCGCGTCCCGGATCTCGGGGTCGACCGCGACGGTGCGCGCCACCGTGAGGGCCCGCTGGCCGTACTGGTCGCGGAGCCTGCCGTCCAGCATCCAGGCGACCAGCCCGTACCCGAGGACCGCCACCACGACGACCACGCCCACCTGGAGGATCAGCACCTGCCGGGCGAAGGTGATGCGGGGCCGGACGGACATGACGTGACACCGTAATCGATGCCGGGCCGCCCGCCCAGCCCCCCGGTGAGCAGAATGCGCAGAACCCGGGCTAACGCGCGCAACGTGGGAATTCGCGGCTTGCGAGCACATCGCGGGCAAGGGTTCCGGTGACGCGCGCCACATTCGTACGGTGCCGCCGTGTCCACTACAGCATCGTCCAGGCGAGACGGCCCCGAGCGGAGCGAGCCCGAGGTTCCCGGCGGGCCCGTCATCGAGCTGGAGAACGCCACCAAGCGGTTCCGGTCGGCGGGCGGCGTCCACACCGCCGTCCGGGACCTGAACATGTCCGTGGGGCCCGGCGAGTTCGTCGCCGTCGTCGGCCCCACCGGCTGCGGAAAGTCCACCACCCTGTCCCTCGTCTCCGGCCTGGAGCCGGCGTCCGGCGGCCGCGTCCTCGTCCAGGGCCGGCCGGTGGACGGCATCCCCGACGGCATCGGCTACATGTTCCAGAACGACGCCGTCCTGCCGTGGCGGTCCGTCCTGGACAACGTCGCGGCCGGCCCCCGCTACCGGGGCGCGTCCAGGCGCGCGGCCCGCGAGCGCGCCCGCGACTGGGTCGTGCGGGTCGGCCTCGAAGGGTTCGAGGGCTACTACCCCCACCAGCTGTCCGGCGGGATGCGCAAGCGCGTCGCGCTCGCGCAGACGCTCGTCAACGAGCCGTCCGTGATGCTCATGGACGAGCCGTTCTCCGCCCTCGACGTCCAGACCCGCGGCCTGATGCAGGACGAGCTGCTCCGGCTGTGGTCGGGGTCGGGCGCCGCCGTCGTGTTCGTCACCCACGACCTGGAGGAGGCGCTCGTCCTGTCCGACCGGGTCGTGGTGATGACCGCCGGGCCCGCGACGATCAAGAGCGTGTTCGACGTGCCGCTCGACCGGCCGCGCGACGCCGAGGAGGTCCGGCTCACCGGCGAGTTCCTCGACATCTACCGCGAGGTGTGGGACTCGCTCCGCGAAGAGGTCCAGATCACCCGCGAGAGAGGAGCAGGCCATGCCGCGTGACGCGGAGGCGGCCGCGACCATCGAGAAGGAGCCGGCCGCGCGGCCGGCCGGCGGCGACGGCGGCGAGCGGGCGGCGATCGCGCGGGCCCGCACCGCCGGGCTGCGCCGCGCCCTCGGCATCAACACGGTCCGGATCGCGCTCGTCGCGGCGTGGCTCGGGTCGTGGGAGCTGGCCGCCCGGCACTGGATCGACCCGTTCTACTACTCGATGCCGTCCAAGATCTGGGACCGGCTCGTCGGATGGTTCACCGACGGCACCTCGCAGGGCTCGATCTGGGAGCAGATCGCGGTCACCCTGGAGGAGGCCGTCATCGGCTTCGCGCTCGGCTCGGCCGGCGGCGTGGTCCTCGGCATCGTGCTCGGCCGCAGCCGGTTCCTGTCGGACGTGTGCGCGCCGTTCATCAAGGCCGTCAACGCGATCCCGCGCATCATCCTCGCCTCGCTGTTCATCATCTGGTTCGGCCTCGGCATGCAGTCCAAGATCGCGACGGCGTTCGTGCTGGTGTTCTTCGCGGTGTTCTTCAACGCCTTCCAGGGCGCCCGCGAGGTCGACCGGAACCTGGTCAACAACGCGCGAATCCTCGGCGCGGGCCGGCTCCAGGTGCTGTGGACGATCGTGGTGCCGAGCGCCACGTCGTGGATCCTCGCCTCGCTGCACTCGGCGTTCGGGTTCGCCATCATCGGCGCGATCGTCGGCGAGTACACCGGCGCCGACAAGGGCCTCGGCCTGCTCATCAACCACTCGCAGGGCACCTTCGACGCGGCCGGCATCTACGCCGGAATGATCATCATCACCGTGCTGGCGCTGCTCGCCGAGTACCTGCTCACGCTGCTGGAGGGCCGGCTGCTGCGCTGGCGCCCGGCCGCGTCCGGCCACGACATCCAGATCTGACCCGCTCGTCCGGTCCCGCCCCGGCGCCGCCCCTACACCGCACGACCAGGAGAACCGCCATGCCCAGCACCCCCGTCCGGGTGAGCGCCGCCGCGCTCGCCGCCCTCACCGCCCTGTCGTCCCTGTCCGCCTGCCGCGACTCGCGGGGGTCCGGCGGGGACGGCGGCTCCGGCGGCACCGTCAAGATCATGGTCGGCGGGATCGACAAGGTGATCTACCTGCCCGCCAAGCTGACCGAGCAGCTCGGCTACTTCAAGGAGCAGGGCCTCGACGTTCAGCTGCTCACCGAGCCGGCCGGCGCGCAGGCCGAGAACGTCCTCATCGCCGGGGACGTGCAGGCGGTCGTCGGGTTCTACGACCACTCCATCCACCTGCAGACCAAGGGCAAGTGCGTGGAGAGCGTCGTGCAGATGGCGGACGTGCCCGGCGAGGCGGAGATGGTCTCGACGTCCAAGGCGGGCTCGCTGTCGTCCCCGGCCGGGTTCAAGGGCAAGAAGCTCGGCGTCACGAGCCCGGGGTCGTCCACCGACTTCATCACCCGCGCGCTGGCCGTCCGGAACGGGGTCAAGACGTCCGACTACACGACCGTGAAGGCGGGCGCGGGCCAGACGTTCATCTCCACCATGGACAACGGCGGCATCGACGCCGGGATGACGACCGACCCGACCATCGCCAAGCTGGTCAGCACCGGCAAGGGCAAGGTCATGGTCGAGATGCGCACCGAGGAGGGCACCCGCGCGGCGCTCGGCGGGCTCTACCCGTCGAGCTCCCTCTACATGGACTGCGCGTACGTGAAGTCGCACGGCGAGACCGTGCAGAAGCTCGCCAACGCGTTCGTCAAGACGCTCGGATGGATCAAGCAGCACAAGCCCGCGGAGATCGCGGCGAAGATGCCGAAGGACTACGCGGGCGGTGACCCGAAGCTGTACGAGAAGGCGGTCGGCGACTCGATCGTCATGTTCAACGGCGACGGCATGATGAAGCCCGAGGCCGCGCAGAACGTCCTGAAGGTGCTGGCGCAGTTCTCGCCCGAGGTCGCGGAGAAGAAGGACCAGATCGACCTGGCGAAGACCTACAGCACGCAGTTCGCCACCAAGGCGAGGCAGGGGTGAGCGACCCGGAGTAGACCGCACCGGAAGCCGATACGCGGGCCGGGCCTTGCGCGGAGGCCCGGCCCGTCAGCGCGTCATCCCGTCGCGGTGCATGGCGTCGTAGAAGTCGCGGTCGGCGGCGTCGTCGTCGCGGTCGCGGCCCCAGCGGCGCGGCGCCCACGACGGCATCAGCAGGGCGAGCCCCATCATCGCGTAGACCCCGGAACCGAGGAGCATGCGCAGCCCGAAGTCCATGTCGCCGGCCGGCGGGACCTTGCCCGGCAGGTCGAGGACGCTGCCGGGATCGGCCAGGAAGTAGCCGGAGAAGCCGAGCAGCGCGAGCGCGGGGACGAGCGAGACCAGCGGCGACGCCCACCGCGCGACGATGATCACGCCCATCACCAGGCCCACGGCGGCGAGCAGGGCGAACGCGCCGTAGATCCGCGTGCGGTCGGTGATCTCCTGCCCGGTGCCGTCGAAGGACTGGCCTGCCTGGACGTACCCCCACGCCGCCCCGTACACCAGCGCGGGGGTCAGCAGGACGCCGAGGACGAAGCCGAACGCATGGCGCACCGCGCATCACATCCATTCGAGCGCGCCCGCCGCCGGGCGCGGGTGGTTCCGTGGCGCCTCAATCAGAACATGCACGTCGGGCACGGCGCAGTAAATCCGTACCGTTTTGTGGTGGTTCGTTTTGATCGCCGTTGACCGGGCATCGGCGCCTCATCCGATCCGACGCACGTTGGAGGAACACAATGTCGACCGCCATATGGGTCGTCATCGCCATCATCATCGTCGCCGTCCTCGCGGCGGCCGGGTACGCGGCCTGGACCAGGTCCCGCTCGGCGCAGCTGCGGCGGCGGTTCGGCCCCGAATACGACCGGGCCGTGGAGAGCGCGGGCGGCCGCTCGGCCGCCGAGCGCGAGCTGCGCTCCCGGGAGCAGCGCCACGAGGAGCTCGAACTGCACGACCTCGACCCGCGGCGGCGCGAGCAGTACCGCGAGCAGTGGGTCCGCGTCCAGGAGCGGTTCGTCGACACCCCGGAGGCGGCGGTCGAGCAGGCCGACGGCCTCGTCACGGTGGTGATGGGCGAGCGCGGCTACCCGACGCACGGGTTCGAGGACAAGGTCGCCCACCTGTCGGTGGAGCACGGCCGCACGATGGACCACTACCGGAGCGCCCACACGCTCAGCGGCAAGGCCGCGTCCAGGGAGGCGTCCACCGAGGACCTGCGCCAGGCGATGGTGCACTACCGCTCCCTGTTCGAGGAGCTGCTGGCCCCGCACGTCGGCGAGGCCGCCGCGGAACCCGGCGAGGAGCCGGCCGCGAAGCCCGCCGAGGAGACCCCGAGGAGCTGAGCCCGATGCAGCACAGCCGCCCCGACAAGGCGACGGCCGACCCCGGCGGACCGGGCGACCTGCACGTTGCCGGGCCCGCACCGCCCCCGGCGGCGGACGTGCCCGAGCCCGTCCCCGACACGGCCCCCGAC
>NZ_SMKY01000435.1 GCF_004349235.1 Actinomadura darangshiensis | reverse complement strand
GGTTGCGCCGTCGTAACTGAGACGCGTCAGGACGGCCGATGGTTTGCGGGGCCAAGATACCGGTGCGCGGTGACCGCATCAGGTCTGGGCGCAGATGTCGCGGTCCGCGCGGATCTCCCCCGTTATCTTCGGCACCTTCTGGTCGCCGCGCAGGTCGGCGCCGTCTCCGCCGATGACGAGGTAGACGTAGCCGGGCTTGGCGGACGCCCACGGCCGCGGCGGGTGCCCGGGCACCGCGATCGCGAGGCGGGCGGCCTGCCGTTCGGCGCCCGTCCCGTAGAGGATCCGGGTGCGGGCGTACCGCTTCTTGCTGTTGCCGACCTTGACGACCGTGAAGCCGCGCTCGGTGAGCTGCCCGGCGGTCCGCTGCGCGAGGCCGCCGATGCCGGACGCGTTGTAGACGCCGACCCTGACCTGCGCGGGCGGAAGGGGCTTGGGCTTGTCCTGCGCGGCCACCGGCGCCGGGGCCGGTTCGGGCACCTTGTTGTCCTCGCGGATGGCCTTGAACAGCGGCTCCGCCAGCGCCTGGTCGAACTGGACGCGGTTCTTGTCCTGCGGGAACGCCTGCACGGGGACGGTGACGAACCGCACCTTCCCGGCGCTCATCCCGCGCAGCGATCCGGCGAGCTTCTGCATCACCGAGAGGGTGAGCTTGTCGTCGGTCTTGATCGACTTGGCGGCGGCGGAGAGGAAGGCGTAGGTGCGGCCAGGGTCGGTGAGCATGCCCTTGTCGGTGGCCTTCTTGACGACGGACGCCATGAACTCCTGCTGCCGCTTGATCCGGTCGAGGTCGGAGCCGTCGCCGAGGACGTACCGGGTGCGGACGTAGCCGAGCGCCTGGTCGCCGTGGACGACCTGCCTGCCGCGCTTGAGGTGCAGCTCGGCCTTGGGGTCGTCGATGCGCTTGGGCACGCAGATCTCGACGCCGTCGAGCGCGTCCACGACCCGTTTGAAGCCGGCGAAGTCGACCTCGACGTAGTGGTCGATGTGGATCTTGGTGAGCGACTCGATCGTCCGCCAGGTGCAGGCGGGGCCGGCGTTGGAGAACGCCGCGTTGATCATCCCGAACTGCGCCGGGACCGTGCCGCCGTTCTTCTTCTCGCACGGCGGCATCCGCACCATCGAGTCGCGCGGGAAGCTGACGCCGATGGCGCTCTCGCCGCCCGGCGAGATGTGCAGCAGGATCGTGGTGTCGGAGCGCTGCCCGGCCTCCTCGCCGTACCGGGCGTTCTCCCCCGCGCGGCTGTCGGAGCCCATCAGCAGGATGTTCAGCGAGTTGTTGAGCTTGGCCGGGCGGTTCTCGCCGAGCCGCCCGTCGACGTTCTCGCGGTGGATCTGGCCGTCCAGCCGCCGCCAGAAGCCGTAGGCGGTGAGGCTGCCGGCGACGAGCACGACCGACAGGACGGCCGAGACCCAGCCGAGCACGCGCCACAGCCGCCCCCGCACCGGCGGTTCCGGTGGTGGCGGGGCGTTGTCCGCGTAATACACGGGAGAGGGCGAGCCGGCTCGCTGCATCCGTAACATTTCAGCACAGATTGGACATCCGTCACGGGAGTCACCGGAAAGACACCGGTCAGCCCGCGCCCACCCCCCGGGAGGGGGGCCGCGCGCGCCCGGGACCCCCGTCCGGTGACTAGACTCCCCGTCGAGATGAGCACTGTAGACGCGCTGACCGAGCAGGCCATGGTCGTCCTCCAGGACCGGCCGGTGGTGCCGCTGAGCGCCTGGCTGAACAGGGCACTCGTCGACTGCACCGGCAGCGGCCGGTCCCTCCAGCTCGTCACGCCGCTGGACTCCCGGCTGTCGCTGCCGCTGCGCACCGCCGCGTCCGGGCCCGACGTGCAGTGGGTCGTCCGCAACGGCGACGGCTACTACGAGGGCCTCACCGGACGGCCGCTCAAATGGAGCGGCGGGACGTTCGTGCCCGTCCCGGAGGCCCGCGACTACGCGCCCGGGTTCACCACCCGCCCGACCGCCCCCATCGGCGCGCAGCTCACCCTCGTCTACCGGATCAGGCACGGCGCCCAGAGCGACATCGGCGGGCCCGTCGAGCGGCTCCTGCAGCTGCTCACCGGCAAGCCCCCGGCGGGCCTCGGCCCCGCCGAGCCGCTGGAGCACCCCTGGCGCCGCGACCGCCTCACCGAGTACGCGCGCGGACGCTCCACCGTGCGGCTCATCGTCGGCGGCGACGGGCCCCGCCCCGCGCAGGCCATCTGCGACTACACCTCGGGCGGCGGCGACGGGATCGCCGAGGTCAGCACCGTCACCGTCGGCTACGCCGCCGAAGACCCGCCGCCCCTGCAGCACCTCCCGACGCTGGTCGGGGCGCTCGCCGCCGACCAGCCGGTCACGTCGCTGTTCGTCCAGCTCACCCCGGGCCGCGCCGACCTCACCACCGAGGCCCGCTGGACGGGCGCGCCCGCCCCCATCGCGCTCGCCGTGGCCGGCGCGGTGACCGGCCCGAACGGCCTGCCCGGCCAGCAGGTCGGCCCGCCGCGCGCGCCGCTGACGTTCTTCCCGCTCGGCGACGGCCGCTCGCCGGACGGCTGGCAGCGGCACAACATGCTCATGCAGCACCTCCAGGCCGGCTGACCCGTCCCGCCATACGGCTCACAGGCGGATGATCTACCCGTAAAGGATGCTGTACGGTCCTGCTCATGGGAGAGGCCGGTCAGCTCGACGCACTTGAGCGGGCCGTCGAGGGGACGCTCGCCGAGGGGTCGCTGGAGTTCGACGGCGACGAGGCCGTGCTGCACATCGAGCGGTCGTTCATCGCCACGACCTCCTGGCTGGCCGGCGGCGGCGCCGGGGGCGTCGCCCTGCTGCTGGTGGGGGCCGTCCTGTCCATCACCGGGTTCCAGGACGAGGCGCGCTGGGCGCTGACCCCGGGCGCGGCGCTGCTCGGGCTCGTCCTCGGCTTCCTGCTGCTGTGGCGCTTCACCCGGCTCGCCGAACTCTGGTCCGGCCTGGAACTGCGGTTCGCCGACCGGACGCTCGTGCACCGGCGGACGCGCATCCCGTTCAGCGAGCTGCGCCCCGAGCACCTCGTGTGGAAGAACGGGCGGTTCTTCCGGAGCCTGCACGTCCGGCACCCGTCGCTCCGCAAGCAGCTCGCCGGGTTCTTCCGCAGCGAGGAGCGGCAGGCCGCGGAGTTCCAGCGGCGGCTCTGGGCGCTGATCTCCGCGCCCGACCTGCCCGGCGTCCTCGCCCACGGCGGCGGCCTCACCCCGGTGCAGCGCTGGATCGTCGCGGCCGGCGCCCCCTACGGCGCCATCAACGGCTTCCGGGTCGACCGGCTCGGCACCGCCCGCGGCGACGACGCCGCCGGCGACCGCCGCACCGCGCACGAGCTGCTGCAGGACCCGTGGGGCGCCTACGACCTGGAGCAGCTCCTCGGCGCCGTCAACTGGCTCGTGCAGGACGGGCACCGCGCCGACTTCAGCCAGGACGCCCACCTGGCCTCCCGGCCGCCCGACGCCCAGGAGGAGTACGGGACGCTGCTGCGCGAGGTCGACGCCCTCATCGCCGGCGACCAGCTCGAACCGCCGTTCGTCGAGCGGCTGATCGAGCTGGTCCGCGTCCGCTACGGGGACGAGGGCGGCTCCTACGCGCGGCTCGTCCCGCCGCTGCTGCGCGACGAGCCCGGCGCCGACGCCAGCGAGGAGGGCGCCGAGCTGGCCCTGTTCCTGCACCAGCTCTTCAACGACCGCAACCACGCGGCCGAGGAGCTGCACCGGCTGAAGACCCTCGCCGACCCGGCGCTGCGCGCCAACGTCGGACGGTTCCTCATCTGGGACTACGGACGCGCCCTGATGCTGTACCGGTGGGGCCACATGGTGGGGTGGCTGACCGAGGAGTACTGCTGGGACCGGATGCTCCCGCTGGCGCTCGACATCCAGCGGCGGTACTCGTCCTGGCGCGACATGGCCACCTGCTACCTGCAGGGACGGCTGCTCTGGTCGGGCGGCGGGGGCACGGCGCAGGCCGAGTACGAACGGCTCATCGAGGAGCTCGCCACCGACCCGCGCAGCCCCTGGAACCTCGTCCCGTGGGACCTGGAACTGGCCCGCGACTGGCCCTGAGCGCGCCCCGGCCCCGGGTGGTCTGCGGCCGGATCCGGCCAGGCGTCAGCGGATCACGTTGCCCTGGTACGCGGCGCCGCCCGCCGGGGCGCCTCCCCCGGCGTCGCCGCCGCCCTGGCCGGCCGCCCGCCAGCTGCGGGCCGGGGCCTCGCTCGCGCCGTCCGGGTAGACGGTGCCGCCGAGCCAGCGGACGAGCGAGTCGGCGAACACGCGCGCGACCCGCAGCGCCTCGGGCAGGTCGGCCACCGCGCGGATGTCCACCCACCACACCGGCACGCCGACCCGGTCGGCGAACTCGGCGCCGAGCAGCCGGCGGATCTCGCTCTGCGCCGTCACGTGGACCGCGTCCTCGATCGAGACGAGCAGCCGCCCCTCGGCGTCGTACAGCAGCGTGGGCTCCGGCTCCCCGCCGCGCAGCTCCACCGGCTCACCCATGGCGATCATGCCGTCGGCCACGGCGTGCACGTCCGGATCGCGGCGCACCAGCGCCACCAGGTCACTGCTCATCGGTCACCCCAGCGTCGGACGGGACGGCGCGGGCCGCCGCGGCGCACGACGGTCTTTCGCCGGTATGAGTCGGACACCTGCCTCCCCTCACATCGCAACCCTATGAGACATCCGCACCCGCTGCCCACGGGGACCCCGCGGGCGACCCGGTGGTTCGCCGGATCAGTGGTTCGGCGTCAGATCGCCGAGCGAGCGCGCGAACGCCTCGTAGGCGATCCGGCTGACGGCCGCCTGCGCGCCCTCACCGAGCCGGGTCATGTCGAACGCGGACCCCGCGGCCACATGCCGGTCGTAGGGGACGTGGACGACGGGCGTCCCCCACGCGGTGAGCATCTGCGTCGCCCGGGTGAGGTCCGCGCCGATCTGCGGCGCGTGCGACACCATCGCGATCACCGTGCGGGGCAGCAGCCGCTGCTGGCCGCCCTGCGCGAACCACTCCAGCGCCCCGCGGGCGCTCAGCGCCCCGTCGACGGTGCCGGGGGTGACCAGCACCACGCTGTGCGACTGCCCGAGGATGCCCTTGTGCAGGTCGGTGAGGATGCCGGCGCTGCAGTCCGTCACCGCGATGGAGACGTACCGGCTCACCGCGCTGAACGCCGCCTGGAACGTGTCGTAGCCGAACTCGCCGGTGATCCGGCCGCCCCGGGTCGCGGCGAGCACCCACAGCCCGTCCCGGGTCTGCTGCATGTACCGCGCCGCCTCCTCGAAGGAGCGCGGGCGCTGCGCCGCGAGCTCGAACAGCGACATCTCGGAGCGGACGCCGAGGCGCAGCGGCAGCGAACCGAGCTCCGCGTCGGCGTCCATGGCGATCACCCGGTCGGTGCGGTGCCGCGCCAGCTCGGTGGCCAGCAGCGCGGCCACCGTGGTCTTCCCGGCGCCGCCGCGCACGCTGACCACGGTGATCTGCCGGAAGCCGCCGACCGGCCGCCGCAGGTAGTCGGAGATCTCCGCCTGGTTGCGGATCTGCCCGGAGGCGCCGACGGCCTTGCGGACGCCCCGCCCCATCCGGCGGACGAACGCGTCGCCGTGCTGGTTCTTGCGGACGAACTCGTCCGCCGTCGGCACCGCGCCCGCGCCCTGCTGCTGCGGCGGCGGCTGCGCCGGGGACGGCCAGGCCGGCGCGGCCGAGCCCTCCGCGGGCCCCTCGCTCTCCCACTCC
>NZ_SMKY01000434.1 GCF_004349235.1 Actinomadura darangshiensis | reverse complement strand
GTAGGTAAGCGCGTTCGTCGGCGTCGAGGCCGAGCGCACCGGCGACGGCGTCCAGGACGTCGGCGGACACGTTGCGGGCGCGGCCCTGTTCCAGGCGGGTGTAGTAGTCGACGCTCACCCCGGCCAGCAGCGCCAGCTCCTCCCGCCGCAGCCCCGGCACGCGCCGCTGGCCGCCGAAGTTCCCCGCACCGGCCTCGCCGGGGCGCAGGCGGGCACGTCGGGTCTTGAGCAAGATCGACCACTGAAGATCAGGAGTCCGTCGTGTCGAACACCCTCACCATCATTGCCGGCTTCGCCGCCAAGCCCGGGCACGAGCAGCGTCTGCGGGACGAGCTGAACGCGATGGTCGCGCCGTCCCTGGCCGAGGAGGGCTGCCTGGGCTACCAGCCGTACACCGACCCGAACCGCCCCGACCGCATGATCATCGTTGAGGAGTGGGCCGGCAGCGCCGCGCTCGACCTCCGCTTCTCGCTGCCGCACTTCGAGCACATCGCCCACGTCCTGGAAGAAATCCTCGCCGAGCCGTTCACGCTGCGCCGCCTGACCGACGTCCCCGCCTGAAAGGCTGCTCTGGCAGGCACGAGGCCGTTCCCGCGATCTTCACGGGAACGGCCTCGGCCACCGGTGCCCGCAGCGTGCCCTCCCCGCCCGGCACCGCCGGGAACACCACCTGCCGGACCGTGCCCTCCGGCGCACTCAGCGACGCCTCGGCGGATCGAGAACAGCTTCTCGGTCTTGCGGTACACCTTCCTGGCCTCGGCCTCGATCGCTTCCCGACCCTCCGTTCCGGCCCGTGTGCTGATCTTCGACACCAGGAGGGACATCAGGTGAGGGTGCAGTCGGGCTGCAGAGGTGGCTGAGGGCGGTGCTCACTCAGCTTTCCTCTTCGCATTTCTCTTCGTCTCCGCGCCGACGGCGCGCTCGCTCCGCGATCTCACTGGAGAGCTTGTCCTTTGCCGGGGTGGCCCGGTAGAGGATTTCGTTGCCGCGGCTCCTGGCCGCATCGACGCCCGTGGAAGTCATGGACGCCGCTCGCGACATGGTTGCTCGCCCAACTACAGCCGGGACTCGGTCGGGTGCAGCAGCACCTTCGCGTTGGCCGTGTTAGCGGCCGCATTCATCCGGTCCACCAGGCGCTCGGTGCACCGCGAGATCAGTTCCAGCCGGTCCTGCATTGCGGCGAGGGCGTCGAGTCTGTACCGCGGGGCGACCGGCCCTGCACCGGGCGGTAGTGCTCAAAGGAGTACGCCCCCGACGCCACATCGACGTGCTTCGCCGACCCGAGCGCACTGCTCGAAAGGGCCGTTCGCGCGGACCAGCCGTTAAGGATCGCCGCAACAGGGACGAACGCGTCGAGCCACCGATTGGCGGCCATGGACGGGGGCGCTTGTCCACCGATCGGTGGACGGCAGGTTCAGCTGATCGACCCTGCCCTGCTTCCCGCCCTATTGAGGAGGATGATCGCTATGAGGAACATCCTGCAAGAAGCGCGTTTCGGCGGCGGTGCGACCGGTGTGCCCGGTCCTGCCGACGTCGTCCGGTTGACGGCGGTACGCAAGGTCTATGGCGGTGCGGGGAATGGCGTGGTCGCGCTCGATGAGGTGAGCGTCGGGCTGCGGAAGGGCACCTTTACCGCGATCATGGGGCCGTCGGGCTCCGGTAAGAGCACGCTGCTGCAGTGCGCCGCCGGGCTGGACCGTCCGACGTCGGGCTCGGTGGTGCTGGACGGGGTGGAACTCACCTCGCTCGGCGAGCGGGAACGGACCCGGCTGCGCCGCCGACGGATCGGTTTCGTGTTCCAGGCGTTCAACCTGCTGCCTGCGCTGACCGTGCACGACAACGTGGCGCTGCCGTTGCGGCTGGCGGGCCGCCGTCCGGAGCGCGGGGCGGTGGAGGAGGTGCTGGAGCGGGTCGGGCTCGGCGGCCGGCTGCGCAGCCGGCCGGGTGAGCTGTCGGGTGGGCAGCAGCAGCGGGTGGCGATCGCGCGGGCGCTGATCACCCGGCCCGCAGTGCTGTTCGGGGACGAGCCGACCGGCGCGCTGGACACCGGCACAGCCCGCGAGGTCCTCCGCCTGCTGCGCGAGGCGGTCGAGGAGGCGGGGCAGACGGTGGTGATGGTCACCCACGACCCGGTCGCCGCCGCGCACGCCGACCGGGCGCTGTTCTTGGCCGACGGGCGCCTGGCCGGCGAGCTGGTCCGGCCGACCATCGAGCGGGTCGCCGCGCAGATGACGCGCCTGGGTGCGGGCGGAGCGGGCCAGTGATCGGGATCGCGGTGCGCACGCTGCGCTTCCACAAGGGCGGCTTCCTGGCCTCGTTCGCCGCGCTGTTCCTGGGCGCGCTGATCGTGGTGGGCTGCGGTGGGCTGCTGGAGACCGGCATCCGCGCCGCCGCACCACCACAGCGGCTGGCCGCCGCACCGATCGTGGTCACCGGTGACCAGCGCTACCACGGCACCGTCCAGGAGCTGATCTTTCCCGAGCGGGCCCAGCTGGACGCCGCCCTGACGGCGAAGATCGGCGCGGTCCCGGGGGTCGCCGCGGCGGTGCCGGACGTCTCCTTCCCCGCCGCCCTTGCCTCGCACGGCGCGGTCA
This sequence comes from Actinomadura darangshiensis, assembly GCF_004349235.1. Lineage (GTDB taxonomy): Bacteria > Actinomycetota > Actinomycetes > Streptosporangiales > Streptosporangiaceae > Spirillospora > Spirillospora darangshiensis. Next base: position 3,157 of record NZ_SMKY01000434.1, on the reverse strand, counting down.
CCGGGCACAACTGGGCCTCGGCGCGGCTCGCCCCGCACCGCCTCGCGCAGGGTGCCGCGCCGTCCGGACCCGGGCAGGTCGTGCTGGGCGAGGACCTGGCCGACCGGGCCGGGCTGCGCACCGGTGGCAGCGTCGAACTGCTGGTGCGCGGGGCCGCCCAACGATTCCAGATCGTCGGGCTGGCAGCCGGCACCGGTGACGTCTTCGTCGCCGACACCGACGCGGGCCGCCTGACCGGACGCCCCGGCAGGATCGACTCGGTCGGCGTACTGCTCGCGCCCGGCGCCGACACCGGCCAGGTCGCCCGCGCCGTGGCGGCCGCGGTCGGGGCCGCCGACGAGTCAGGCCCGGCGGTGCTGACCGGGGACGACCGGGGCCGGGCCGAGGACCCCGGCCTGATCGAAGGCACCGACGACCTGATCCCGCTCGCCGCAGCGTTCGGCAGCCTCGCGGCACTGGCCATGGTGTTCGTGGTGGCCGGCACCGTGGGCCTGTCGATCCGGCAGCGGCAGCGCCAGACCGCGCTGCTGCGCGCGGTCGGTGCCACCCCTGGCCAGCTCCGCAGGATGATCCTGGCCGAAACGATGATCCTGGCGGTGGCCGCGACCGCGCTGGCCTTCGTCCCTGCCCCCTGGTTCGGCCGCCGGCTGCTGGAGGCCTTCGCGCACGGCGGCGTGGTCTCCGACACGGTCGCGTTCCGCTCCGGCACCGTCCCGCTGATCGCCGGCGCCGGCCTCGCCGTCACCGCCGCGCTGGGCGCCGCCTTCATGGCCGCGCACCAGGCGGCGCGCACCCGCCCGGCCGAAGCGCTCGCCGAGGCCGCGCTGCAGCGCCACTGGTTCAGCGCCGGCCGGCTCGTCCTCGGCGTGCTGTGCCTGGGCGGCGGCGCCGCGCTGGCGTTCGGCACCGCCGGGTCCGACGGCCCTGACGCCGGCGGCGTCGCCACTCCGGCCGCGCTGGTCTGGACGATCGCGTTCGGGCTGCTCGGTCCCGTCCTGGCCCGCGCCATCACCGCCGCCCTCACCCGGCCGGCCCGCGCGCTGTCCGGCCTGGCCGGCGAACTGGCCGCCGCCAACGCCCGCGCCCGCACCGCCCGCCTCACCGCCGCTGTGATGCCGGTCATGCTCGCCACCGGACTGGCCCTCAGCCTGACCTACCTGCAGACCACCCAGTCCGACGGCACCCGCCGCGCCTTCGAAAAGGCCCAGCGCGCCGACCTCGTGCTCACCTCCACCGCCGGCGGCCTGCCCCTCGACACGGTCGACACCGTCCGCAAGACGCCCGGGGTCGCCGCCGCGACCGCCCAGATCCCCAGCCGCGGCTTCATCGAACCCGCCACAGCACGCACACCCTCAAGGGACAGCGGCGAAGAGGAGTCGGCCGGACCGCAGCCCACCGAACTCGCCCTCCAGGGCATCACTGCCCAGGGAGCCGGCCAGACGACCGCCTACCGCGCCGCCACCGGAACCCTGACCGCGCTGCAAGGCGACACTGTCGCGCTGCCCACCCGCTACGCCACCGGACACCGGCTGGGCGACCCCATCGCGATGCGGCTCGGCGACGGAACCCGCACCCGGCTCAAGCTCATCGCCACCATCGACGCACGGCGCGGCTACGAGACCGCCCTGGTGCCGGCCGCGCTGCTGGCCCCGCACACCGGTACCGGGCTCGTCCCGCAGATCCTCATCAGCGCCGCCCCCGGCGCCGACCGCACCGCGCTGGCCACCGCGCTGACCTCCATCGGCCGCCCCGGCCTCCAGCTCACCGACCGCGACGGCCTGGCCGCCGCTCAGCAGGATCAGGATCACACCCAGGCCACCATGGCCTGGCTCGTCCTCGCCGTCGTCGTCGGCTACGCGGTCATCTCCCTGATCAACACCCAGGCCCTCGCGACCGCCGAACGCCGGCGGGAATTCGGGCTGATGCGCCTGGTCGGAGCCACCCGCCGGCAGATCCTGCGGATGATGGCCGTCGAGGCGACCCTCGTCGCCGCCGCGGGCATCACCCTCGGCCTGCTGATTGCCGCCCTCACCCTCATCCCAGCGGGCCTCAGCGTGCTGGACTCCGCCCTCCCGGGCGGCCCGCCCTGGATCCTCGCCGCGATCCTCGCCGCCGCTCTGGCACTGACCACACTCACCACCCTCACCGCGACCCTCGTCACCCTGCGCGGAGGCCCCGACACCACAGGCTGAAAGAGCCCGGGCCGCGGCCTTCTCCGTCAAGGACCACCGGTGAGCGCGTCCTCACCAACGGCCAGACCATGCCAACCCTCGGCGACGCAGTCGAAGGTTCCATAACTCGGTTTAAGCTTCCACGTAGAGCACGGACGCCTCCGGTGAGGTCGATTGACGAGGCTTCAGGGCCACATTCGGCGTATCTCCCGGCCACCGCCCTGTCAGTTCGCAAAGGCCTGGTCGGCGCCAATGCGCGCACGGATCTCGATGGTGGCCCGCTGCGTATGGAGGTTTCGCTGGCCTTGCCGGTACTCCTTCATGGCTTGCAGGTCGTCGGCTCGTTATGGCGGCCCATCCTGGGCGCATAGGAGCTTCTAGGAGTGCCGGTGGCGTGTACCGGTGATGTGGCTGCCAAGATCCGCGGACCGTGTGCTTGCCGAAACCTACGTCCGTGCAGGTGAGAGAGGTAGTGCCTGGCAGGCAGTGGGGCCGGGCTTTTGACAGTTCCGGGACGGGCCACGACACCGCTGTGCCGCGGGGTGATGGGTGGCTGTGCTGTTGCAATTGGCCTACTTGACCGTGGCGAACACCTTCGCGGCCCTCCGCCTTCTCCCGATGACTGATCGGGAGAAGGACACCGAGATTCTGGTGTTGCGGCATCAGGTCGCCGTGTTGGACACGGCTCCTGGTGCGGCCGGACCCGGTGCTGCGTTGGCACCGTCACCTGATTGCCGGTCGGCACGCTGCCCGCTCGAAACCCAAGCGGCCGGGCCGGCCACCGACCGTCCATCCGGTTGCTGGTGCTGCGACTGGTGCGGGAGAACCCGAGTTGAGGCTACCGGCGAGCGTTCCGCCACCACCTGGGCCGGCCTCCTGCGGCGATCTGGAGGGCACGCCGGCCCGCCGAGGTCCAGTGTCTCCTGATGACAGACGCGGTTACGCACGCACTGAGACCACACTTCGTCAGGGGCCGGGAATGGTCC
>NZ_SMKY01000433.1 GCF_004349235.1 Actinomadura darangshiensis | reverse complement strand
GGTTCAGGCGACGTGATTGTGGTGATCAACCCGTCTACCAGGGGTCTCTCTACGTCAGGCCACCAACCGACGCATTGCGATCATGCTGTGACCAGCGGACTGCCGCCACAGGGATGAAATGGGTTCACTGTGTAGTGGAGGCGGCTCGCCGGATCGAGGCCCGCGGCGGCGTGGACCGAGCCGGAGTCTCGACCTGGCCCGAACTGGAGGAGAGTGCGACCAGTTTCCTGCGCGGTGCTGAGCACATCAATGCGGCTCCGCTTGTTGAGCCGGCAGAGGCTCTGGTCGATCTGGCTGCTGGCACCGTCCCTCCCGCTCCGGCCGAGCGGCACTGGTATTGCGGAACTCCAGCGGGCCGGATCGTGCAAGGCGGATAAGTATGGCTTGCGGATATGGTCGGGCTTCTCCGGGATGGTGCACTTCACACCGCGTTGGCGCAGATAGGCGCAGTTCGCCCGGGACCCGAACGCTGAGGGGATCGCGGGCTTGAGGGTCTATTCGCGGGCGTTGGACGGTTGGCGGGCGTAGCGTCCGGCGCGTGGAGGATCGAGTTCCTGGGCAGGTGCTGGCCGCGCTCGTGGGCCGGGCGGACGTCTCGCTCCTGAGTTGCCGGAGCGAGACGATCGTCGGGAGCAGCGGTGCGGCGACCGGTGCTGTCAGCCGGGTGTCAGGCATGGTCCGGTGCGGTAGCGGCGAGTTGCCGTTTCGCCTGGTGCGTAAGGAGTTTCGTCCGGTGGCCGGCGGCCGGCACGCTGCGCATGCCGGTGATGCCCGGCACTGGGCGTACTGGCGGCGCGAGCCCCTGGCCTACGCCAGCGGCCTGCTGCCCACCGGGCCCGGCCTGGCCGCGCCGCGCTGCTACGGCGTCGTTGACGACGTGGTGTATCTGGCCGATGTCGAGGGTGCGGCCGAGTCGCCTCGCCTTGCGGCGCGTCGGCTCGGGGCCTGGCAGGCGGCCGTCCCGATTCCGGACGTGCCCTGGCTTGCCGGGCACCAGCTCGCCCAACGGATGGCGGTCAGCGATCTCGACTGGTCGGTGGTCGACGCCGATCCGCGTATTGCCCGGGTTTGGCGTCGGCGCGGCGAGCTGCTCGATGGTCTGACTCGTGTGCCGCCGGTTCTGACGCACGGTGACTTCTCCGCCGGAAACCTGATCAGGTCGGCGGAGACCACGACCGTGGTGCTCGACTGGGCCACCCTCGGCGCCGGTCCCGTCGGCGCGGACCTCGCCAGTCTGGCGTTGAGCACCGGCGCTGATCCGCTGGAGGACTACCTGGCGGGACTGGACGGCCGATTCGACGAGACGGACGTCGCGACCGGCTACCGGACGACTCTCGCGCTGACCGGCGCCGGTCGTGTGCACTGGATGCTGTCGCGGGGAATGAGGCTCCCCGACGGCTACGAAGACTTCATCCTCGCTCAAGCACCGCCCCGGTCATGAGCCCGCTCGCCAGAACGGGTCGCGGCCGATGAAGCCGAGCATCCTGGTCTGGACGTCCGCGCCGGCGGGCACCTCGACGCGGGGGCCGTACTGGCCGGAGGAGCGCAGGACGTCCTCGATCGGCTCCATCCCGTCGATGAGTTGAGCGCAGAAGTCGGGGTCGAGCCGGTCGTCCTGGCCGGTGGCCCTGGAGAGGTCCCAGGTGTGCATGAAGACGTCGGCGACGTAGAACTGGTCGATCGCGGTCGCCAGGGGGAGAGTTCCGATGTGCGGGTTGGTGAGCTTTCGATGTGCCGTCTCCGGATCGTCCAGCACTGCCTGCACGCCGTCGCAGTGGACCTGCCACGCGGCCACCGGGTCTTCGTCGGCTGATGGCCCGCGGGGGAGTTCGATGCCGGCGCCGGCGGCCAGGAACCCGGGGAACCATTCGGTCAGGTGACGGACGACGTCGCGGGCGGTCCAGCCGGCGACCGGGGACGGTGCGTCCCAGGTCCGGGTTCCGCGGACTCGCTCGGTGAACAGGCCGGCGACCTGCCGGTGCCGCTCGGCGGGGTGGTCAGGCAGTGCCATCGATGAGCATCCTCTCCAGCTTGGCGTAACCCTCGTTGACGCCGGTCTCCATGCCGCTGCGCAGCCATGCGTCACGGCCCTCGAAGCTGTCGACCAGCGACTGCGTCCGCAACCGGGTGCGGCCGCCGCCGAGGTCGTCGAACCACATCGTCTCCAGCGCGACCCCGTCGGCATCGCCCTCGTAGGTGAAGGTCTGGACGATGCGGTCCGGGCGGATCTCGTGGAAGCAGCCGTGGAACCAGTACTCGGCGTCGTCGTGCACGGAGGCGTACCGCCAGCTGCCGCCGGTGCGCGCGTCCCAGTGCTCGATCCGGGTGGTCATGGCGTCGGGGCCGACCCAGCGGGTGAACAGGGCGGGATCGGTGTGGGCGCGCAGCAGCCGGTCGGGTGCCGCCGCGAAGTCACGGGTCAGCCGGATGATCGGCAGCCTCGGGTCGGCTTCGATGACCGCCTCGGTGATCTTGTCCATCGTCGTCCTCCTCTATCTCTGCCAGGACGGCGTCGAGGCGGCGGTAGCGCTGCTCGACGCGGCGCCGGTGGCGCTCGATCCAGGTGTCCATCAGGTCGAATGCCTGGGCTTCCAGGCGCACCGGCCGGGGCTGCGGACCGTGCGGCCGGGTGACGAGCCCGGCGTCCTCCAGCACCCGCAAGTGCTTGTAGACGGCCTGGAGCGTCATCCGGTAGGGCTCCGCCAGCTGGCTCGCGGTCGCGTCGCCGCTGGAGAGCCGGGCCACCATGTCGCGCCGCGTCGGGTCCGCGAGAGCGGCGAAGACTTGGGACAGCGCGTCCACGGCCATCGGCCCTCCAGTTTCAACTCTGTGGTTGAAACGACTCTAGGCGCGGCCGCACCTAGAGTCAACCTTTGGGTTGAAAGCGCTGGTTGAAGCGTAGCTATGCCCCGGTTGCTGGTCTCTCTTCGTGTGGGGAGGCGGCGTCCAGGTTCCAGGTGTGGGGGAGGGGCGCGTCGGCAGACGGCGCAGGTGAAGTCGTCGGCCTTGACCACGTTGCGTTCAAGGCATCGTCGGCAGCGGCGGAAGGTGACCGGTGCGGTGGAGCGGCCGGGGTGGCGCAGGGCCGGCAGGTCGAGCGCGCTTTCGACAGCGCGCCAGGACGCGGGGTCGGGGCAGTAGCCCGTCGAGTGGTTGCTGACCTCGCTCACCACCCGGTGATCCCCTCATGGACGAAGGTGATCTCGCCGGCGCTCAGGACCGGTACCCCGCCGGTGCAGGCGACGTGTTCGCTTCGCCGAGGGGCGAGCGCAGGAAGCCGTCCACGTCCATGACGAACGTGAGCGGCTCCGCCGTTTCGTCTGCGCTGCGGTTTGCCGGCCAGGCCGCCAGGTCGTCCGGCGATCGGATCGGTTCGCCTCCGCTGCCGGGCCGCACCTCGGCGAGAATCTCCGGATGGCCCACGTAGTGATACAGCCGCAACCCGTGACTCGTCAGGCGACGGTATCCCCACTCGCCCCTAGGGTGGACGTGTGCGCAGGGGTGTTGTCGTTCTGACCGGTCCGCCGGGGGCGGGGAAAACGACCGTCGCGGTACGTGTCGCCCGCCGTTATGCCATGGCTGTCCACCTGCACACCGACGACTTCTGGCACTACATCGTGGCCGGTGCGATTCCGCCATACGAGCCGGCCTCACGGTCTCAGAACGAGACCGTCATGGACGTCATCGCCGGTGCGGCCTTCAGCTACGCGGACGGAGGTTTCACCACGGTGGTCGACGGGATCGTCGGACCGTGGATGCTCGACCACTTCCGCAAGCGCGCGCGGTCGCAACCACAGATACCGCTTCATTACATGGTTCTGCGCCCGCACCGCGACGTCACGCTCGCCCGCGCCCAGGGGCGGACCGCGCCGGACGCGCTGGTGGACCGGCACCCGATCCTGACGATGTGGGACCAGTTCGCCGACCTGGACGACCTGGAGCCCCACGTCCTCGACACGTCCGATCAGGACACCCCGGAGACCGAGAAGCGGGTCATGGACGCCATCGCCTCCGGCCACTTCCGGTTGGCTCCCTAGATTCGAGCACCATGAGCCCTCGGGTGGACGCGGAAGTCCGCCCACACGGTGGTGCGCGTGCCGTCGGGACGGTGGCCCCAGCGCGAGGCGAGCGCGGCGACGATGTGCAGGCCGCGACCGCTTTCGTCGTCCGGCGCGTCCCGCAGGGCCGGTCGTGCCCCATCGGCGCCGTCGTCGCTGACCTCGGCTCGAAGCACGCCCGGACCAGACCAGAGGGAGATGTGAATCTTCCCGCCCCGGCCGGACGCGGTGTGCCGGATGCCGTTGCAGGCGAACTCGTCCACGACGAGCACCATGTCGTCCAGCAGTTCGTCGCCGGGCGCCAGGTGGTCGGGGACGAGCGTGTCCCGCAGGAACAGCCGCGCATACCGGACGGAACGCTCCACGCCGGGAAGCGTCAGCACGCCAAGGAGCCGCAGCTCTCCCGCCTCGCGGGTGATCATCGTGATTCCTCCTCCGAATGTCACCCGCAAGGCTGATCGCCCTCCGTCACCGCATCAACACACTCCCGGAAGGTGAGGGCCATCCGTCGCGGGTCTGCGGAGAAGCTGAAGTATTGAAGTCCGGATGTATCTAACTTCCGCGAAGACGCATCCGATATATCACACACAGTGACAAGCTGGATGCATGACGTCAGATGACCGGTTGTCGTACCGGCGCCGCAAGATCGGCCAGGCGCTCCGCCGGTACCGCGAGGAGCGCAACCTGACGCAGGACGCGGCGGCCCGACTGGTCGAGCGCTCACCCGCCACCCTCAGCGCCTACGAGAACGGCCACCGCGCCGTCCGCCCCCGCGACCTCCGCCAGATCCTCGACCACTACGGCATCGCAGACGGGCGTGAGCGCGCCCGCCTCCTCGACCTCGCCACGAAAGGGCGGAAGGAGGGCTGGTGGCTCGGCTACCGGGAGCGGACAGACCCGTTCATCGTCGACTACGCCTCCCTTGAAGGCGATGCTTCACGCATTCGGGAGTTCGAGCCTCAGGTAGTGCCGGGCCTTCTCCAGACGGAGGCATACACCAGCGCCGTCTTCTCTGCGTACGACTCGGTCCGGTTGGATCCAAGGGAAGAAGGAGCGGTCGGCTTTCGCTTGGCGCGGCAGCGCATTCTCACCGGTGCGTCGCCTGAGTGACGTGGGTCCTGAGCGAGACAGCATTGCGTTCCTCGATCGGCGGCCCGGACCTGATGAGGGAGCAGCTCAGAAAGATCCTGACTGTTACGGCCGCCCCTCATCTACATTTGCAAATACTGCCCCTCGCAGTGGGCGAGCATCCCAGTCTGGACGGCTCCTTCTCGATCATCGACATCGGTTCCGATGATCCGATGAGCGTCGTCGCCGTTCACAGCCTCGTACGCAGCTGGTTCATTGACGAGCCCGTGAGCGTCGACTACTACGAGCGCGTATACGGAGCGCTCTCCACCCTGGCGCTCACGGAAACCGAATCCCGGGTGCTCATCGACCAGATAGCGTCTGAACTATGAGCGATCCAACCCCCGGACGTTTGTACTGGCGCAAGAGCAGTCGCAGCACCGAGCACGGGACGAACTGTGTCGAGGTGGCCGCACCGGTGATGTCCAAGCGCATCCTCACCCGGGACTCGAAGGATCCGTCCGGGCCGGCGCTGGGCTTCACAAGGGCTGAGTGGAGTGCCTTTATGGGGGAGGCCAAACGCGGCGCGTTCGACCTCGCCTGACCGGGGCGGCCGCGTACCGAGGGGTGGGGGC
>NZ_SMKY01000432.1 GCF_004349235.1 Actinomadura darangshiensis | reverse complement strand
GATGCGGGGAGGGGATCAGTGACTGCGTTTGAGCATCGCGTCCGAGAGCGCGTCGGCCGCCTCGCCGAGCCGCCGCCCGACCGCGTCCAGCCGGTCGAGCAGCTCCCGCCTGCGCAGGACGTCGATGTCGAGGGGGCCGGCGAACAGGCGGGCCAGCGCGGCCTGCCGGTTCTCCCGGACGCGGTTGCCGGCCTTGCGCGCGCCCAGCGCCGCGATGGTGACCGCGGCGGGCTCGGCGAGGACCTTCCGGACGGCGGTGTCGAGGGCGGTCAGCCCCTCCAGCACCGCGTCCAGCGGCGGGACGGCGAAGCCCAGCTCGGGCGGCCCGAACAGGTCGGCCTCGCGGACGAAGTCGCGGAGGTTGTCCAGGACGTCGTCGACGGAGCGGGAGAGCCGGTAGAGGTCCTCCCGGTCGATGGGGGTGGCGAGGACGCCGTGCAGCATCGCGGCGAGCGCGGCCCGCTCGGCGTCCCCGCCGTGCTCGATGACGGCCATCCGGGTGCGGGCCGCCCCGGACGGGATCCGCCCGGCGGCCAGCTCGCGGGCCAGGTCGGCGCCGTCGCGGGCGGCCCGGAGCTGCCGGGCGACCTGCCCGATGACGCGGTCGCCGGACCGGCCGCGCAGGTCGTCCCAGACGAGCCGGATGCGCCGGGCGGGCCGGACGGCGGCGCTCACAGGACCCTCGCCGCCGCGCCGCCGAGCGTCCCGGCGGCGAACGCGAGCGGCAGCGTGAACAGCCACGCGGCGCCGATCCCGAGGACGTTCTGCCAGCGCACCCGGGAGGCGCCCTCGCTGGCGGCGACGCCTACGACTCCGGCCGTGACGGACTGGGTCATGCTGACCGGCGCGCCCGCGAACGAGCTGGCGGCGACGGACGCGGCGGCGGCCGCCTCGGTGGACACGACGTGCAGCGGCCGGGCCAGCACGAGCCCGCGCCCGAGCCGTTCGCCCACCCGGTGGACGGCGCTGAGCGCCCCGGCGCAGAAGACGACCGCGATCGCGATGAGCACGAGCGGGGTGGGCTGGACGGGCCCGATCGCACCGAGCCGCCGCGTGGACACGACGTGCCGCGCGACGCTGACGACGGCGAGCATCTTCTGCCCGTCGTTGGCGGCGTAGGCGGCGCACTGCGCGCTGTAGGCGAGGACGTGGGCGGTCCGCACGGCGCCGGGCATCCCGGTGAAGGACGGCACGCGCCGCGACGCCAGGCCGAGCCCGAACCCGACGGAGGTGCCGACGAGCGGCGCCGCGGCCCCGATCAGCAGGACGAGGCCGAGGCCGCGCCAGGCGACGTCCAGGCCCATGCCGAGCCCGGCGCCGCCGATGCCGCCGACGATCGCCAGGGTCAGGCTCGTCGGCAGGCTCCGCCTGGTCAGGGCGGCGACCACGGCGAGCGCGACCGTCACGCCGAGCAGGAACGCGAGCGCGCCGCGCCGGTCGCCGAGGTCGGTGAGCCCCTCGGTGAAGGTCCGCGCGACCGTGACCGTCACCTGCGGGACGAGGACCAGCGGCACGAGGACCAGCGCCGTCAGCAGCAGCCCGGACGAGCGCGGGTAGCGCCCGCTCAGCCCGAGCAGGGCGGCGCCGTCGTTGACGCCGGTGACCCACACGAAGGCCAGCGCCATCGCGGCGAACGCCATCGCCCAGATCATCGCAGCTCCGCGAGCGCGACCCGGCGGCCCTCGCGCAGCGACAGCGTGGCCGCCTCGGCGATGAGGAACGCCTCCAGCGCCTCGTCGACCGTGCACGGGCTGGCCGTCCGGCCCCTGGCCATCTCTAGGAACGTTCCAATCTCGTTCGCGTACGCCGGCTCGAACCGCTCCTGGAAGTCCGTCCACGCGTCGCCGGACGGCCAGTCGACGCCCGGCTCGGCCGACCGGACCGCGGCGCGCTCGTCCAGGCCGACGACCCACGTGCCGGCGGTGCCCGACAGCTCCATCCGGACGTCGTATCCGGCGCCGTTGTACCGGGAGCCCTGCAGCGTCGCGATCGTCCCGTCGTCCAGGACGAGGACGGCGGCGGTGGTGTCGACGTCGCCGGCCGCGGCGAAGTAGGCGTCCCCGCGGTTGGCGCCGACGGCGGTGACGGAGTCGACCTCCCGGCCGGTGACCCAGCGCAGGATGTCGAAGTCATGGATGTGGCAGTCGCGGAACATCCCGCCGGACGAGCGGACGTACTCGGCGGGCGGCGGCCCCGGGTCCGCGGTGACGAGGTGGACGCGGTGCAGGTCGCCGAGGCGCCCGTCCAGGACGGCCTGCCGGGCGGCCGCGTAGCCGGCGTCGAACCGGCGCTGGAAGCCGACGTGCACGGGCACGCCCGACTTGGCGGCCCGGTCGCGGACCTCCAGCGTCGTCCGCAGGTCCGGCGCGACCGGCTTCTCGCAGAACGCGGGGACGCCGGCGTCGCAGGCCCGGACGAGCAGTTCGGCGTGCGTCGCCGTGGGGGTGGCGATGACCAGCGCGTCCAGCCGCGCGGCGAGCACGGCGTCGGGCCCGCCGGCGCGGGCGCCGAGCGGCCCGGCCAGCGCCTCGGCGCGGCGCGGGTCGGCGTCCCCGATCAGCAGCTCCCGCACCAGGGGGTGCCCGCCGAGGAACCGGGCGTGCCACGCCCCGATCCGCCCCGCTCCTAAGAGTCCGACACGCATGCTGCCTCCCATGGGCTGTCCCGGAGGCCGTCGAGTTCACCCGGCGTTCACCGTGTGTTCATCGTCGCGCCATCTCTCCGGCTTGGAGCATTTCTAGACCCGCGGGCCCCGTCAGTCAATACTTTGTTCTTACATCTAGACGTTCTGACGTGAAGTCATGGCGTCCCGGACGCGCGGCGGGCCCCGCGTTACAGAGCCCTCGACTCGGGCAGTGGGTGTCTGTGCCGGATCCGCCGATGTGAGGACGAGATGAAGCACAAGATCGGTAACGACACCGTCGTCGTGGTGACGGGCGCCAGCGGCGGCATCGGCCGCGCCGCCGCGGTGGCGTTCGCGCGGCGCGGCGCCCGGGTCGCCCTGCTCGCCCGCGGCGAGGAGGGACTGGACGCGGCGGCCGCCGATGTCGGGTCCGCCGGCGGACGCGGCCTCCCGATCCGCGTGGACGTGGCCGACTCCGGCCGCGTGGACGAGGCGGCGCAGCGGGCCGAGGACGAGCTGGGCCCGATCGACGTCTGGGTCAACGTGGCGTTCTCCTCGGTGTTCGCGCCGTTCTGGGAGATCGAGCCGGACGAGTTCAAGCGCGCCACCGAGGTCACCTACCTCGGCTACGTCAACGGCACCCGGGCCGCGCTGAAGCGGATGATGCCGCGCGACCGCGGCGTGATCGTCCAGTGCGGGTCGGCGCTGGCCTATCGGGGCATCCCGCTGCAGAGCGCCTACTGCGGCTCCAAGCACGCCGTCCAGGGGCTGCAGGACTCGCTGCGCGCCGAGCTGATGCACGAGGGCAGCGGCGTCAAGGTGACGATGGTGCAGATGCCGGCGGTGAACACGCCGCAGTTCGACTGGGTGCTGAACCGGCTGCCGCGCCGCCCGCAGCCCGTCCCGCCGATCTACCAGCCCGAGGTCGCGGCGGACGCGCTCGTCTACGCGGCCGAGCATCCCGGACGCCGCGAGTATTGGGTCGGCGGCAGCACGGTGGGCACGATCCTGGCGAACCGGTTCGCGGCGGGGCTGCTGGACCGCTACCTGGCCCGGACGGGCTTCACGTCCCAGCAGACCGAGGAGCGCACCCGCGACGACCAGCCCGCGAACCTCTGGGAGCCGGCCGACGAGGACGCCGACCACGGCGGCCACGGCCGGTTCGACGAGCAGGCCCACCCGCGGAGCCCGCAGCTGTGGGCGGGGCAGCACAAGTACCTGGTGGGGGCGGCGACGGCCGGCGCCGCCGCCGGCGCGGCGGTGGGCGCGGCGAAGCTGCTGCGGCGCTGACGAGACGACGACAGGGAGAAGGAGAGATCATGGCCCAGCAAGTGGCCGACTACGTCCTCCATCGGCTGACCGAGTGGGGCGTGCAGCGGATCTTCGGATATCCGGGCGACGGCATCAACGGGATGCTCGGCGCGTTCGACCGGGCCGACGGGAAGCCGGAGTTCATCCAGGCCCGGCACGAGGAGATGGCCGCGTTCATGGCCTGCGGCCACGCCAAGTTCACCGGTGAGGTGGGCGTTTGCACGGCGACGTCCGGGCCGGGCGCGATCCACCTGCTGAACGGGCTGTACGACGCCAAGCTGGACCACCAGCCGGTCGTCGCGATCATCGGGCAGCAGAAGCGGCAGTCCCAGGGCACCCACTACCAGCAGGAAGTGAACCTGGAGAACCTGTTCTCCGACGTGTCGGAGTACTGCCAGATCGTCATGGACCCCGGCCAGATGCGGCACATCATCGACCGGGCGTTCAAGACGGCGCTGACCACCCGCGGCGTCGCGACGATCATCATTCCGGAGGACGTCCAGGAGTCGGACGCGGTCCCGTCGCCGCCCAAGGAGCACGGTTCCGTCTACTCCAGCGTGGGCTGGAGCCAGCCGCGCGTCCTGCCGGACACGGCGGAACTGCGGAAGGCCGCCGAGATCCTCAACGACGGGGAGAAGGTCGCGATGCTGATCGGCCAGGGCGCCGCCGACGCCGAGGCCGAAGTGATCGAGACCGCCGAGCTGCTCGGCGCCGGGATCGCCAAGGCGCTGCTCGGCCGCCAGGTCGTCCCGGACGACCTGCCGTTCGTGACCGGCCCGATCGGGCTGCTCGGCTCCAAGGCCAGCGACGAGATGATGATGAACTGCGACGTGCTGTTCATGATCGGCACGAGCTTCCCCTACGCCGAGTGGCTGCCGGACGAGGGCAGCTGCAAGGGCGTCGAGATCGACATCGACGGCCGCATGATCGGCATCCGCTACCCGATGGACGCGCACGTCGTCGGGGACGCCAAGGAGACGCTGCGGGAGCTGATCCCGCTGCTGCGGCGCAAGGAGGACCGGTCCTGGCGGGACGAGATCGAGGAGAACGTCCGCACCTGGGACACCGTCATGCAGAAGCGGGCGGGCCAGAGCTTCGACGGCAAGATCAACCCGCAGGCCGTCGCGCACGAGCTGTCCCCGCTGCTGCCCGACGACGTCATCCTCACCGCGGACTCCGGCTCGGCCACCAACTGGTGGGCCCGCCACATCAAGATCCGCGACGGGATGAAGGCCTCGCTGTCGGGGACGCTGGCCACGATGGGGCCCGGCGTCCCGTACGCGATCGCGGCCCGGTTCGCCTACCCCGACCGCCCGGTGATCTGCTTCGTCGGCGACGGCGCGTTCCAGATGAACGGCATGAACGAGATGATCACCGTGAAGCGGTACGCCGACCGGATGGCCGGGTCACCGCCGCTCATCTTCGCGGTGTTCAACAACCAGGACCTCAACCAGGTCACCTGGGAGCAGCGCGCGATGGGCGGCGACCCCAAGTACGAGGGCTCGCAGTCGATCCCGGACTTCCCGTACGCCAAGTACGCCGAGCTGGCCGGGCTCCGGGGCATCTACTGCGACGAGCCGAAGAAGGTCACCGACGCGTGGCAGGAGGCCCTCGCCAGTGACCGGCCGGTCGTGCTGGAGTTCGTGGTGGACAACGAGATCGCCCCGATCCCGCCGCACATCATGAAGGACCAGGCCAAGAAGGCGGTGAAGGCCGGGCTCAAGGACCCGCAGAAGTTCGGCATCGCGGCGCGCGGCTTCCGCCAGAAGCTCACCGACATGTACGAGAACATGCCGGGCCGCAAGCACGAGTGAAAGTCTTTCCGGGGGGTGTGGGGGGTCGTCCCCCC
>NZ_SMKY01000431.1 GCF_004349235.1 Actinomadura darangshiensis | reverse complement strand
AGGGCCTGGTCTCCCCCACCGGGTCGCTCACCGCCAAGGACGTCAAGACCCTCAACGAGGTCGCCATCACCGCCGACGGCCGGACCATCGCCGCGGGCGGCCTGGACTCGACCATCACGCTGTGGGACCTCGCCACCGGCCGCGCCCTGCGCACGATCGACCGGACGGGCTGGGTGAGCGCGCTCGCGTTCAGCCCGGACGGCGGGCTCATGGCCAGTTCGTCCAGCTCACCCGGCCTCCTGCTCGTCTGGGACGCGGCCACCGGACGCGTCAAGGTGAACGTGCGCAGCGGCGAGTTCGGCGCGAACTCGCTGGTCTACAGCCCGGACGGCCGCACGATCGCGGGAGCCAACCCGGGCGCGAAGCTCTTCGACGCCGCCACCGGCCGCACGCTGGCGACGTTCGACCTCGGGCACAGCGGCGTCAACGCGGTCGCCTACAGTCCGGACGGCAAGCTCATCGCGGTCGGGGTGGACGGCTTCTACAAGAAGCCGCCGGGCAACACCGTCCAGCTCCTCGACGGCCGGACGCTCCGCAAACGCGGCCAGCTCACCGGCCACACCGAGAGCGTCACCGGCGTGGCGTTCAGTTCGGACGGGAAGCGGCTGGCCAGCAGCAGCGCGGACAAGACCGTCCGGATCTGGGACGTCGCCACGCGGCGCTCCGTGCGCGTCATCAAGGCGGGCGGGGCGAACGTCAAGGACGTGAAGCTCTCCCCGGACGGCTCGTCCGTCCTCGGCGCGTGCAACGACCGGACCGTCCGGATCTGGAACGCCGCCACCGGCGCGCTCACCGCGACGCTCGTCGGCCACTCCCAGCCCGTCGAGAAGATCGTCCTCACCCCGGACGGCCGGACCGTGGCGGGTGTGGGCGGCTCCAAGCCGGACGGCACCGTGACGCTCTGGAAGGTCTGATCAGTGGATCCGCTGCGCAGTGACGACCCCCGCCAGATCGGCCCCTACCGGCTCGACGGACGGCTGGGCGCGGGCGGCATGGGCGAGGTGTTCCTCGGGGCCTCGCCGAGCGGACGCAAGGTCGCGGTGAAGGTCGTCCGCGCCGAGTTCGCCGCCGACGCGGACTTCCGGCGGCGGTTCGCCCGCGAGATCGAGGCCGCCCGCAAGGTCGGCGGATTCCATACGGCGCAGGTCGTCGACGCCGACCCCGAGGCCGCCTCGCCGTGGATGGTGACCGCGTTCGTCCCCGGCCCGTCCCTGCGGCAGGTCGTGCAGCGCCAGGGCCCTCTCGCGCCGCCCGCGGTCCGCGAACTGGGCAAGGGTCTCGCCGAGGGCCTGACCGCGATCCACGCGTGCGGGCTGGTGCACCGCGACCTCAAGCCGGGCAACGTCATCATGGCCCCGGACGGCCCCCGGATCATCGACTTCGGCATCGCCCGCGCGGCCGACGCGACCGCGCTGACCTCGACCGGAGCGGTCGTCGGCACGTTCTCGTTCATGTCCCCCGAGCAGGTGCGCGCCGACGCCACCGGCCCGCCGAGCGACGTGTTCGCGCTCGGCTGCGTGCTCGCGTACGCGGCGCTCGGCCGCGGCCCGTTCGACGCGCCGACCATCCCGGCGATCGTCCACAAGATCGTCGGCGCGCCGCCCGACGTGGGCGGCCTCACCGACCCGCCCCTGCGCGACCTCGTCGTCCGCTGCCTGGAGAAGGACCCCGGCCGGCGGCCGTCCGTCCAGGAGGTCCTGACCGGCCTCAGCGCCGAGCCCCCGCGCGGGCCCTCCCGCCGCGCCGTCCTGCTCGGCGGGGCGGCCGTCGCGGCGACCGCCGCCGTCGCCGTGCCGACCGTCCTGCTCTGGCCGTCGGACTCGTCCGCTGGACGGAACGTCCCGAAGACCCCGATCGGCGTGCCCACAGGCGTCACCCTGCCGAGTTCCGAGGTCGCGCTCTCCGACCTGGCGTTCTCCCCGGACGGCAGAAGCCTGTGGGGCGCGGGTTTCGCCTCGATCCTGCGCTGGGACCTGTCCACCGCGCAGGTCACCGCCCATGAACTCAAGGACTCCGACGAGACCTACAAGCGCCCGATGGTCTTCAGTCCGGACGGCAGGACCCTCGCGACCGGCGGCGACGACGAGGGCGTCCACCTCTGGGACGTGGCGTCGGTGAAGGTCCGCAAGACCTTCACCGGCCTGCGCGGCGCCCAGGCGCTCGCATTCAGCGCGGACGGCCGGTCGCTCGCCGTCAGCAGCGGCCACGGCCCCACCTACGTCCAGATCCTGGACACCGTGACCGGCAAGTCCCGCCCGATGAAGCTCGACTACTACGCCAACGCGCTGGCCTTCTCCCCAGACGGGAAGGCCCTCGCCGGCGCCCGTGCCCTGTCCAGAAGCTTCACCCTCTGGGACACCTCGAAGGGCGACGGCAAGGAGATCTCGCCGTCCGAGGCCACCGGCATCCCGTCCCTCGTTTTCAGCCCGGACGGAGACGTCATCGCGGTCTCCACCGGCGGCTACTACGGCTTCGAACTCCGGAAGGCGTCCGACGGCGACGTCAAAACCACCATCAAGGACCTCGGCGGCGAGGTGCAGGCCCTGGCGTTCAGCCCGGACGGCGACACCCTCGTCACCGCAGACGAGAAGAACATCCGCCTCTGGCACGTCCCGACGAGCCGCAACACCGCAACGCTCCCCGGCGACTCCGACGAGGACCAGTCCGTGACGTTCGCCCCCGACGGCCAAAGTTTCGCCACGACAAGCGGCGCCGGCACCACCCGCCTCTGGACCTTCCAGTCGACCGCTCGGGCTTGAAGGTCCGGGCTCCTCGCGACAACGGCTCCCCGGCGCGCCACAACGGATGGTTGGGCACCCATAGGCTGGATCAGTGGACATCGAGGCGGTGCGGTCGTTCGTCCGCGCCGCCGAGCTCGGACAGCTGCAGCACGCGGCCGACGAACTCGGCGTGACGCAGCAAGCCGTGTCGAAGCGGATCACGAACCTTGAGAGGAAGCTCGACGTCAAGCTGTTCACCCGCACCGCCCGCGGGGTCGAGCTGACACTCGACGGCCAGGCGTTCCTCCCGCACGCCCGGAACATCGTCACGGGCGTCGACCGCGCCATCACCGCGATCAGACCCGGCTCGCGGGCCCTCCGCATCGACGTTCTCGGCCTGCGATCCGCGCAGGCCGTCGTCCTGCACGACTACTGGCGCTCGCACCCCGGGACCGACCTCGACGTTGTCACCCTCAAGGCCGACGACCCGCGTGCGGCGGTCGCCGCCGTCCAGGCGGGCGATGTCGACGCCTCGTTCCGCACGATCACCGACCCGGCCGCGCTGCCCCGCGACGTGCGGATGATCCCCGCGTTCGACTCGCCGCTGGAACTCCTCGTCGGCCCGAGACACCCGCTCGCCTCCGCGCGGACACTGACACCGTCCCGGCTGCGCCGGCACCGGATCTGGGTGCCGGGCATCGCGCCGCGAAGCGAATGGGCGGAGTTCTACGATCAGTTGACCACCGCCTTCGACCTCCGCGTCGACGCCGCGGGCCCGAACTTCGGCAACGAGGTATTGCAGGACGTCCTCGCGGACTCCGCGGACGTGGCCACCCTCGTAGGCGCACGCGACCGGTACATCTGGCCGACGAGCCACGACCTGCGCCGCATCCCGATCGTGAATCCGATGCTCGCGTATCCGCTCTCGCTGATCGTCCCGAAAACGAATCCGCACCCGGGACTCCGGGCGATCATCAACCACCTCGGCAGCCTGCCGCCGCTCCCCGGGGATGCCTGGCTCCCTTCCTGGGCGACGAAACGGAAGCCATGAACCCCCCGGCTGTGGCCGCAGGCCCGGGTCACACCCGGGTCACAGCTTTTGGCTCCGCGCTGTGACCGTCCGTTGGATAGGAATTGCGGCGGAAGGTGACTCCTAAAGGACGGTGCCGTGCCCGATGGCGGCGGATGGGACCACCTTTCGTATCGAGAATCGCAATGGTCTGTTCGGCGATCGGGAAAAGGGCGTGCTCATGGGCTCGGATTCTGTAGGCGGTATCGACCGGCGGCGGCTGCTCGGACGGGGCGGGCTGGCGGCCGCCGGCGCGGTGGCGGCCGGCGGATCGCTGGTGGGCGCCCAGCCCGGCCGCGCAGACTCGGCCCCGACCGGCTCCGACATCCCGCCGGACACCCGGCCCGGCGGAGCCTACGACCGGTACGTGGCGCAACTGGCGGCCGAGGACAAGTTCTCCGGTGTGGTGCTGCTGGCCCACAAGGGACGGACGGTGCTGTCCCGCAGCTACGGCATGGCCGACAAGGAGAAGGGGATCCGCAACCACGAGGGCGTCGCGGTCAACCTCTCCTCGGGGATCCAGCCGTTCCTCTCGGTGGCCGTCCTGCAGCTGGCGCAGCAGGGCAAGCTGGGCTTGGCGGACACGGTGGGCACCCACCTGACGGGCTTCGCCGAGGACATCGCCGAACAGGTGACCATCCACCATCTGCTCACCACCACGTCCGGGATGAGCGCCCCAGAACTGGACCTGCAGCGCATCTTCCACAGCAAGGAGGAAGTGCACGAGTTCAATCGGCAGTGGACCCGGCAGGCGGAACTGGCGGCCCCTCCCGGCACGGGCAACCAGGCGCACACCAACGGCGCCGGCGCGGGCCTCGCCACCGCCGCGCAGATCGTGGAGGCCGTGACCGGCACGACGTACTGGGACTACGTGCACGAGCACGTCTTCGGGCGCTGCGGCATGACCGGTACGGCGTTCTACACCAGGCCGCAGTGGCTCACCGACGAGCACATCGCGCACTCCTACATGCGGCAGGCCGACGGCAGCCGAGTGGACGCCGTGCGCAATCTGGACAAGGGCAGCCTCACCCCGCAGATAGCGGGCAAGAACCCGGGTCGCGCCTTCATCGGCTATGCCACGGACGACGGCTTCGCCACCGCGCCGGACCTGGTCCGGTTCGCGAACGCGCTACACGACGGCACGGTGCTGGACCGCCCCTTCGCCGACCTGCTGACCGGCGCCAAGATCCCCCGCGGGTCGGGCAGGGACGGCTCCCCGCTCGCCCACCCGTCGTTCACCGGGTACACGGGCCCGATCAAGATCATCGACGGCCAGTGGCTGTTCGGACGCGGCGGCGGCACCGGCGGCAGCACCGCCAACTGGAACATCTACCCCGACACCGGCTGGGTCGGCGTCATCCTCAGCAACTACGACGACGTGCCGATACAGGACATCACCCAACAGGAGCTGAAGGCCATCACCGGCCAGGGCTGACGGGCGGGTCCGCCACAGGACGAGAACGGGGGCAGCGTGATCATCGAGGACTGGCACGGCTGGGTCGGCACGTTCACCGGCGTAGTACTTCTCACGGTGGCCGTACTGCCGTTGGCCGCCCTGGCGGTGTGGGCGCTGGCACGCCGCCGCAGCGTCACCGGCAGACCGGCGCGGGCGTGGCGGACGGCGCTGGCCGAGGTCGGCATCGTCTACGGGACGGTGCCGTGGGTATGGATGATCATGCTGCCGGGCTCCCGGGCCGGCGAAGTTCCCGGCCGGGTGAGCCTGGTACCGCTGCGGGACCTGGTCACGATGTCGACGGGCCAGGTCGTCGGCAACCTGCTGGTGTTCGCGGCGCTGGGCTTCCTCGTCCCGCTGCGGTTCCCGGCCCTGGCATCGCTACCCCGGATCCTGGCGCTCGCGGCGGGCTGCTCAACCCTGGTCGAGACCGCGCTGAGGTTCCCCCCGTAGCACGGACAGCTCGGGTGAGATGGGTCAGGTGGTGATGCTCGAGGTTCGGTGTCGTTCCTCGTAGTCCACCGGGCTCAGCATTTCAAGGCTGGAATGTCTTCTGAATGGGT
>NZ_SMKY01000430.1 GCF_004349235.1 Actinomadura darangshiensis | reverse complement strand
GGTCCGGGTCTGGGGCGGGGGGCGGGTTGCCGTCGCCTAATTCGTCGTTCGATGCGCAGAATCCGCAGGTGGCGTTGCCGCCGATCCAGGCGCCCAGCCCGTCGGTCGCGCCGAGTCCGGTGCCCGGGTCGGGGACGCCGCAGAGCCGGTTGCAGGG
This sequence comes from Actinomadura darangshiensis, assembly GCF_004349235.1. GTDB lineage: Bacteria > Actinomycetota > Actinomycetes > Streptosporangiales > Streptosporangiaceae > Spirillospora > Spirillospora darangshiensis. Next base: position 5,682 of record NZ_SMKY01000430.1, on the reverse strand, counting down.
CAACAAGGCGCCCGTCGCGCAGGACCTCACGTTCGAGCGGATGGCCAGCACGCAGATCGCCTGGCTGGCGGCGCTGATGGTGGCGTTCTCGCTGCTGCTGACGCAGTTGCGGCTCGGCCGCCGGCGGCTGCCGGCGGGGGCGGCGAAGCGCGTGAAAGGGACGCACCGGCGGCCCCGCCACGGCATGTTCGGCAAGTGAACGGACACTCGTCTAAGTTCCCCGCAATGGTTACTCTCAACGGGACGGCTGTGCCCTTGCGAGCCCCCGAAGCTCCCGGATGAGGTGACCGCAATGGACCAGGACCACGACCGGGACCAGATCGCGGAACTGCGGGCCCGCGCGGAATCCGGCGACCGGAACGCAGCAGGGCGGCTGGGGGAGCTGCTGGCCAGGCACGGCGACCCGGAGGGTGCGCTGAGGGTGTGGGGTCAGGCCTATGGCGACACGTCCCCCACGACCCGGCGGCTGGCCGATCTGCTGGCCGAGCGCGGCGATCTGGCCGGCGCGGTGGAGGCTTGGACGTTCTCGGACGCGGTATGGCAGAACTCCACGGGTCTCCACGCGGAGCGGCTGAGTGAACTCGACGCCGACGACCGGCGGGACTGCGACGACGGCTCCGAGGACTGGGCCTACACGGAGGCGGAGCGGCTGGCGCGGCTGCTGGCCGAGCGGGGTGATGAGGCCGCGATCACGGAGCTGCGAGCGCGTGCCGAGGCCGGCGACACGGCCGCGGTGAGGCAGCTGGCCCGATAGGCGGCGTCAAAAGGGCGCTAGGCGGGCACCATGCGGCTCAGGGTGTGGCAGGCGATGGCGGCGGCCGCGGTGACGTTGAGGGAGTCGACGCCGGCGGACATGGCGTCCGGGCTCATCGGGATGCACACCGCCTCGTCGGCCTCGTCCAGCCAGTGGGACGAGAGCCCGTCGCCCTCGGAGCCCAGGAGCAGGGCGATGCGGTCGCCCGTGGCCGCCTCGTCCATGGGCGTGGCCGCCTGGTCGGGTGTCAGGGCCAGCAGAGTGAAGCCGGTGGCGCGTAGTTTAACCAGGTCGTCGTGCCAGTTGGCCATGCGCGCGTAGGGGATCGCGAAGACCGCGCCCATGGACACCTTGACCGACCGGCGGTACAGCGGGTCGGCGCACCGGGGCGACAGGACGATCGCGTCGATGCCGAGGGCGGCCGCACACCTGTATATGGAGCCGACGTTGGCGTGGTCGACCAGGTCTTCCAGGACGAGGACGCGCCGGGCGCCCGCGAGGACGGAGTCGACCGCGGGCAGCGGGAGCCGCTCGACCGATGCCAGCGCGCCGCGGTGCACCTGGAAGCCGGTGATCGCTTCGAGGACGGCGTCGGCGGCGATGTAGACGGGGGCGTCCAGGCCGTCCAGGAGGTCGGCGAGGGGCTCTGCCCACCGGCGGGACATCAGCAGGGACCGGACGGGGTGGCCGGCGCCGGCCGCTCGGCGGATCACCTTCTCGCCCTCGGCGACGAAGAGGCCGTGCTCGGCCTCCAGGCTCTTGCGGAGGTTCATGTCGCGCAGCCGGACGTAGTCCGCGAGGCGCGGGTCGGCGGGGTCCGAGACGGGGATCAGGCGGGCCATCCCCCAAGTCTGCCGCCGGTTGCGGAGTGCCTCGGGACACGCCGTGACCGGACGGCCGGATCCGGACATCTCGGGCGCCTCGGACGGCCCTTCGGCGGCGCCGCGTACCGTCTCGGTCGCGGGGTGTGACGGTCTCGGTCAATGCAAGGTTCTTCAGGACATACGCTCATGACCTGCGTCATTATCAGTTTTGAGTTCTTTGTAACCTCTGGTTCGTACTACTACAGTGCCGTGGGACATCGGCGGGTTTCTGGTGAATCGAGGGCAGGCCATGAGCGGACGTCATCGCAATGACTTCCCCGAGGGGATGGGCGAGGGCGGCTACGACCCGTCCACCCCCGTCTTCGGCCCGGCCAACGACGGGTCGTCCGACTGGTTCGGGTCGCGGGAAAGCCAGGGCCAGCCGCTCTCGCAGCCCCAGGCCGGTCCGCAGGGGGCACCGCCCGGCGTCGCGCCGGGCGCCTCGGGTGAGACGCCGGAGTGGTTCACGCCCCGGCAGTCGTCCGAGCAGCCGGTGTACGGCTCCGGACGGTTCGGCGGCCCGTCCGAGACGGGCGGGTACGCGGCCGGACGGTCCGCGGCGCCGGCGGCTTCCGCCGGATCCGGCGGTTACGGGCAGGGGCCCGGGTCGTCGTCGCCGCAGGGGCCTCCCCCGGAGTCCTCGCCGCTGGCCGGGACCGGGTACAGCGAATACGACTCCATCAGCAGGTCGGACGGTGGCCCGTCCGGCTTCTTCGGCGGCGGTTCCGGCGGTTCGGGTGACTCCGGCGGTTACGGCGGCGGGTCCGGTGACTCGGGCGGCTACGGCGGTTCGGGTGGGTCCGGCGGCTATGGCGGCGGTTCCGGCGGCTACGAGTACGGGCGGCGCAAGCGCAAGCGCAGCGCGACCGCGCTGATCGGGCCGATGGCCGGGGCCGTGGGCCTGGCGCTGCTGCTCGGCGTCGGCGTCTACGCGTTCGCCGAGAGCGGCGGCGGCTGCTCCGGCGACGACGCGATGAACCTGTCCGTCGCGGCGGCGCCCGACATCGCGCCGGTCGTGGAGAAGGCCGCCGGGCGGTTCAACGACGGCAAGCACGACGTCGACGGCAAGTGCGTCAAGGCGACCGTGAAGAAGGTCGATCCGGCGTCGGTGGCGCCGCTGCTGTCCGGGCAGGCCGTGGCGAACGGGTCCAACGAGCGCCCGGACGTGTGGATCCCCGACTCGTCCCTGTGGATCGCGCTGGCGCAGACCGGCGAGAACAAGGACGACAAGGCCGGCGTCGTCTCCACCAAGACCTCCCTCGCGCAGAGCCCGATCGTCGTCGGGTTGCCGGGGTCGCTCGCGGCGCAGCTGAAGAAGCAGGGCATCACCGCCAGTCCGTCCTGGGACAACCTGCTGAAGGCCGCGGGCGGCGTCGCGGGCGGCGCGGTGACCAAGAACCAGATGATCCCGGCCGGGTCGGTGCGGCTCCTCGCGCCCGACCCGATGAAGAACGCCGCCGGGATGGGCTCGCTGGTGATCACGAGCACGCTGCTGGCGAACGACCCCAACCGGGACTCGATCTTCACCGGCATCGTCCGGACCGTCCGGGAGAGCACCGTCCCGAACGTGGCGGAGGAGTTCAAGCACTTCCGCAAGGACCGCAGCGGCAAGCAGCCGATCTCGCTGTCCTCCGAGCAGGCCGTCTACCAGTACAACCGGACGAAGCCGGCCGAGCCCGCGGTGGCGCTGTACCCGATCGAGGGCACGCTGTCGATGGACTACCCGTTCACCGTCACCAGCAAGGACGGCGCCAAGCAGAAGGGCGCCCGCCTGCTGGAGGACGCGATGAGCACCGAGGCGACCCGCAAGGACGCCCTCCAGGCCGGGTTCCGGACGCCGGACGGCAAGGCGCCGTCGGGGTTCGGCGAGGCGGCCGGCGTCAGCCCGGCGCGGCCGCGGCAGCTGCCCACGCCGAAGAGCGCCGACGTCGCGAAGATCATGCAGGCGTGGTCGAAGCTGTCGCTCGGCCTGCGCATGCTCACGCTGATCGACGTGTCCGGGTCGATGGCCGAGAAGGTCGGGCCGAAGACCAACCGGCTGCAGGCGATCGCGCAGGTGTCGCAGGGCGGGCTCAGCATGATGTCCAACGACACCGAGCTCGGCCAGTGGCTGTTCTCGACCAACATGAACGGCGACATCCCCTACAAGGAGACGGTGCCGATCGGCGCGCTCGGCGACCGGATCGGGTCGAACACGCGGCGCGGCCTCGTGCTGTCGACGCTGAACCAGATGAAGCCGAAGCCGAACGGCGACACCGGCCTGTACCGGACGATGCTGGCCGCGTACAAGAAGATGAACGAGACCTACAAGCCCGAGTTCGGCAACTCGATCCTGCTGCTCACCGACGGCAAGAACGACGACGACGGGGGCCCGTCCCTGGCGGACACGCTGAAGCAGCTGAAGGGCATGCAGGACCCGAACAAGCCGATCCAGGTCAACATGATCGGGTTCGGCAAGGGCGTCGACCGGGGCGAGCTCGAGCAGATCGCGGCGGCGACCAACGGCAATGTGCAGGTGGCGCAGACGCCGCAGGAGATCTCCAAGATCTTCCTGAAGATGCTGTCCCGCCGGATCGAGTGATCACCTGTCGGTGATCTACCGGATGCGCCAGGTAGTTCCTGATTTTTCTGGGGATCGCGTGTCAACCGGTGGCCCGAGCCGATCGTCTTTCTATGTGGAGGCCCGACGGGGAGCGGGGCCGTCGGGCCTCCGACTTACTTTCCTCCCTGGCCCGTAACGGGGGGAGCCGCTCCCGTCCAGGCGGGCCGGCAGGTGCGAGACCTGCGGCGTCCGGTACGGAAGGCGGCTCGCAGGCGGCCGGTCCGAGGACCGGGGCCGGGAGAGTGCACCGCTCCCCTCTTGGATCTCCAAGCCCGTCCCCGACGATGCGGACGAGGATTTCGGAAAAGCCCGCAGGAGGACCCTCGTGTCCGGTTGGCCCAATCTCGATCGCGCCGATGACGAACGGCTGGCGCGTTCGCTGGCCGTGAGCGACCCAGGCGCCCTCATCCAGGTCATGGATCGCTACGCGGCCCGCCTGTACGACTACTGCCACGCGCTGCTGCGCGACCACGAGCAGGCGGCCGGGGCGCTGCACGACGCGCTCATCGCCGCCTACGCGCACGTGTCCGTCCTGCGCGAGCCCGACCGGTTCCGCGGCTGGCTGTACGCGCTCGTCCGGAACGAGTGCATGCGGCGGCTGCGCGCCCCGGACCGTCCCGCCGAGCGCCGCGAGGCGCCCGAGGTCGAGGACGGCTTCCTGGACGAGGTGGAGCTGTCCCGCCGGCAGGAGGCCCGCCGGCTCGTGCACGGCGCCCTGTCCGGGCTGCGCGGACGCGAGCGCGAGTCGCTCGACCTCATGCTGCGGCACGGCCTGGACGCCGACGAGGTCGGCGGCGTCCTCGGCCTGGACGCGCACGAGGCGTCGAACCTGACCGGCGAGGCCCACGCCCGCCTGGACGACGCCCTCGCCGCCGCCTACATCGCCCGGGCGGGACGCGACGACTGCCCCGAGGCCGCCGCGATCGCCGACGACGGGGGCTGGCCGCTGCCGCCGCCGGTCGTGCGCCGGCTCGTCCACCACATCGACACGTGCCGCATCTGCGGGCCGCGGCGCGACCGGGCCGCGGTGTCGGCGGCGCGGCTCCTGCAGGTGCTGCCGGTCGCGATGATGCCGACCGACCTGCGCGGACTCGTGATGGCGACCGCGACCGACCCGGCGCTGGCCCCCGACCTCGCCGCCATCGCGCACGGCGCGGAGCCGTTCGACGCCTGGGGCTGGCCCGCCATGGTCGACCAGGAGGACGGCAAACCCGCCGCGGAACGCGGGGGCCCGCGCGGGCTCTGGGCCGCGCTGGCCGCCGCCGCGGCCGTCATCGTGGTCGTGGCGGGGGCGTTCTACGTGATGCACGGCTCCGGCGGGAAGTCGGCCGCGCAGGGGCCCACGGGCGGGACGTCGGGGTCCGTGGCCGACCCGTCCTCCCCGTCCGACTCGGAAGAACCGTCGGACAGCCCGACGCCCACCGAGTCGGAATCGCCGACGCCCACCCCCACCACGACGACAC
>NZ_SMKY01000042.1 GCF_004349235.1 Actinomadura darangshiensis | reverse complement strand
TCCCAGCACCACCCAGTGTGTCCCGCACCGCGACCACCACTTTCCGCGTGAAGAGTCCAACTCGATTGCCGAGCGTGTTCTTGTCGCAACACAAGGTGACAGGCGGACATGCAAGATCGCAATAGATTCTCTAAAAGAGACTTCAGAGCAAGCTTCGCCGGACAGCATCACCCAGCGCATGGCAAGGTGTCACCGTGAGTGAGATTCATGTCGACGGCTATAGCCCGACGATCAAGAAGCGCGCCCTGAGCCGCAAGCTGGTCGCCGCCCGCAAGGAGATCGGCATGACCACGACCGAGGTATGCAAGCGCCTCCGATGGAGCGCCACCAAGCTCAACTACATCGAAAAGGCACGGTGGATCACCCCCAACGCCGACGCAGTCAATGATCTCTGCGAGCTCTACGGCGTAGACGGCAAGGAACGCGAGGCCCTGACGCGTCTCGCGCGCGAAGCACGTGAGCGCGGTTGGTGGACGAGATACAACGACGTCTTCCGCAATGAGTACCCGGGGTTCGAAGCCTCGGCTTCGACAGTCCGGACCTTCCAGAACACCTATCTCCCGGGGCTCTTACAAGAAGCCGGCTACATCGAACTCGTCACCAACGCCGCCGGGATCGATGACCCTGCCGAAGTCCGACGACACGTGGCCGCTCGGCTGCAACGCCAGGAGATCTTGACGACGGCGGACACCCCCTGCCGGCTGCACGCCGTGGTGGACGAGAACACCCTCCGGCGGCTCGTCTCACCGCCCATACGCGTCCCGCAAGTCCGGCACCTCATCGAGATGTCCGACCTTCCGAACATCGAGTTCCAGGTCATCCCGACGACCGCCGGACTATACCCAGGAGCAGGTGAGTCCTTCACACAACTTGGCTACTCCGACCCGGGGGAACGCGACATCGTGTTTCTTGAGACCAGCGTCGATGACCGGATGCTCGAAGAGAAAGATGAACTCCAGTCCTATAAGGTCAGATTCGACCGGTTGTGCGCGATCGCGCTCGACGCGACAGCTACACGCGCATTCCTTCTGGATCTGATTGAGGGCGACGAGTGACTCCTGCAGCTCCCACCTGGCGGAAGAGCAGCCATTCGCAGGGCGGTGGAACTGAATGCGTGGAGGTCGCCCAGGTCAGCGACAAGCGCGCGGTGCGCGACTCCAAGGATCCGGCCGGTCCCGTCCTCAGCCTCACCCCCGGCGCGTGGACGAGCCTCCTCAGCACCATCAAGACCGGCGCCCACGACCTGCCGTGAGCGGCCATCCCGGCCGGGCCGTCAGACGGAGCCCGTGCGCGGGGGTCACGTCGTCAGGACGGTGAGGTCGTTGATGATCTCTGAGGCCGTGACCGGATCCAGTTCGGAGAACGTGAGCGGGCTGCCGCGGTCGGAGTGCCAGGTGAGTCCGGTGCCATCGTTCAGCCAGACTCGCTCGATGCGCTGCTCCGGCCAAAGGTCCAGGGTCCCGATCGGAATGCCCGGGTCGAGGCCGACCACGATGGCGCGGCCACCCGGGACCGGGCGCAGGATCCAGAACTGGATGCCGTTGTCCTCCGGTGTACCGCGCTGCCACCCGCGGCGCTCCATGCCGATGACCTTGCCGGTCGGGACGGTTCTGTCGTGGAACCGCTTCAGTTCGGCGTCGTCGCGCTCGGCGTCCGTCAGGGTGTGCACGTCCCGTCCCAACTGCGGGAACGGTTGCTGGATCTCGTAGTCGGCCAAAACTTGCGACCACCTCTTGAGCGTCTCGGCGAGATGCAGCGGGTGGGCGATGGTGATCGTGGCGTCCTCGGACGGTGTGAGCACGTCGTCGTCGACGTCGGCGAAAGTGCGGTCCTCGGCGAGCCGGAACGCGGTCGCCGTGTCGCCGTGCTCGCTGAGCCACACCAAGCGTCGTGCGATGTGCCACACCAGGGGGTGTCGGACGAAGAATGCGTTGAATTCGGCCAAGGACCATCGCCGCTGCGTCGTCATCGCCCGTTCGAGGCGCTGGAGTTGGATGCCGGCGATGGCGCGGACGTCCTTCTTCAACCTGCCGAACCGCTGGTGAGCGGCGGGAGCGAGTTCGGCATCGTCGCGCACCCCGGGCTTGGGCAACGTCGATCGGAACTTGCCGTTCTCGTCGATGACGTAGGGCTTGAGCGCCTCGTCGAACCCGGCGGTGAAGCGGCGCGGGCCGTAATCGAGGACGAGTGCGCCGTCGGCGTCCAGACCGAAATCGGGGACGAGCCGGTCGCCGAGTTGTTCGCCGGTGAGTCCGCGGGCCGCGGCGATCTGCTCGACCTTCTCCTGCGCACGCTTCTTCAGGCCCTTGTACTTCACCTTCTGGGAAATGGCGTGGATCTCGCGGAGGGCGAGGTCGGTTCCGATCACGGCCAGGACGTCGAGCCCCCGTACGGCATGGTGATGAAGGCCCACCCCCGGCCATTCCCGGATGAGCGGGACGAGTTCGTGCACGACCTCGTCGTCCCCGAGCCAGCCCAGCGCGCTGAACTGCCAAGCGGTCGCGGCGTCCGCGCCATACTCCACCCAATGCCCGCGCAATGCGCGGCCGAACTCGGCGAGGGAATGGTCGTCGCACGCCGCCAGCACACCCGCGAGGCCGGGATCGGGATCCTCGGGCGTGGAAATCGCCAGCAATGTGAGCAGGTGCCGGACGGACGACACCGGCAGCGCGCGTTCCCGGCCGTTCAGCAGCACCTGCGGAAGCGTCTCGGCTTGCACGCCGAGGTCACCCGGTATCTTCCGGCGGGGCAGAAGGTTCTCCGGGTCCCCGGTGAGCAGGGTCTCGACCAGTTCGACGGCCTGGTCCCCGTGGGCGCGTGCGGCGGCGAGCACCGCCTCCTCGCCTTCGCGGCGCGCCAGGAAGAGCAGTGCGTACTCGGCGGCGGTCCGAGCCTTTCCCGCCTTACCCGCCGCGACCGGCACCAGGTACGGCAGCGCGGCGGGGCCGTGCCGGTCGAACCAGGCGGTCGCGACGTCGCGCATCGACCTGGTGCGCAGTAGCCAGTCGGCCATGGCCACCGCGACCTCGCCGTCAAGGAACGACATCAGCAGCGCGGCGCCGCGGGAGGGCTTCGCGCGGGCGAAGCGCAGCGTGACCGGCAGCGCGTCGAGACCGAAGCGGGCGATCAGGACCTTCAGCCAGTTCTCCGGGCTCCACCAGCCACCCGGATGTTTCCACTCGCCGGGTACCCACTCGCGCAGCGCGGGCCTGACGAGCTCCTCGGGCCCCATCGCGAGCAGCCCGGCCATCCATTCCTGGTCCTCATTGACCCGGCCGGCCTGGAAGCGCGCGATCCACCGATCCCATCGTTCGGCTCGCTCTTGGGGCGCCGGGATCACGCCGACGTCGCCGTACCCGCGCTCGTTTCGGCCCAGGTGCCAACTGTCGGGATAGGGGTAGAAGATATCGCTGCTCAGCCACGTGTCACGTTCGCCGGCCTTCCATACGACGGCCTGGTCGGCGGGCATGATCAGGCCCTTGAGAACGACCGGCTTGGCCTTCTGCACGGTGCGGGTCCAAGGGGGGTCGACCAGGAGCCGCGGTAGTTCGTCCGGCGAGGCCTCGGCGACGCGGTCACCGGCCTTGATCAGTCGCTCGACGGTCGCGCGGCTCTCGCCGGGCAACCCGGGCAGGACGTGGGGCAGCGAATCGGAGTTGGCGCGCAGATGGTCGGTCAGCAGGTCCCCCGCGTTCTCCTCGGACGCCGCCGCCAGAACGCGGATCGCGCGTACCGGGTAGCGCTCCATGGTCTTACGCAGCGCGGCCCGCATGTGGGAGTTGCCGGCGCGTTCCAGCATCAGCCGGAACGCCTCATCGCTAGGCACTCGTCCCAGTACTTCCAGCAGGTACCTGCGGCGTGTCACCTCATGATGGAAATTGTCGAACGCCTCCGCCAGGAATGGGGCGATCGCCGTACCGACGCCTTCCATCAAGGTGACAAGGTTCTCCATGCGACAACAGAAAGAAACATCGAGGCTGGCCGCGGCACCCAGGATTTCAAGATGCTCGGTCGATCCAAGAGAACGCAGCAGCAGGTCGTGCGGCAGGGAGTTCGGCGGCGCCTCGCAGCATTCGGCGACCCAATGCATTTCCGTCGGGACGAGATAGGCGCTGAGCATCTGCCGTGGCGGTGTCGTGCGCAGCCCGGAGAGGAGCGTGACGACCTCCTCGTACTCGGCATCGTCCGCCACGGCGAGCAGGGCACGCAGCCGTTTGGCGGCGTCCTCCAGCCGGTAGCCGTCAAAACCGGTCCCCTGGTACCACGCCAGGCTGCCCTTGCCGGCACCGTACGAACGGACTTCGATGGCACAGCGTTCGAGGAAGGCATGGACGGCGAACGGCAGACCGTACGTCACCATCCAGGCGTCCACGAACTGCACGGCCATCTCGCCTGTGTAGAAGTCCGACTCCGGGATGGCCGCGACACCCGCCGCGCCCAGCGGAGTGGGTTGACCCGCCAGGTGCTCGCGCGCCGCCACGGCCAGCTCCGGCTCGGTCTCGGAACGGTCGAGGACCATCCTGATCTGCGCCGCGTATTTCGCGAGCAACTCGTCCTCACCGATATCGGCCAACGTGAGAGTCGGCCCCGGATGTCCGCCGCGTCGCGGATGCAGGTGCCGCACCCAGGATCGGGGTATTTCGAGGTCGTCTTCCCCCGGAAGGGCGAGGCTCGGCTTGATCATGGTCGGGAGCGTAGCGCCATCCACCGACACCGTGCGGCGGACGCGGATCGACTCCGCGCCCACCGCCGTTCAGGGGCACCCGCAATGGAGCGGGCAGGCAATTTTCCTGGCGCGAATGGGCACCGGAGTCAGGGGGCGGTGATGGGGAGCCGGCCCCGGCATCTGCGGCTGTTCATCGGCGGTCAGGCGCTCTCGCTCGTCGGGGACGGTTCGGCGCTCGTCGCGATCCCGTTGCTGGTGCTGGAACTGAGCCGGAATCCGCTGGTCTCGGGGCTGTCCGCGGCATCGGTGACGCTGGGGCATCTTTTCGTCGGGCTGCCCTCGGGGGTGCTGGTCGACCGCCTGGACCCCTATCGGGTGCTCATCGCGATGGACGCGGCACGGGCCTTGGTGTTCACCGTGCTGTTCGCACTATGGGCGACCGGGCTCCTCAATATCTGGCTGATCTTGAGCCTTGGCGTCGTCAACGGCGCGTGCCAGGTCTTCTTCGAGACCGCCTTGGTGGTCGTCGTCAAGGACCTGTTCCCCGACGACGCGCTGCTGCGCGCCAACTCCACGATCGAACTGGCCAAACGGCTCTCCTTCGCCCTTGGGCCTGCTGCTGTGGGCGCGCTCGCGGTCGTCGGCGGGATCGGCGTCGCGCTACTGGTCAACGCCCTGACGTTCACTGTTTCGCTCGCAAGTCTGGCCGCGGTGCGGCGCCGCACCGTCAGCCGCGCCGTGCCGGGGCTGCCGTCCCGATGGCGGCAGCTGACCGCAGACTTCCTGGAGGGGCTGCGCTACCTGTTTTCGGTACGGACGCTAGTCATCCTGACGGCCGTCCAGATGATGGTGAACCTCTGCCTGGCAGCGGAGAAGCTCGTCTTCTACTACGGCCGCGACACCCTCGGCCTGTCCGCTTCCGCGGTGAGCATCGTGATGGTCGCCGGTGGCGTGGGCGGCGTCTTCGGAGCACTGTCCGTGTCGTGGCTGGTGCGACGGATCGGCCGGACCCGGCTGATCGTGGTGGCCATCGCCGCCTGCGGCACGGCCGTGGCGGCGATGAGCGCGGCCGGTTCCCTCCCCGCCCTCATCCTCGTGAACGCCGCCTACCTCTGGACACTGGTCGTCGCGAGCCTGGTCAACCGGACCCGGCGGCAGCAGATCGTCCCCCGGCCACTGCTGGGCCGCGTGACCGGCACGGTGAGACTGCTGTTCCTGGCGGTCGATCCCCTGGGCGTGATCATCACCGGCACCCTGACGACCGCTCTGGGCGGCGACCCGCGCCTGGTCTTCCTCGGTGCGGGCACGCTGGTCGTAGCCACCGCCGTGGCCGGCTGGTACGCGGGCCTACGCGATGACGACCGGTCCCTGACCCGGCGTTGAGTCCTCGGCCGTAAACCGCGTTGCAGTGGCCACGCGGCGACGGTTACCGTCCGCGGGAATCGTCGTCTCGGCAAGAAGGGCATCGCATGCGACTCGGGATGGGCACGGCTGCCGCCTCGCGCCTGGAGTTCCGTTACGCCTGACCCGTCGCCGGACGGGTTGAGGGCCGCAACTCCCTGTTGTGGGGCGGGCCAGGTCATGGCCTATTTCCGCCTCTCCCGAGGAGTTCTCCTTGCATGCCCTCAGTTCCGCGCGTCTGGGCGCGGACTTCACCAAGCTCTGGGCCGCCTCGGCCGTCTCCAACATCGGTGACGGCGTCACCATGGTCGCCGGTCCGCTGCTCACCAGCACCCTGACCCGGGACCCGGCGCTGATAGCGGGTGCCGCGTTCGTCCAAGCCCTCCCCTGGTTACTGTTCTCCCTGATCAGCGGCGCCTACGTGGACAGGGTCGACCGCCGGCGGCTGATCCTGGCGGTCGACCTGGCCCGCGGCGCCACACTCGCCGCGCTCTCGGCGCTGATCGCCACTGGCACGGTGACCATCCCGCTGCTCTATGGGGTGTTCTTCCTGCTGGGCACCGGTGAGACCCTCGCCGACACCGCATCGGTGGCCCGGCTCCCCGCCATCGTGCCGCCCGAACGCCTGACATCGGCGAACGCACTGCTGATGGCCACCTTCACCATCGGCAACCAGTTCCTGGCCAAGCCACTGGGCGCGGCACTGTTCCTCATGGCCGCCGCGGTTCCGTTCGGGGTCAACGCCGTCACCTTCGTGGTCGCGGCGGTCCTGGTCGCGTCGATGCGTCCGGTTCACATCGATGACGTCCCACAGCCTCGGCGTGCGCTGCGCAACGAAATCGCCGAAGGGCTGCGATGGCTGTGGTCGCAACAACTGCTGCGCACTTTGGCGGTGGCCATGGCGGTCGCCAATCTGGCGTTCTGCGGCGCGTTCGCGGTCTTCGTCCTCTACGCAGAGGAGCGTCTCGGGCTCTCCCCAGCCGGGTACGGACTCCTGCTGACGACCTTCGGCGTCGGCGGTCTTGTCGGTACCGCGTTGGCGGACCGTCTGCAGCGGCGCCTCGGCGCGGCCGTGCTCCTGCGGGCCGGCCTCGTGGTCGAGGCGGCGACCCATCTGACCCTCGCCCTCACCCGGCAGACATGGCTGGCCGCTGCGATCCTGGTGATCTTCGGGGTGCACACGATGGTCTGGGGCGTGATCGCCGGCACCGTGCGCCAGCGGATGACGCCCGACCGCCTGCGCGGGCGGGTCAGCGGCGTCCATGCACTGATAGACGCCGGTGGCGTGGCGGCCGGCATGCTGTGGGGCGGGCTCGCGGCGCACAGCGTCGCGGTCACGACCCCGTTCTGGATCGCCGCCGCCCTGACGTCCCTGGTCACGCTGACATCCTGGCGATCGCTGGGCCGCGCCTCGCCGTTCGGGTGAACGGGAATCGGGCCACCGTCCCATTTCGGAAGGCATGGGCACCTAAGGCGGATCCCGCCGCTCCTTGTCACTGGGCAGAACGCCCCTCGCGCTTCGTTATGGCTGCAGCTACGAGCACATCTGGCTACGGACTCTGCCCGTCGGCTCCTGACCCGGCCGTTCCCCCTTCTCTGATCTCCCTTTATCGTCTATCGTCGATTAACGATGGATCAAGAGAAAGGGCCGCTCGACCGGGCCGCCGCGACCGAGTACGCGTCCTGGTTCAAGGCGCTGTCCGACCCGACGCGCATCCAGATCGTGTCGCTGCTGGCGCGCCAAGGACGTCCGATGAGCGTCGGGGAGATCGTCGAGACCGTCCACGTCGGCCAGTCGACCGTCTCCGCGCACCTCAAGGTGCTGTCGGAGGTGCGGTTCGTGCTGGCCGACCAGCACGGCACCGCCCGCTACTACCGGATCAACCAGGCGTGCGTGGCGTGCTTCCCCACCGTCGCCGACATCGTCATGGGGCTGCCCGCCCCGGCCTGCCCACCCGAGAAGGACACCTGATGCACGACTCCGCCGCTGATCCGGCCACCGGCTAACGGCAGACCACCATGTCACCGCACCAGCGAACCGAACTCGGTATCGGTGTCCGCGCCATGCGCCCAGCGGACGCCGATCAAGTACTGGCGATCTACCAGCACGGGCTCGACACCGGTCACGCGAGTTTCGAGACCGTCGCTCCCACCTGGTCCGACTTCGACGCCGCCAAGCTCGACCGGTACCGGTACGTCGCCACCGGACCCGAAGCGGACAGCGTGCTGGGGTGGGTCGCCGCCGGCCCGGTCTCCGACCGCTGCTGCTACGCCGGCGTGATCGAGCACAGCGTCTACGTCGGTCCCCGCGCCCGCGGGCTCGGTATCGGCGCGGCCCTGCTCAGCACCTTGATCGCCGCCACCGAGGCCGACGGCATCTGGACCATCCAGTCCGGTGTCTTCCCGGAGAACACCGCCAGCCTGCGCCTGCACGCCAGAGCCGGATTCCGCACCGTCGGTACACGTCGGCGCATCGGCCGTCTCCACGGCCGCTGGCGCGACGTCGTCCTCCTGGAACGCCGAAGCCCCAGCGTCCTCTGACCGGCCGCGGGCGATTCGCTCAGGTCATTCGCTCTGGACGTCGTCTCTGAGCAGAAGGGTCAGTTCGGCGGCGATGGGAGCCTCGCCTGGCAGGTCGGGTTGGTAGAGGGAGATCCGCGCGTGCGTGCCGAGTTCCTTGCCGAAGACGTCGACCAAGAGGTCGGACGCACCGTTCACGACGGCGGGTGCTTCGGCGAAGCCCGGTGCGCTGTTGACGTGGCCCGCCAGTCTCACGACGCGGGCGACGTGGTCGAGACTGCCCAGCTCGGCGCGTGCCATGGCCAGCAGGTTGATCGCGACCAGCCGCGCCGAGGCGCGTCCCTCCTCGACGGTCAGGTCACGGCCCAGCTTGCCCGTGATGGGCAGGTGGTCCCGGCCGTCGGCGTCCTTCTGCGTCCCGTACGTGCCGGACACGAAGAAGAACCCGCCGGCCCGCACCCCGTACACGAAGTTGCCGATGGGGTCCGGCGGCCGCACCTCGTCGAGTCCGAGGCGGACGAGAGCCTGCTCAGGAGATTCACTGGTCGTCATGCTCACGATCTTCGTCTGGGCGCCGGGCCCGCCGAAACCCCTTGGGCCGTCCGGCGACCGGCGGTACGGGGACGCGCCGCGAGGGCGAGGGCGCCCAGGACGAGCAGGCTCCAGCCGCCCGAGGCGGGTTCCAGGACGGAGATCGCCGCGCCGAGGACCAGCAGGATCCAGCCGGTCTCGGCGGGCACCTCACCTGTGGCGATCACGGAGCGCCGGACGAGCAGGCCCAGGCTGAAGAGGGCGGCGCCGCCGAGCAGGAACCAGAGCGCCGTCATGCGGGCATCGTCGTCGTTGGCGACGGTGTTCCACAGCCCTTCCGAGACGATGCCGCGCCACTGGGAGCGGCTCTCGCTCAGGCCCACCAGCACGTGCGCGGTGGCGACGGTGAGCATCAGCCGCGGGATCCAGCGGCGCAGGCTCGTCGTGGCGGCGGTCACGGCTGCGCGATCCGCTCTGCGGAGGCGGACGAGGCGCGGGCGCCCGCGGCGGCCATCCCTGCGATGATCATGTGGTGGAACGGGCGGATGACGCCGAAGTAGAACCGGCCGGCCCGGCGGTGGTACTTCACCAGGGTGGCCAGCTCGAACCGGGTGCGCGGGTCCGCCGATGGCGCGGTGGTGATGGCGAGCCAGGCGGTCAGGTGGTCGTCGGTCGTCTCGAGGACGAGGTAGCGCTCCTCGGCCGCATCGGTGACGGTGAAGAACGCGATGTGGTCGCCAGGGGTGAAGGACAGGTCCTCGGGCCTCGCCGGTGTACCGAGCGGCACGTCCGGTTCACGCAGGCGCAGCAGCCGTGCGAAGAGGGCCCTGGCCTTGAACAGCCCCCTCATCCAGGCGGGACGCCAGCCCATGGCGCCGGCGGTGAACTCTCGCAGGGTGGCCTCGGACTCCACGGTCCGAACGCCCACGTGGTCGGCGCCGGCCAGCAGGCCGGCCAGTTCGGGAACGGTGCCGATGATTCTCATGACGGGTCCTCTCCGAGGTCCATGAGCGGGAGCAGCAGTTCGTAGATCTCGTGTTTCCCGGCGGCGGGCAGCGGCGGCATCAGGTGCGCGCCTCCGATCAGCACCAGGTACAGCAGCGTGGCCATCTGGACGGGGGACGCGTGCCCGGCGCTTTCGCAGAGCCCCCGCAGGTACTCGATGCGCCTCGCGTCCACGCGCTGCTGCATCGCCGCCGCCTCGGGGTCCTGCTTCGCCCACGCGCGCACCGCGATCTCCAGCCCGGGGCCGGTGTCGTTGACCGCCTCGGCGGTGAGCCGTTCCAGCTTCTCCCGCGCGGGCAGATCACCGGCCTCCTCCACCACGTCGATGATCGCCGTGGTGTAGCGGTCCTCGTAATGGCTCAGCAGGCGGGTCCGGAACTTCGGCATGGAGCCGAAATGGTGGTAGAAGGCGCCCTTGGACATGCCCATGCGCTCGCACATCCGGTCCAGGGTCACCGCCGGGGCGCCCTGTTCCGCGAGCAGCGCCAGGCCCTCCTCCAGCCACGCCGTCGCGCCGCCGTTTCCCATGCCCACCTCCGTACCAAACCTTTTGGTATGGAGCTTAGCACCATGCCGCCGACGCGGCTCCCCGGGGGGCGTGGCATGCCGCGGGAAAGGTGGTGATCAGGTCTTCTCGATGTCGTCCGGGCCCCAGTGGGCGTCCATCCGGACGATCTTTCCGTCCGCGCCGAACGTCATGACGTCGATGGCGCGGATGCGCAGGCCGGGGACGTCGATGGTGAAGGCCATGGCCGCGCGGTCGCCGTGGGAGCCGCGGATGGGGCCGTCCAGGCCGAGCTTGGCGCCGCCGGCGATGGCGCCCGTGTAGAACTCCTCGATCGCGGCGCGGCCGACGAGCTGCGGGTTGCCGACCGGGTCCTCGACCACGGCGTCCTCGGCGTAGAGCCCGGTTATGGCCGCGGCGTCACCGGCGTTGAAGGCGTCGATGTAGGCCTGGAGTACCTGCTTCATGTGTTCCTGCGTCGGCATGGACGAAGCCTAGCAAGCGATTGCTTACCGCTCCACGGGCCGCGGACGCCCCTGGCCACCAGCCGGTGTGATCACGCCGGAGCGGCCTGCCCCTCGCGAGGGCGCGGCAGGACGGGCTGCAGGCCGCGTTCGGCGCAGGCCGCCAAGGCTTCGAGGAGATCGGACGGGCCCGCGGTGGCGTCGTCGTAGTGCCAGAAGCGGATGAGCGTCTCGCCCTCGACCCCGGGGTTGAAACGGCCCAGGGCGAAGCAGCCCGCGATGGCCAGGCGGACGATGACCCGGGAGCTGTCGTCCAGCTGCGCCACGTAGGCGGCCGCGTCGATGAGGCCGATCGCGGCGCGGGCGTTGCGGCCGTCGTCGCAGGGGTCGGGCCGGTTGATCCGCCATTGCGCGTACGGGCGCAGGTAGTCCGCGATCATGCAGGTTCTGAGCACGTTCTCATGCTGGAGCCGCGCGGGCGCGCGGGCGCGGGCTTTGACCGAGCCCTTGCCGGACGCTGACCGATGATCAGCCGCTGAGGCCGTTCCGGTAGGCGTAGGTGACCGCCTGGGCGCGGTCGCGGAGGTTGGCCTTGGCGAACAGGTTGTTGATGTGCGTCTTGACGGTCGCCTCGGAGATGAACAGGTCCCCGGCGATCTCGGAGTTGGAGCGTCCCTGCGCGATGAGGGTGAGCACCTCGGCCTCGCGCCGGGTCAGGCCGTCCGGCAGCGCGCTCTGGGCGGCCCGGTGCGGGCTCTCACCGACGGCGACGGCCTCGACCAGGCGGCGCTGGACGGCCGGGTCGAGCTGGGACGCTCCCCCGCGGACGGCGGCGACGGCGCGGGCGATCTCGTCGGCGTCGGCGTCCTTGGTGAGGTAGCCGCGGGCGCCGGCGCGCAGCGCGGCGAAGATCGACTCGTCGTCGGCGTAGGTGGTGAGGACGACGATGCCGACGTCCGGGTGCGACTCCTTAATGCGGCGGGTCGCCTCGACGCCGTCCACGCGCGGCATCCGCAGGTCCATGAGGACGACGTCCGGACGCAGGTCGCCGACCATCGCGACGGCCTGCTCGCCGTCGCCGCACGCCCCGGCCACCTCGATGCCGGGCAGCAGTTCCAGCAGGAGGACCAGCCCCTCACGCACCACCGTCTGGTCGTCGACGACCATGATCCTCGTCTTGTCGCTCACCGCGTCCGTCTCCCGTCACGCCGGCACCCGGAGGGACACCCGGAATCCCTTGCCGTCCGGCCCGGTGACAAGCGTGCCATCGATCAGCTCGGCGCGCTCCCGCATGCCCACCAGGCCGTAGCCGCCCCCGGGCAGTTCCACGACGGGCTCGGTCCCGCCGGTATCGGTCACTTCGAGCTGGACCTCGTCCCTGAGGTAGCGCAACGTGACCTGTGCGCGCGCGCCGGGAGCGTGTTTGCGGACGTTGGTGAGCGCCTCCTGCGCGGTGCGTACGACGGCCAGCCCTGCCTGCGGTGACACTTCGCGCGGCACACCGGTCACTTGCACGTCGCACGGGCGGCCGGTGCTGGCGTAGAACTCCTCGGCGAGTTCCGCGATGACTTCCTTGGGCTCCGCCACCTCCCCGCGGAGCGTGGCCAGGGCCCGCCTTGTCTCTTCCAGGCCGGAGCGGGCGAGGTTCCGCGCGCGCTCTACCCGGTCCAGGGCTTGGACGCGGTCACCGTCCCGCGCCAGGAGTAGCCGGGCCCCTTCCAGATGGACGATCTGCGCCGACAGCGAATGGGCCAGAATGTCGTGGATCTCCCGTGCAAGGTGTGACCGCTCGGCGAGCACGGCGTTCGCGGCCTCCGCCCGGTGGGTCGCCTCCTGCGCGGCCTTGCCCTGGCGGCTGGCGACCGCCCCCAGCGTCAGCCCCACGAACGCCGACATCAGCCCGAGATCGGCGCCACTGGACCGGAAACCCTCCCCGAGCCCGCCGATCGCGGCGATCGTCAGCACGCTCACCGTGATGCCCCATCTCAGCGGCAGCCGCATCATCAGCACCCAGAGCCCCGCCATGCAGAAGAAGAACCCGCCTCCGGCGTGCGGTGCGATCGTGTAGAGCACCATCGCCGCCACCATGGACGCGACCAGCAGGACGATCCCCGGCACCCGGTACGGCGCGTCCTTGCTCCGTCCGAGCCAGATGCCGGCTCCCAGCAGGGCGAACATGACCAGGTTGAGCACGACGAGGGCCAGGCCAATGCCATGCCAGGCGGGCTTCGGCTCCTCGTGCAGGAAGCCGCGGACGTAGGAGGTTATGCCCCAGGTCAGCAGGATGCCGATGACGAGAACGCGAGTGACCCGTTCCCCGGTGGTCTTCACGGTACGACGCTAACCGGTCCGGACCCGCCGAGCCGCCTGGCCCGCAGGCCGACGATGAGGTTCTGGACGAGCAGCGTCACGCTGAGGAAGAGCAGCACGGTTCCGGTCGCCGGCTCGATCCCGGCCGCGTCCCCGGCACCGATGAACGCCACGCGGACCGCGAGCGTCAACAGCCACGCCCCGAGCGTCCAGGGGGTACCGCGGCGCCACAGTGCCCCGTCGTTTCCCCGCCACAGCCGGACAGTGACCGCGCGCAGAACACCGACCGCGACGGCGGCGACGGCCTCGCCCGCGAGCAGCGCGATGCTGAGCGCGGGATGCGCATCGTCGACCAGCCCGCCCTGGGCGATCCCGACCACGGCGAGGACCAGCGGAACGGTGTACGCGCGGCGGCCGCCCAGGGGACGCGCCCGCAACTGCTCGTACATGACCAGCGCGAGCACGACGACGGCGAGAAGAACATTGGCCAGCAAGCTCATGGGCTCGACGCTATGGAGCGGCGCCCTGGACGCGGATCGGAGCGCGGTTGGACTTCCCGTTCTCCACCCGGAGGTGGAGCGTCAGGTGTCGATGCGCTCCATGTCGAGCTCGGTGGCGCCGGCGGTGAGGAACGCGCGGCGCGGCGCGACATCGCTGCCCATCAGCAGGTCGAACACCTTCGCCGCCTCCTCGGCGTCCTCGATGCGGACGCGCCGGAGCACCCGGTGCCGGGGGTCGAGGGTCGTCTCGGCCAGCTGGTCGGCGTCCATCTCACCGAGGCCCTTGTAGCGCTGGATCGGCTCCTTCCAGCGCTGGCCCTTGCGCTCCAGCTCGACGAGCCGCTGCCGCAGCTCGGCGTCGGAGTAGGTGTAGATGTACTTCTCCTGCCCCTTCTTCGGCTTGATGAGCTCGATGCGGTGCAGCGGCGGCACGGCGGAGAAGATCCGCCCGGCCTCCAGCATCGGGCTCATGTAGCGGTGGAAGAGGGTCAGCAGCAGGGTGCGGATGTGGGCGCCGTCGACGTCGGCGTCGGCGAGGATCACCACGCGGCCGTAGCGGGCGGCGTCGATGTCGAACGTGCGGCCCGAGCCGGCGCCGAGCACCTGGATGATCGCGGCGCACTCGGCGTTCTTCAGCATGTCGGCGACGGACGCCTTCTGCACGTTGAGGATCTTGCCGCGGATCGGCAGCAGCGCCTGGAACTCGGAGTTGCGGGCGAGCTTGGCGGTGCCGAGCGCGGAGTCGCCCTCGACGATGAACAGCTCGCTGCGGTCGTCGGCCGTGCGGCAGTCGACGAGCTTGGCCGGCAGGGCGGAGTTCTCCAGGGCGTTCTTGCGCCGCTGGTTGTCGCGCTGGGTGCGGGCGGCGATGCGGGTCTTGGCCGCGCCGACGACCTTCTCCAGGACGGCCCGGAGCGGCTGCTTCTGGCCGCGCGGCGGGTTCTCGAAGATCGCGCGCAGCTCGCGCATCACGACCTGGGAGACGATGCGGGTGGCCGCGGACGTGCCGAGGACCTCCTTGGTCTGCCCCTCGAACTGCGGCTCGGGCAGCCGGACCGTCACCACCGCGGTGAGGCCCTCCAGGACGTCCTCCTTGATGACGTCCTCGTCGCCGTTCTTCAGCAGCCTCACGGCGCGCAGCTGCTCGTTGAGCACCTTGAGGACGGCGCGATCGAAGCCGCGCAGGTGGGTGCCGCCCTTCGGGGTCGCGATGACGTTGACGAACGACTTGGTGATGGTGTCGTAGCCGCTCCCCCAGCGCAGCGCGATGTCGACCTCGAGGTCGCGCTCCACGTCGGTGGGGGTCAGGTGGCCCTGGTCGTCCAGGACGGGGACGGTCTCGGTGAAGTGGCCGCGCCCCTGGAGCCGCAGCACGTCGATGAGCGCGGTGTCCTTGGCGAGGTAGGTGCAGAACTCGCTGATGCCGCCGTCGAACCGGAACGTCTCGTCGAGGATCTCCTCGCCGCGCTCGTCACGGAGATCGATGGTGAGGCCGGGGATGAGGAACGCGGTCTGGCGCATCCGGTCGAGGACGAGCGCCTGGTCGATCGTGGAGTCCTTCAGGAAGATCTGCAGGTCCGGCCAGAAGCGGACACGGGTGCCGGTGACCTTCTTGGCGACCTTCCGGACCTGCCGGAGGCCCGACTTCTTCTTGAACCGGGCGTTGGGGCGTCCCTCGTCGGCGAACTCGCCGGGCAGGCCCCGCCGGAAACTGATCGCGTGCGTGTGCCCGTCACGGTCGACCTCCACGTCGAGCCGGGCGGACAGGGCGTTGACGACGGACGCGCCGACACCGTGCAGACCACCGGACGCCGTGTAGGACACGCCGCCGAACTTGCCGCCCGCGTGCAGCCGCGTCATCACCAGCTCGATGCCAGGGAGACCCGTCTTGGGCTCCAGGTCGACCGGGATACCGCGGCCGTTGTCACCCACCTCGAAGGACCCGTCGGCGTGCAGGATCACGCTGATGTGGGTGCAGTAGCCGGCGAGGGCCTCGTCGACGCAGTTGTCGACGATCTCCCACAGGCAGTGGGCGAGGCCCCGGCTGTCGGTCGACCCGACGTACATGCCGGGTCGCTTGCGCACGGCCTCCAGGCCCTCCAGCACCGACAGGTGCCGGGCGGAGTAGCCGTGCGGGTCATCGGTTGGCACTTCGGCGGTCGCGGCGGTCAACGTGCGTGTGCTCCTCGGGGGTAGGACGGTCGGCAGCAGGGTACCCCCGGCCACCGACAATCCACCGAAAGGCTCGCCGCCGCCGACGTTCCGGCACGTCCGCGCGGCGCGCTTGGACGGTTCGCCAGGCTACCCGCACTTCGACTTCTAGACCCGGACGTCCACCTTTAGGTGGGTGTGCGCAGGACACATACGTTCCTAAAGTCCTCCCCATGGCGCAAACGATCGAGGTCACGGGCCTTCGCAAGCGATACGGGGACGTCCGGGCGGTGGACGGGGTGACGTTCGCGGTCGAGGAGGGCGAGTTCTTCGGCATCCTCGGCCCGAACGGGGCCGGCAAGACCACGACGCTGGAGATCATCGAGGGGCTGCGGGAACCCGACGAGGGCGACCTGACGGTGCTCGGGCTGTCCCCGTGGCCGCGCAATCCGAAACTGCTGCCCCGGATCGGCGTCCAGTTGCAGGCGTCGGCGTTCTTCGAGCGGCTCACCGCGCGCGAGCAGTTGCAGACCTTCGGCTCGCTCTACGGCGTCCCCGCCAAGAAGGCCGACGCGATGCTCGAACTGGTCGGGCTGGACGACAAGGCCGACGTACGGGTGGAGAAGCTGTCGGGCGGCCAGGCGCAGCGCCTCTCCATCGCGTGCGCGCTCGTGCACGACCCAGAGCTCCTGTTCCTGGACGAGCCGACCGCCGCTCTCGACCCGCAGGCGCGCCGCAACCTCTGGGACGTGCTCCGCGAGATCAGCACAGAGGGCCGCAGCATCGTCCTGACCACGCACTACATGGACGAGGCCGAGAGCCTCTGCGACCGCGTCGCCATCATGGACGCGGGCAAGATCTTGAAGCTCGGCCCACCGGCCGTCCTCGTGCGCGGGCTGGACGCACCCGCCCGGATCAGCGTGGCGAGCGGTGTCCTGGCCGTCGAGGACGCGCGCGTCCTGCCGGGTGCGGACGAGGCCGGCGACGACGGCGTCTCGCTGACGATCTCCACGCGCGACCCGTCCGCCGTGGTCGCGGCGATGGCCGCCAAGGACGCGCTGGACGGCGTCCAGATCCGCGGCGCCACCCTTGAGGACGTCTTTCTGGAGCTCACCGGACGGGAGTACAGGGCGTGAGCACGTACGAGAGTTTCAAGAGCCTGTCGCGGGCCATGTTCCTGGGCTTCAAGCGAGACCGCACGGCGCTGTTCTTCACGGTGCTGTTCCCCTTGATGTTCCTGGTCATCTTCGGCGGGATCTTCGGTCACCAGACGACGTCGAAGGTGAAGGTCCTGGAGGTCGGCCAGGCGTCGATCATCGACCGGGCCGTGGCGGGCGGATCCGACCAGCTCGGCAAGGTCATGGAGGTCAAGAAGACGTCGGACCGCACCGACGCCCTGCGCAAGGTGGAGAAGGGCGACGCGGACGCGGTCGTCGAGCAGGACGGAAACCGGCTGGTCGTGCACTACTCCGCGGCCGACCAGGTCAAGTCGGGGACGGTGCGGGGGCTGATGAACTCGATCGTCGAGTCGGCGAACGTGTCGGCGACCGGCAAGCCCCCCGCCTTCACGGTGGCCAACAAGCAGGTGGAGGACGACTCGCTGAAGGCGATCCAGTTCTTCACGCCGAGTCTCCTGGGCTGGGCCCTGGCGTCGGCCGGCGTTTTCGGGGCATCCCAGACACTGGTGACGTGGCGGACCAAGGGCATCTTGCGCCGCCTCCAGCTGTCCCCTGCGCCGATACCCACCGTGTTCGCCGCGCGTGTCGCGGTCAGCCTCGCCATAGCCCTCGTCCAGTTCGCGTTGTTCGTGGTGGTGGCGCAGCTGCCGATGTTCGGACTGAAGCTCAGCGGGGCCTGGTGGATGGCGATCCCGATGGTGATCGCGGGCGTGCTCGCCTTCCTGTCGATCGGGATGCTGATCGGCGCCTGGGCCAAGACGCAGGAGACCGCCCAGGCGGTGACGCAGCTGGTGGTGCTGCCGATGGCGTTCCTCGGCGGCTCGTTCTTCCCGCTGGACGCGTCGCCGGCCTGGATGCGGACGCTGTCGTACATCTTCCCGCTGCGGTATCTCAACGAAGGCATGCTGAATGTGATGGGCCGCGGCCTGGGGCCGTCCTCCGCACTGCCGCAAATCGGCGTTCTGCTGGGCGTCGCGGTCGTCGGCGCGCTGATCGCCGTCCGGTTGTTCCGGTGGGATGCCGTCTAATGTGACCTCGGTCACTTATTGGGCCATTCTGCTGTGGGCGTACGAAGAACCAGGTTGGGAACGCCAGCGTCGGGTTAGATGTTGTCCTAAGTACCGACCCCGAGCATGAGGAAGGTGCCGTGACTGGAGCCCTTGCCCCAACCAAGCCGCTGACCGTCGCCGACCGATGCGACCGCTGCGGCGCCCAGGCCTACGTCCGTGCAGTCCTTGTAGGCGGCGGCGACCTTCTGTTCTGCGCCCACCACGGGCGCAAGTACGCAGAGGCGCTCCGCTCCAACGGGGCCGACATTCAGGACGAGACCGACCGGCTCAACGAAACCCCGGCCACCGCCCAGGAGGACGAGCGGTAGCCCTCCAATAGCACGAGCCCCAGGACGGCGGTCACCGGCGACGGTGGCCGCCGTTCGCATTCCGCCCGTTCGGCCCTTCACCGAGCCAATTGGACATGACTTCACAGCGTAATTGAATGATCGCGTATCGTAGTGATGAAAATGCACTCAGGTGAGGCGGATCACAAGATCGACTAAGTTCTCACCTGGACGTGACATTCTTCACTCGGTAGTGGTAGCCGCCGGCCCGCACGAAGCCCTCCGCCTCGTACAGCGCCCGCGCCGGAGCGTTCCGCTCGACGACGACCAGGTACGCCCGTCCGCATCCCTGGTCGCGACCCCAGGCGAGGAGCGCACGCAGGACGCGCCGTCCTAGACCCTGCCTGCGCGCCTCTGGCGCGACGGCCATCGCGTAGATGCCGAGCCACTCGCCTTGGGGCACGCCACGGCCGACGGCGACGCCGTCCAGGGAGGCGTAGCCCGCCGGTACACCGGTGAGGATCTTCTCCGCCGTCGGCAGCTGGTGGTGGTAGCGGCCGTCCACCGACCACCACAGGTCGAGCCACTCCCTGGACGGCGTCTGCTCGACCTCCACACCGTCCTCCTCGTAAGGGCCGGCTATATCCGTCACCATGGCGAGCGTCGGATCGACGATCTCGTAGCCGCGTCCCTCCAGGAATCCGTCGAGACCGTCCGGTCTCGCTTGGGCGTCCATCGAGAACACCGTCGGCAGCCCCAGGGCGCTGTAGAAGCCCTCCACCTGATCGACGGCGTGGCCCACCTCCCCTGGGTCGCCCAGAGGCAGGACGGAGTTGGCCCGCTTGGTCACGCCCTCGGCATGGCGTAGCAGCCAGCCGCCCATATCCTGGCTGGACGGCGCGGGCCACGCCTCGGCGACGAGCCTGCCGAGCTCCGGGAACCGCGTCATCGAGTCACCGCTTTCGGGGGGAATGTGCACATCCTGCTGCCGCCGTCGGAGAAGAAGGCTACCGATGGGGACGGTCCGCCCCTCGACCTTGCGTCGCTGAGCTTCCCCGGCCTCACCCAGGCCCGCGAGCGCGTCCTCGCGGCCCTGGACGAGGCGTGCCGGCGGGACGACGCTCCAGACGTACTGAACCTGCCTGCCGGCCAGGTGGCCGAAGCCTTGGCCCGCAACAAGGCACTCCACGAGGCACCGGCACTGCCGGCGGCGCGGCTCTACACGGGCGTCCTCTACGACAACCTCGACCTCGCCGACCTGGACGCGGAGGCCGCCGCCGAGCAGATCATCGTCTTCTCGGGCCTGTGGGGCGCGCTGAGGCTCACCGACCGCGTCCCGCCCTACCGACTGGCGATGGCGGTGTCGCTGCCGTCTGAGGGCCGTCTGGGAGCGTTGTGGCGCCCGGCGATGCGCGAGGCCCTCCGCCTGGACGACGACCTGATCGTCGACATGCGGTCCGGGCCGTACGCGTCCGCATGGAAGCCGCCGCGCCCGGCCGTCGCCGTACGCGTGTTCCGGGAACGGCTCGTGGGGGGCGCCCCCGAACGGACCGTCGTCAGCCACATGGCCAAGGCCACCCGCGGGCGGATCGCCCACGACCTCCTCAAGACCGGCGCGTCACCGCGCACCCCGGAGGAACTCCAGAAGGCCGTCGCCGACCTCGGCCACACCGCCGAACTGAACGGCACCGACCTCGACGTCATCCTGCACGACTGACGACGCGAAACAGGGCCCCGCCGCATCGACAGGGCCCTGGTTCTCCGCTATCAGTCCAGGTAGTCGCGCAGGACCTGGGACCGGGACGGGTGGCGCAGCTTCGACATCGTCTTGGACTCGATCTGCCGGATGCGCTCCCGGGTCACCCCGTACACCTTGCCGATCTCGTCCAGCGTCTTCGGCTGGCCGTCGGTGAGGCCGAACCGCATCGACACCACGCCCGCCTCACGCTCGCTGAGCGTGTCCAGGACGGAGTGGAGCTGCTCCTGCAGCAGCGTGAAGCTGACCGCGTCGGCCGGGACGATGGCCTCGGAGTCCTCGATGAGGTCGCCGAACTCGCTGTCGCCGTCCTCACCGAGCGGCGTGTGCAGCGAGATGGGCTCGCGGCCGTACTTCTGGACCTCGACGACCTTCTCCGGGGTCATGTCGAGTTCCTTGGCCAGCTCCTCCGGGGTGGGCTCGCGGCCCAGGTCCTGGAGCATCTGCCGCTGCACGCGCGCCAGCTTGTTGATGACCTCGACCATGTGCACCGGGATGCGGATGGTGCGGGCCTGGTCGGCCATCGCGCGGGTGATCGCCTGCCGGATCCACCAGGTGGCGTACGTGGAGAACTTGTAGCCCTTGGTGTAGTCGAACTTCTCGACCGCGCGGATCAGGCCCAGGTTGCCCTCCTGGATCAGGTCCAGGAACAGCATCCCGCGCCCGGTGTAGCGCTTGGCGAGCGAGACGACCAGCCGGAGGTTGGCCTCCAGGAGGTGGTTCTTCGCGCGGCGGCCGTCCTCGGCGATCCACTCGAAGTCCTCGAGGTCTTCCTCGGACATCGCGGGACCGGACACGGCGAGGCGCTCCTCGGCGAAGAGGCCCGCCTCGATGCGCTTGGCGAGCTCCACCTCCTGCTCGGCGTTCAGCAGGGGGACCTTGCCGATCTGCTTGAGGTAGTCCTTGACCGGGTCGGCGGTGGCGCCCGCGGCCGCGATCTGCTGCGCGGGGGCGTCCTCGTCGTCGTCGCCGAGGGTGAAGCCCTCCTCCTCGGACGGGGTGTCCTTCTTGGCGCCGGGCTCGACCTTCGCCGCGGGCGCGGCAGGGGCCTCGTCCTCCTCGGGCGCGCGGGGCGTCTCGGACTCCTCGGCCTCGGCGGCCGTGTCGTTGTCGGTCTCCAGCTCGACGTCGAGGTCGGTCAGGTCTTCGTCGAGGTCGACCACCACCTCGTCGTCGACGTCCGCGTCGTCGGCCTTCTTGCCCTGCTCCGGCTTCGCCGCCTGCACGACGCCCTTCTTCGCGGGCGCGGCCTTCTTGCCCTTGGCCTTGGCGCCCTTGGCGGGCGCGGCCTTCTTGGGCGGCGCGGGCTTGGGCGGCCCGGGCTTGGGCGCGGCCGGGCGCGGCTCGGCGGCGGCCTCCTCCGGAGCGTCGTCCCCGACGACGGCGGTCACCGTGTCGGGCTGCTCCTTGGCGGCGGCGGCGGTCTTGGGCCTGCGTGCCGGCTGCGTCGCACGCTTGCGCGGACGCTTGGGCGCCGCGGAGTCGGCAGCGCTCACCATGACGGTCACACCCTCCTTGCTGAGGCTCCGCAGAATGCTGGAGGCCTTCGACACGGGGATGTCGGCCTCCTCGAACGTACGTCGTACGTCGTCGGCTTCGAGGTAACCCTGGGACCGTCCACGCTCGATCAGTTGCGCGATGACGTGATCGTGCAGATCTGACGCTTTCGAGGTCGAGCTAGCAGGCGACACAAATACCTCTCGAACGAACGTGTGGCTTGGTTGACCCAAGTGCCCTGACGGGCTCGGCCTCACACTGGGTGGGACCACACACGGAGCGGACCTCCCGGTGCGGGACCGCAGCGTACCCGCTCTCTCTGGGTCAAGCATTCTGGCACTGCTGCGCATTCCACCCTGAAGTCCTACCCGGTAACACTCCACCTTAGAGGGCTCCGGACGGTCCTTCGAACGCGCTACACCGACTTCGTGCCGTCTTCGGCCGGCTTCACACGGGCTCGGGCGGGACGTGCAGGGCAAGCACGGTCACATCGTCTACCTGCTCATACCCGGCAAGCATCCGATCGACCAGGAAGTCGACGAGTCTCTCGGGATCTCCTACCACTTCAGGTGGGGCGTCCGCCGCCACGGCGACAAGCTCGTCCAGCCCGGCGTCCACCCCACGCCTACGGTTCTCCACAAGTCCATCGGAATAGAACACCACAGTGTTGCCGGTCTCGATGGAAAAACTTGTCTGCTGCCGCTGGCTCGGCCATCCGAGGGGCGTCCCCGGCTCCAGGGTGCTCACGCGCGCGGGCGCGTC
Organism: Actinomadura darangshiensis; assembly: GCF_004349235.1. GTDB lineage: Bacteria > Actinomycetota > Actinomycetes > Streptosporangiales > Streptosporangiaceae > Spirillospora > Spirillospora darangshiensis. The sequence goes on along the minus strand of NZ_SMKY01000042.1, from coordinate 22,023 downwards.
GTGCGAGATCAGCAGGGGCGGCGGGTGGCCCGCGTTACTGAACTCTCCCTCCCCGGACACCGGGTCGATGACCACGTACGCGACGGTGGTGAACTGCTCCTCGTCCTCGGTCGCGCTGAAGAGCCGGTCGAGGCCGGCCAGCACGGCGGCGGGACGCGGATCGTTCAGCGCGAGGGCGCGCAGGGCGTTGCGGACGCGGCCCATTCCGGCCGCGGCGAGCACGCCCTTGCCCATGACGTCGCCCACCGCCACCGCGAGCCGCTGGTCGGGGAGGCGGAAGACGTCGTACCAGTCGCCGCCCACCTGCACGTGGCGTGTCGCGGGGTTGTAGCGGGCGGCGAGGACCATCCCCGGCAGCTGCGGGAGGTCGCTCGGCAGGAGGCTGCGCTGGAGCTCCTCGGCGGTCTTGTGCTCGCGCTCGAACAGCAGGGCCCGCTCCACGGCCAGAGCACACTGGCCTGCGAGCGCCTCCAGGAAGACCCGTTCCTCCTCGGTGATCTCCCTAGGCCGGGTGAACGAGAAACGGAGTGCACCTATGGGCGCGCCGGCCGCGAGGAGCGGCAGACCCACCCAGGCTCGTTCCTCCGTGTGCTGAGCGAACAGATCCCGCTCGCCGTGGCCCAGTTGCAGGCGCAGGCTGTCGGGATGCTCGGCCAGGAACGGCCGGCTCTCACGCACCGCGACCGACATCACGGTCTGGTCGCTGACCTTGATCGCGTCGCGGGAGGCGGAAGCGGTCTCGCCCTCCGCTCCCGGCTGGGACGGGGCCACGATGCTGAGCCGGAGCTTGTCGTCGTCCAGCAACGCGACCGCGGAGTAGTCGGCGCCGATGGCGGACCGTCCGACCTCGGTGATGACCTGGACGACCTGGGAGACGGTCAGGGCCTCGGCCAGCATGGACGTGGCCTGCTGCAAGCGCGCGGTGCGCAGCGCGGCCGCCGACAGCTGCTCGGTAAGCCGGCCCCGCATCTCCTCGGCCTCGCGCTGCCCGGTGACGTCGGTGTTGGCGCCGACCCACTCGATCACCGCGTCGCCTTGCCAGATCGGGACGGCCCGCACGTCGAAGTGCCGGTAGGTGCCGCTCTTGGTGCGAATGCGGTAGTTGGTCTCGAAGACCCGGTTCTCCTCGACGCAGTCGCCCCAGGCCGCCTCGATGCGGGGGCGGTCCTCGGGGTGCACGACCGTCAGCCAGCCGCCGACCGCGTAGTCGTCCGGCGTCTGGCCGGTGATCGCACGCCACTCCGGCGCGTCGTCGATCACGCCGCCGGCCGGGGCCGCGACCCACACCACCTGGGCGCTGGCCTCCACGAGCGAGCGGTAGCGCTGCTCCTTGCGGCGGATGACCTCCTCCGCCCTGCGCCGCTCGGTCACGTCCAAGGCCGTCAGGACGACGCCCAGGCACTCTCCGTCGCCGCCCCTGGCCGGGAGCCACGTGCACGCGAGGATGCGCTCCTCAACGGCCGTGGCGACGCCTGACGCATCACCGGACGTCCCCTGGGACGCGTCGGCGGGGACGACAAGATCCGGGTCGCTCACCGGACGGTCCTCGGCGATCACCTTCCGCAGCGCCGCCTCGAACGCCGACGCCAGCACCTCGGGCAGCGCCTCGGACGGTCTGCGCTGCTGCAGATCGCGCACGGCGACGCCCAGCAGCGCCGCCAGCGCGTCGTTGGCCCGGCGGCAGCGCAGCTCGGGATCGAAGAACGCCAGCCCACCGGGGGCTTCCTTCAGCAAGGTCACGTACAGTGCGGCGTCGGACGCATCCATGGGCTGGCCCTCCACCCCTGAGACGCGGGGATGCGGGACGGACGTCTCGGTGCTCAAGGACAACACCTCCGCCCCAGAGGGTCCCGTACCGCGCGGCAAGTTTTCATCACTATGAGTGAATGGGAGCAGGTTAGCGCTCCCGCCTCCATCACAACACCGGTCGGAGTCAGGTAATCATCATCCCGATGGTTCGCCGCGTACGGAAGCCCTGATGAACATCCTTGTCCCTTCGGCCCCGGACGAACTCGTCGGATTCGGTCACCGTCACGGAAGGACGCGGAGGCGGCCCGCCGGGTCGGCGAGTAGGAGATGTTACGGCGCTGCGGCGTCACAGGGCGTCAACTCGAATCGTTCGGCGAGTTCCGGCCGCCGCACCTCTGCCGCGGCCGCTCCGGGTCTCCCCTACTTGGCGGCCTTGGCGGCGGCTTTCATCTCCTGCTTGAAGGCCCGCACCTTGGCGAGGGACTCGGGACCGGTGATGTCGGCGACGGACCGGTGCGAGCCCTCGTCACCGTAAGCGCCGGCCGCCTCGCGCCAGCCTTCCGGCTGGATCCCGTACTGCTTCCCCAGCAGCGCCAGGAAGATCTGGGCCTTCTGCTTCCCGAAGCCGGGGAGGCCGTTGAGCCGCTTGAACAGCTCCTTGCCGCTGCCGGCGCCCTCCCACACCTTCTCGGCGTCCCCGTCGTACTGGTCCACGAGGTACTGGCACAGCTGCTGCACGCGCTTGGCCATCGAACCGGGATAGCGGTGGACGGCCGGCTTCTCCGACAGGAGCGCCGCGAACCGCTCGGGGTCCTGGGCGGCGATCTCGTGCGCGTCCAGGTCGTCGGCGCCGAGCCGCTGGGCGATGGTGTACGGACCGGAGAACGCCCATTCCATCGGGATCTGCTGGTCGAGCAGCATGCCCACCAGCGCGGCCAGCGGGCTACGTCCGAGCAGCTCGTCGGCTTCGGGACGCTGTGCAAGGTGAACCTTCGTGGCCATGGGCTCAAGCTTAGGGCGGTGTCCAGATCTGTCAGAAGTCTTACGGGGATCCGGGAGACCTGGCGGGCGCGGGGCCGTGGTGCTCGAATGGAGAGGTGAACGAGGAGGAACGAGCCGCAGGCAGCCCGGTCGGACGCCGGGTCGTGCTCGGCATGCTCGGCCTCGGCGCGGCGGGGGTCGCCGTGGGAGCGTCCGTCCAGGACAGGGTGGCGCGGACGCTGGCGCCGGTGGGGCCGATCGGCGATGTCCTGCCGGCCGCCGGAGGATTCCGCTACTACTCCGTCACCGCCGGCGTGAAGCGGCACAGCGTCGAGACCCACCACGTGGCCGTTACCGGCCTCGTCGGCAAGCCGCGGTCGTTCAGCATGGCCGATCTGGCGGGGTTCCCGCAGATGACGCTCGACAAGGACTTCCAGTGCGTGACGGGGTGGCGGGTACCCGACGTGCGGTGGGTCGGCGTGGCACTGCCCGACCTGCTGGACGCGGTCGGAGTGTCCGCCCAAGCCAAGGCTGTGCGGTTCACGTCGTTCGACGGCGTGTACACCGAGTCGTTGACGCTTGAACAGGCGCGCCGCCGGGACGTCCTCGTGGCGACCCAGATGGACGGCAAGCCGGTCACGCACGACCACGGCGGGCCCACGCGGCTCTACGTGGCGCCCATGTACGGCTACAAGTCACTGAAGTGGCTCGGCGGAATCGAGCTGACCGACAAGGTGAAGCCCGGCTACTGGGAGGATCTCGGCTACGACGTGGACGCCTGGGTGGGACGGTCGAACGGGCGTGACGATGAACCGACCTGACCCATCAAGGTGGCTTCTGCGGTTCACCAGGGCGGAACGGTCGATCCATCACGTCACCGCACTGCTGATGCTGGCGTGTTTGGCGACCGCGGCGCTGCTCTACGTGCCTGTGCTGTCGACCCTGGTAGGCCGCAGGGAGATGGTGAAGACCGTCCATGTGTGGTGCGGGTTCGCCTTGCCCGTGCCGATCGTTCTGGGTCTTCTGTCCCGGGCGTTCCGGGCCGACCTCGGCCGGTTGAACAGATTCGTCCCGGCGGACTGGGAGTGGCTCAAGCGCGGCGACCGCAGGGCCGTGCAGGGCGGACGCGGGATCCTTCCCGTGGGGAAGTTCAACGCGGGCCAGAAGCTGAACGCGGCGTTCACGGCGGGCGCGATCCTCATCATGCTCGGCACCGGCGAGATCATGACGTTCCCCGGGCCGTGGGGCGATCGGTGGCGGACGGGCGCGACGTTCGTCCACGACTGGCTCTTCCTCATCATCGTCGTGGTGACGGCAGGGCACCTGTGGGAGGCGTCCCGGGACCGCGGCGCCCTCACCGGGATGCTGACCGGGCGCGTGGACCCCGACTGGGCGGCACGCCATCACGTGGACTGGGCCGGCGCCGTGAGCAGATCACGGGAGGCCGGTGGAAAATCACCGAACAGCCAGGAAGACGCGCAGGTCAGGACGGTGGACGGCGATCCGGACGACGGCTCCGGTGAACCCGGTCCGAATTTTGCGAAACGACGTCCGGGTATGTCTTGACTCTCCCCGTAAAAGCGCTGGAATGGGACATCGAGGCGGAGTTCTCCACGGAAGCTCCCATACCAGGGTCGGTCCATGTCGCGCTCCGTCTCGCCCCCGGCGGCGTCCCCGTCCGCCGGAACCCCGTGCGCGGAGGTGTGTGCGTAGATGCCTGCACTAGCCGATCACCGGAGCGAGACCCGCGACGCGCTCGCTCGCCGGCTTTGCGACGAATTCACGACCTTCCCCTCGGACGCCGTCCACCAGTGCGTGGCCGACGTCCAGGCGTGCATGGCCCATCTGGGGCTCGAAGCCACGCCGGCCAAGGTCGAGCGGATGGCGCGTGAACATCTCACCGGAATCCTGAAATCGGAGCCGCCCTCTGGGCGGAACCCCGCCGGCGGGGTGGACGGCTGAGCCGAGACGGCCGATGGCGCGGCGGCGGCCCGTTCCGGTCTTCGGCCGTGTCCCCACCACCGCCCGCGCCGGATCTGAGAAGCTAGAAGGGTGAGTCCCCGCAGCCGCTCCTCCGGGGACCCTGCCCGGGACGGACCGCACCCCCCGGACGAGGTCTCGGCGATTTTCGATGGCATGCTCCAGCACGCCCGCGAACTGCTCGCCGTGCGCAGCCCCTTGGACGCCGAACTCATCGTCAGCGAAATCCTCGGTTCGTGGTGGGGACAACGCGTACCGGGCGGCGACGTCGAGGAGGTCATCGGCGAGGCCCTGGTCGGCTATGCCGGATCGGCGGGGACACCGGCGGCGCTGGCACTGCTCACAGGGATCGCCTACATGGGCACCCCACGGCAGGCGGCCAAGGCGGAACGCGCGGCCCTGCAACTGATGGCCGACGGCGTCGCCAGGCCTGGGTGGGCCGACCACGTGGGCATGGTCGAACCCGAGGCGTGCTTCGTGTCGAGGGACGTCTACGGCGACCAGGACTCCATCGTCTGCACCTACACCTACGGCGGGGCGGAACGGCACGCCCTCGTCATCCTGGTCGATCGCAACAAGGCCGGGGCCGTGCAGCCGTCCGGGGGCCTGTTCGCACCTGCCGTGCGCACCGGAAAGCCGTCGACGAGCGGAATGGTCCGGGACGCGTGGGTCTCCTCCCGGGTCGACAAGCTCCTCGACCACTGCCGCCGCGAAGGCCGCAACAACCCCCTGATGCGATTCGAGGAACTCGACCCACGCGACACCAAGGCGTTGCTGCAGAGCGCTCTCGACCTCACCGACGACATCGATCACCCGCCGGTGAACGAGAACTTCGGTACCTACCACGCGTTCGTCCGCGCGCGCGTGGACATCCTTCCGCCGGGTGGACGTCTGCCCCAGCCGCCGGTCTACGGACGCGACAGGCGCGCGACGATCGCGGCCCGCTTCCTCGCTTCGGACGAGGCGGAGGAGCTGTCGGACCTCTCCGCCGCGAGCCGGTGCATCGACCGCATCATCGACTACGGCTGCGCACACGACTTCGGACGGCCGCTGCGGGTCAGCCCGGTCAAGTGCGAGATGTTCCTCCTCGACTGGCTGCCGCGGAAGGTACTGCTCTCCCCGTCGGAACAGGAGGCCGTCCCCCACGTCCTGGCCGCGTGGGTGCGGTGGGCCGGGAAGCGCACGGGGCTGCCCGAGGAAGGCATCAGGGCGACACTGGACGCCCTCTGGGACGCCACCGGGAAATTCGCCGAGGCGTACCGGGATCCGTCCGCATTCGGCCTCGACCGCGAGCTGGTCGACCGGCTGCTGCCCGACGGCGACCTGGAGGCCCTCCCCCGCCGCGCGTTCGCCCTGCCGTTCCTGTCCGGCACGCACAGGCGCTCTGGACGGCACGGCTACATCGACCTGTCCAAACTGGACCCGGCCGACCCCGAGGACCGCCGCGTCATCCTGGAGTTCGAGCATCCCGGCAGTGGCGAAGACCACCTCGACGCGCACGAACGCGTGACCGAGAAGCTGTGGCGGGGCGAGCCTCCGCAACTGTGGGACACGGCCCAATCGCTGCTGGACGTCGGCTACGAACGCCACGAGATCCTGCACAGGCTCATCGACGTCCTCGACCGTTCCGGGCACGATCCGGAAGCGCTCCGCGAGGCCCTGAGTGTGCTTCGTCACGAACCCCCACCCGAGTGAACTCCCGGTTTGCGCCCGGCGCTCCCGGCGACAATCATCGGTTCCCGGGCATGGTCTCGCGGGGGCCGGGCCGGCCCCCGGTCGTAGGGAGTGATCTTGTTGGAGTGGTCCGAGTTCGCCCGGCGGCTGGGACGTGAGCTGGCGGGTCTCGAACGGGACACGATCCTCATCGTGCGCGAGCGCGATGAGAGCCGTCACTACGTCCAGGCGATGCGCGAGCCCGACCGGCTCTACGCCGAGGCCGTCAGCAACAACTTCCTCGAAGGGCCCCTGCTGCTCACGCTGGCCGACGAGGAGGTCATGAGCGACGCGGGCTGGCGTCCGCCCGCCGAGCCTGCCCCGCGCAACTGGTGGACGGAACTGCCCGAGGCGGGCATGCCCGGCGGGATGCTCACCGTGACCGACGCCGACTACTCGCGGCTGGCCGACGTGATGGTCACGGCACTGCGGGACGTCCAAGGCGTCCGGCGCCCGTCCGATCTGGTGTACGAGTCGTTCCACCGGCATGGGACCGGCCTCATCGAACTCCTCGACTTCGGGATCGATGTGGCCGACCCGTCGCGCGTGAACAAGCGCCGCGCATCGTCCGGCGGCAACCTCCCGGAGGGCCTCCCACCTGGCCTCCCGGAGGGTCTCCCACCTGGCCTCCCGGAGGGCTTCCCAGAGGCGAACCCCTTGCCGGCCGGTCCTCCTCCGGTTGAGAACCCGATGCCGCTGCAATCGCAGGGGGTCCCCGGGGTGGACGCCGAACTCCTCGAACCGCGCCTGGCGGAGGCCAAGGCGAACGGCGACAACACGACCTACTTCAGGCTGCTGGCGAACGCTGACCTGGTCCTGCCCGCCACCGCATCCGCCGTGGAGGACCCCGACCGCGCCGAGTTCCCCACCATCACGATCGGGAGCGGCACCTACGTCACGGTGTTCACCTCGCCCGGTGCCCTGGCGCGCACCGGTGACCGGCATCCGGGCCTGTACCGGCGCACCTCGTTCGCGCGGCTGGCCGCCGGCTGGCCCGACCCCATGTGGCGGCTTGCCATCAACTGGGGCCTGCCGAGCGAAGTCCTCCTGGACTCGTCGGTCATCGGCCGTCTGCACGGTGAACAGGACGCCAGTGGCGTGGACGTGCCCCCTGCCGCCGGGCAGGACGTGCCCAACCCGTACGGAACGGTCGACCCCAACGCGCTCTCTGGGCCGAACCCGGTCGCCGGGGGCTCGACCCCCGTCGCGAACGGTTCCGTCCCAGGCGTGGACGGTCCGCACGACGATTCCCACACCGCGATCGACCCCTACACGACGGCCGACCTGCGCGCGGCACTCGACGCCGGCATCCCTCCGCCGCAGACCCCGGAACCGGAACCCGCCGCTGCGCTCCCCCTGGCCGCCCCACCCGACGGGGAGGCCGCCGAAGCCGCCGCTTCGGAACGGCGCCCCGCCGGCGTCCCGCTGCGGCCGCCGCACGGAACCCGCCTCTGGCGTTCGGCAGGCGAGGGGGACCGGACGCCCGTCGCGATCTACGACGCCATCGGCGGAGTCTGGGCGCAGGTACGGGCCGACGCCGTACCGGCTCCCTGGACCGAGTGACGCACCGTTCGGCTACCGTCGAGTACGGAATCCCCGCCCCGTGGACGTGAAAGTGGATCCGAGTGGACTGGAACGACTTCGCCAAACGGCTGACACTGGAGCTTTCACGGCTGCCGATCACGTCGTTCCTCATCGTGCAGGGGCCGAGCGGTCTCCCCTACGTGCAGGCGATGAGGTCCGAGGGGGTGCTCGACGCCGAGGCCGTCGGCAGCGCGTTCCTGCCCCGTCCGCTGGCCCCGCGCCAGGAGCGCAGGCTCAGGGCGCTCGGCTGGGAACCGCCGGACGAGGAGGAGCGCAAGAACTGGTGGGACCGGCACACGTTCCGTGAGCGCGGTGGCCGTGCGTCCGCCGAGCTCCTGGAGGCGTCCGCTCTGCTCGCCGGGCAGATGATGGGCGCGTTCCGCGACGTCTACCGCGTCGAGTCCCCGCTGGAGCTCGTCTACCAGGCGAGCAAGTCCGGGGCTGAGGGCGGGCCGCTGGCGCTGCCAGGGCTCGGCATCCCGCTGGCCGTGCCCGAGAACCAGGGCCGTTCCGCGTCGTCCTCCGCGCGCCGTGCGCGGCCGTCGGGCTCCAGCCTGGAGATGGCCCTCACCGAGGCCCGCGAACTCGGGGATCAGCACGGATACCTGGAGCTTCTCGCGCGCGCTGTCCTGTACCTTCCATCGCCGGGCGACCCCGGGGCGGCCGAGTACCAGTTCGCCACCGCGCAGTTCGGCGAGGGCACGTTCGTCCTCGCGTTCACCTCGCCCGAGGCGATGGACCGCTCCCTCCAGGGGCAGGCGGTCCATCACCGGCAGGCGTCGCTGGCGGAGCTGTCCCGGCACTGGCCTCACCCGGAGTGGCAGCTCGCAGTGAATCCCGGTCTTCCGAGCGCGTGCTACCTGGACGCCAACGCGCTCCTGGAACCCGAGGAGCCCAGGACCGCCGCCACCCCCACGCCTCCGGTTCCGACGGACGTCCATGTGGCCGGCCCGTCGACGCGCACCCGGTCCCGCCGGCGCGCGGCGGCCGATCGCCGGCGGGCCGCCACGTCGCCGCAGAGACCCGAACCGCGCCGGCCCCGACCGGAGACACCCTCCGAGGCTCCCGCGCCCGCAGCGGCGGCCACAGCCCCGCCCGTGTCCCGGCCGCCGGCTCCGCAGCCGCCGCAGCCGACGGCACCGCAGCCGACGGCACCGACCCCGGCTCCGGCTCCAGCGCCCGCTCCGGCTCCGGCACCCGCTCCGGCTCCGGCTCCGGCTCCGGCTCCGCGGGAGCCGGCTCCCACTCAGCCTCAGCCGAGCCCCGCGATGGGCGCCCCGCCGCACGGGCAGCGTCCCTCCGCTCCACCGCGAGAGCGCCGTCCGGAGACTCCGGCTCCCAGGGCGACCCCGGTCGACCCCCGTGGGCTGCCCGTCCACGAGCCCGCCGGACGCCCGAATCCATCCCGCGAAACGCCGAGCGACCCACACGGCCTTCCGGTGGCGCCCCTCTACGGCCAACGCGAGCGAAAGGGCAAGGGTGCTCGCGGCGTCGCCCGCGAAACGCCGGCCCAAGCCCGGAGCGCACCGTCGCAGCAAGCGCCTGCGGACGACGCCTCCCAGGTCGTGGTCATGCAGAAGGTCGTACGGCCCGAGCATGTGCAGCACTACCTGGAGGGCGGATACGACCTGGTCGCCGGTTACGTCCACCGGCTACAGGACGTGCGGGAGATAACGTCGCCCGCGGCGCTGATCCGGGCGCTGGGACTGGTCTACGAAGGGTCGCCCTTCACGTATGCGGACGAGCAGATCTTCATGCTCCGCTGGCCGGCGGTGAAGCCCGCTCTGTTCCGGCGCCCGCTGGGCGGCATCGACGAGTGGAGCATGGGCATCATTCCGGGCGGCTGGGTGATCGAGAAGGCGCCGTTCCCCGGGTCGGGGTACACGCCAGGGGACGGGCCCGCCATCCCGGAGTTCAAGGTCGACAGCCAGCGGCTGCCGCACGGCGCCGAGATGTACCGGCTCGACGCGCACGGTGCCGAGACACTCGCGGCCGGCTACGACGCGGATCTGCGCAGGTGGCTCGTGAAACTGCCGGGAGGACGCGGATGAGCGTCCGGCACGGCTTCTACGCGGCCTGGCATGGCGCCGAGTACGAGGCGAGCCCGGACGGCGACAGTGTCCGGCTCTACGCCGCGCGGCACGCCGACGGGTTCCGCCAGATCGCACCTGAGCGCTACGTCCAGGTGGTGCCTCTGGCGGACGTCGACCACCTCCACTACGTGACGACGCACTGCACGTGGCGTGGCGAGCCGTTCGTTGTGCTCGGCGAACACGAGGGCTGGCTGCGGGTGGAGTACAGCGGCGGCAAGGCCCCAGTGGCGGAAGGGCTCGGGCTGGAGCTCTTCGACCGCGGCGTGTACCAGGCGTGGGCGTCCCGGCACGAGGTCGAGGACGTGCACGAGGAGACCGTCTGAGGCACGGGGATCGGTGGTAGGTCTTGGGCATGGCGGTCATCGACATCAACGCCGACCTCGGCGAGGGGTTCGGCATCTGGGAGCTGGGCGACGACCTGGCGCTGCTCGACGTCATCACGAGCGCGAACGTGGCGTGCGGCTTCCACGCGGGCGACCCGCTCATCATGCGCCGGGTGTGTGCGGCGGCCGTCGAGCGCGGGGTGACCATAGGCGCTCAGGTGTCGTACCGGGATCTGGCCGGGTTCGGCCGCCGCGAGATGGACGTCGCCGCACCCGAACTGACCGCCGAGGTCCTCTACCAGCTTGCGGCACTGGACGGCATCGCGCGCGCGGAAGGCGGACGCGTGTCCTACGTCAAACCGCATGGGGCGCTCTACAACAGAGTCACGCGTGACTCTGCCCAGGCCCGCTCGGTGGCGGACGCGGTACGGGCGTACAACCCGTCGCTGCCCTTGCTGACCCTGCCCACGTCCGCGGTGCACGAGGTCGCCGATGGGCTCACCGTGGTCGCCGAGTGTTTCGCCGACCGTGCCTACACGCCGGCGGGCGCGCTCGTGTCCCGTCGGGAACCGGGGGCGGTCGTCCACGACCAGGAAGCCGTCGTCCAGCGCGCGGTACGGATGGCGGTCGACGGCACTGTCGTCGCCGTGGACGGCAGTGAGGTCGCTTTGCAGGCTCGTTCCATCTGCGTGCACGGCGACACCCCCGGTGCGGTGGCTCTGGCCCGCTCCGTCCGGTCGGCCCTGTCGCACGCCGGGGTCGCGCTGGAGCCGTTCGCGTGAGAGTGCTGCGGGCCGGTGACGCGGCCTTGCTCGTGGAGACCGGCGACCTAGCGACCGCGCACCGGCTGAACGCGGCCCTACGGGACACGCCCCTGCCGGGGGTAGTGGACGTCGTTCCCGGGGAGCAGACCGTCCTGGTGGTCGCCGATGCCTCGGCCGACCTGGATCGCCTGGCCGCACGCCTGCCGCGGCTGCCGCTGCCCGGCGACGCGGAGGGCGATGCCGACCCGGTCGAGATTCCCGTCGTCTACGACGGTGCGGATCTGGACGAGGTCGCCGACCTCACCGGGCTGTCCCGCGACGAGCTCGTCCGCAGGCATTCGGCGGCCTCGTACACGGTCGCCTACCTGGGCTTCTCCCCCGGCTTCGGCTACCTGTCGGGGCTGGACCCGGCGCTGCACGTGGCCCGGCGCGAGTCCCCCAGGACGGCCGTTCCGGCCGGTTCGGTCGCGATCGCCGGACCGTACGCGGCCGTGTACCCGTCCCGGTCGCCGGGCGGCTGGCGGCTTCTCGGGCACAGCGGACTCCGCCTGTGGGACGTGTCGCGGGATCCGCCGTCCCTGCTCCGGCCGGGTACGCGCGTCCGGTTCGTCGCGAAGGAGCGTCCTTGATCGAGGTCGTGCGGCCCGGGCCGCTGGCGACCGTCCAGGATCTCGGCAGGCCCGGCCGTGCCCACCTCGGCGTCCCACGGTCCGGGGCCGCCGACGAGCGCGCGTTCAGGCTCGCCAACCGGCTCGTGGGCAATCCCGAGGACGCGGCTGGTGTGGAACTCACCTTCGGTGGGGCGGCATTGCGTTTCCATGGCCGCGCCTGGATCGCGGTCACCGGCGCTCCGGTTCCGCTGCGCATCGACGGCCGCGCCTACGGGACGCATGCGCCCTGTCATGTGGCGGCCGGTGCAGAAGTCGATTTCGGCACGCCCTCGTCCGGGCTGCGCAGCTATCTCGCCGTGCGAGGCGGTGTCGTGGTCGATGCGGTCCTGGGGAGCCGCTCGACCGATCTCCTGTCCGGTCTGGGCCCGGCACCGCTTTCGCCGGGTGTCCGTCTGCCCATCGGCTCTTCCGAGGGCCTTGCGGACATCAGTGTGGACCTCGCGCCTGCGCCGGCCATTCCGGAGACGCCGATCCTCCGCATCCTGCCCGGTCCCCGTGACGACTGGTTCACCGACGACGCCATGGCCACGCTCACGTCCACGCCGTACGAAGTGTCGCCGGACAGCAACCGCGTGGGCGTGCGGCTGGACGGGCCTCCCCTCGTACGCGCGCGCGACGGCGAACTGGGCAGCGAGGGCATGGTCACGGGTTCCCTGCAGGTGCCGCCCAGCGGGCTGCCCATCATCTTCCTGGCCGACCATCCGACCACGGGCGGGTATCCGGTCGTCGCGGTGCTCGCCTCCGCTTCGGTGGCCGAAGCCGCGCAACTGCGTCCCGGGCAGCGGCTCCGGTTCCGCTCCTAGGTCAGCGGCGCGGGGACGGACCAGTCCAGGTGCGAGACGTCGTTGAACCCGCGGATCGACGACAGGTCGCCTAGCCGCACCAGCCGGGAGATCGATCCGTTGTCGGCGGCAAGGAACGCGAACGGCCTGGAGCCGGTCGTGGCGGCGAGCGCCTGCGCGATCACGCCGCCATGGGTGAACACCGCGATCCGGCCGCCCGCGTGCGCCGCCGCCAGCCGTGTGAGGCTCTCCTCGACGCGTCCGGCGAATACCTCGCCGGACTCCGCTCCCGGGATGACGTCCCAGCGTTCCTCGACGAACATCCGCTGCGCGACCGGATCGTTCTCGGCGACCATCTTGCGGAACAATCCGCCTTCCCAGTCGCCGAGATGGACCTCGCGCAGACCTGCCTCTACATGAGGCTCCAATCCGAGACGCCCGGCCAGGGGTGCCGCCGTCTCCGATGTCCGGCGCAGAGGCGTCACGTAGATCGCGTCGAGCTTCTCTTCGGCAAGGCGCTCACCTATCCGCTCCGCCTGCTCGCGTCCCTCTGGCGCGAGTTCGGGGTCGCCTTGGCCGTCCACGAGCGGGAAGGGCCGGTCGGGACGGGCCGGCGCAGACGCGCCGTGCCGGATCAGAAGCACCTCGGTGGCGCCGTCGGGTGTCTCGTACCGTGCCTGCCGGTACTCGGTCGGCTCGTCGCGCTCATCCACGCTGGCACCCTAGACGACCCGTTTCGCAGGTCGGGTGTGGAGGTGGGTCAGGCCAGCCGCTGGGCCAGCTCGTTGAAGGCGTCCCGGACGTCGTCGGTGAGGAGGAGCGTCAGGTCCGCGGCGGTCGCCGCGGAGCCGAGCCGGGCCGCTCGAAGCGCACGGCGCGCGCACGCCTTCTCGTACATGGAGCGTGCGAAGCGCCCGTTGCCCAGCTCGTCGATCCGGCCCGTCCCGCATGCGCGCTGGAACACGAGGGCGAGGTCGTCAAGGGCGCTCTCCTCCCATCGGTCACCGCCCTGTTCGGCGATGAGCTGCGCGATGCGGAGCAGTTCGTCAGGCCCGTAGGACGGAAAGTCCACGCGCACGTCGAAGCGGGAGGCGAGCCCGGGGTTGGACGACAGGAAGCGGCCCATGTCTGCCTCGTAACCGGCCAGGATGACGACAAGGCGGTCGCGATCGTCCTCGGCACGCTTGAGCAGTGTCTGCACCGCCTCCGCGCCGAACGCGTCGCCGCCGGAGTAGCCCGGGTTACTGAGCGCGTACGCCTCGTCCACGAACAGGACCCCGCCCAGGGCGGAGTCGATGATTTTGTTGGTCTTCAGTGCCGTCGCACCGAGGTGCTCACCGACGAGATCGGCACGCTGGGCCTCGACCACCTCCGGGCGGGCGAGGAGGCCGAACGCCGCGAAGATGCGGCCGAGAACGCGCGCGACGGTGGTCTTGCCCGTCCCGGGCGGTCCCGTGAAGACGAAATGACGTGTAGGCGGGCGGGTGACCAACCCCTGCTCCTGTCGCATCCTGGCCACCTGGAGCTGGGCGGCGATCTCCCTGACCTGCCGCTTCACGGGCTCCAGGCCGATCATCGCGTCGAGGGAGCCGAGCGCCTCGTCCAGCGTGGGCGTCTCCGCGTAGCCGCGGAACCGCTCGGTGACCTCGGCGAAGGCGGTCTCGACGTCCTCGGCCCGCACGGTGACGAGGTCGTCGGCCGTGGGCCTGGCCGGTTCCCCCGACGAGGAGACGGCTTCGACAACGCGCACGTCCCGCGCGCGCGCCGCCGCCTCGGTCAGCGACCGGACGAACCTTCCATTGCCCAGGTCGTCGATGATGCCGCGCCGTTCGACCTCCTCGAAGCGGGTGGAAAGCCGTCCGCGGGCCTCCGCATCGAGCCGGTCTTCGCGGAGACCCGTGTGGTAGTCGGCGATCTGCAGCAACTCTGAGGGACGGTACGACGGGAAATGCACGCGGGTGCCGAACCGTGAGGCCAGCCCAGGGTTGGAGTCGAGGAACTCGGCCATCTGCGCGTCGTACCCCGCAAGGATGATGACCAGGTTGTCGCGGTCGTCCTCGGCGCGCTTGAGCATGGTCTGGACCGCCTCATCCCCGAACCGGTCGGGTTGCCCTTCGGCGGAGTTGACCAGGCTGTACGCCTCGTCGATGAACAGGACCCCGCCAAGGGCGGAGTCGACGAGACGGTTGGTCTTGATGGCCGTGGCACCGAGGAACTCACCGACGAGGTCGGCGCGATGCGCCTCGACCAGAGCCGGCTCCGGCAGCAGCCCGAATGCGTAGAAGATTTTGGCCAGGACGCGGGCGACGGTGGTCTTGCCCGTCCCGGACGGCCCGACGAAGACGAAGTGGCGCATGGGCTTCTCGGTCGGCACCCCCGCGGCGGCGCGCATGTGCGCGGCCTCGATGGACGCGGCGATGGAGCGGACCTGGCGCTTGACCGGCTCCAGCCCGATCATGTTCTCCAGTTCCGCGAGCGCGTCCGCGACGGAGATGTCGGGCGACTCCTCCGTCCGGCGCTCCGGCGGCGCCTTCGCTTCGGGCACGGCCGCGGCATCGGCGGCCTGCGCGGCGGCACGCTGGTCGTGCGCCGCCTGCGCCCCCGCCCCGCTGCCCTCACCGGAATTGCGCTGTTCGGGCCTGCCCGGCTTGTCCGGCCGTTCGCGCGGCCCTGCCATGCCGTCCCCTTTCGGGCTCTCCTGCTCCTGAACCCAGCCCGTCTCGTAGGCCTCTGCGGGGACCGTGCGCCTGGCCCGGTCCCAGCGGTAGGCGACGACGCCCAAGGCCGCCGCCCAAGCGGGCGCCACGCTCGCTTCCGGCAGCGGATTGACGAACGCCGCCGTCACCACCCCTGCGGCGGCCAGCGCAAGGAGGGTCGTCCGCCACGGCGCGTACCCGCGCAGGCGGAAGGCGACGAACGCGACGGGCAGAGCCAGCGCTCCGAGAAGCAGAGTCGGACTCAGATAGGGAGGCTTTCCGTCGTCCGGGTAGAGCCTCCCCAGCGGCACCGACAGTGCCAGCCACGACAGGATGACCGCGACCACGGCCATCCCCGTGGGCGAGCGCAGCGTCAGGTGGACGACGACCAGCAGGATCACCGTGAACGCGGCCGCGCCCAGGATCGGCCCGTCCAGGACGACCGTCGCGGCGAGAACGAGCGCCGCGACCAGTAGCGCCCCCAGGAACCTCACCCCGGGGGTGACCTGGAAGTAGCGCCATCTCAGGCGCTCGAAAAGATCCCGCGCAGCGGCGTCCTTCGCCGGGCGGGAGCGGGACCTGCCGAACAAAGCCATCAAGAGCGAGTAAAGCGCAGGACCGCCCGGAACGGGACTCCCCGCGCCCGGTTCGTTGGCTTCCACCAATCCGGCCCGGCGCGGACCGGAGCACAGATCAGTCCACGCACCAGGACATTTGTCCCGCCCAGACGTGGATGTTCTGCTCTGCAGCCACCTCCGGCCGTATTCGTAACGTCTTCGTCATGGAAGTCAAGACGACGGAAATGGCAGGGGCGGCGGTCTTGGCCGGCGTGACCAAGAGTTACGGGACCGTGCGAGCGGTGAACGGTCTCGACCTTAGGCTCGACCAAGGGAAGTCCGTGGCGCTGCTGGGACCGAACGGTGCCGGCAAGTCGACGACGATCGCGATGCTGTTGGCACTACTGGCGCCCGACTCCGGCACGGTCGAGGTCCTCGGTACGTCTCCAGAGCGAGCCGTACGGGACGGCCGGATCGGAGCGATGCCGCAGAGCGGGCGGCTGATCAGTGGCGTGACCGTCCGCGAACTGCTCGCCTTTGTCCGCCGCTCCTACGCGGCCAAGGCACGCGCACGAGCGAAAGCCGTCCCTCCCCTGGACGAGCTGATGCGGGCCACGCGCGTCACCGACCTGGCACGCCGCAGGGCAGACCAGTTGTCGGGCGGGCAGGCGCAACGCGTCAGATTCGCCATAGCCATTGCGGGCGCACCCGAACTCCTCGTGCTCGACGAGCCGACCACCGGGCTCGACATCGAGGCAAGACGCGAACTGTGGGCGAGCGTTCGCGCTTACGCCGCGCAAGGAGGGACCGTGCTCTTTTCAACGCACTACCTGGACGAGGCCGACGCCCACGCGGACCGGATTGTCGTCATCGACCGCGGCCGTGTCATCGCAGACGGCACCAGCGACGACATCAAGCAGCGCGTACCCGGACGGACGGTCAGCTTCGACCTCGACGGCTCCATGGGGACGCTGGACGGCCTCCCCGGTGTGGTCAGCAGTGAGGTCCGGGGCAACCGCGCCAAGCTGCACACCACCGACTCGGACGCGACTGTGCTGGCGCTGGCCGGTGCCGGGGCCGTCCGCAACCTGGAGGTGACGGGCGCCGGCCTGGAAGAGGCGTTCCTCACCTTGACCGGATCACAGGAGGACGCGCGATGATCGTGCATTACATCCGGCTGGAAATGCTTCGGTTGCTGCGCGACCCGGGCTACCTGGTGCTGAGCCTGGTGTCGCCTCTGACGATGTATCTGGTCTTCACCAATCTCGACCTGACAGGAGAGTCCGGGCATCAGGGGGCGGCGGCCTACGCGATGGTCGGCATGGCCGGGTTCGGCGCGGTCGGTGCAGTGATGGGCAATGGCGTGGCCATCGCCGAGGACAAGCCGCTCGGCTGGATACGCCAGTTGCGTCTGCTTCCCCTGCGCCCGTTCGAGGTGGTCGTGGGCAGGACATTGACCGCCATGGTCGGCACCGTCCCGCCGATCGTCTCGGTCTGCCTGGCGGGCGCCCTGGTCAATGACGTGTCGCTCAGCGCCGCCCAATGGGCGTCGGTACTCGTACTGCTCTTCGTGGGCATCGCGCCGATGGCCGTGCTCGGCATCGGCGTCGGCTACCTGCTCACGGGGCAGCAAGCGCAGATGGCAGGTCTGGTCTGCTACATGGGCCTGTCCTTGCTCGGCGGCCTGTGGGTGCCAATCGCCAAGTTCCCCGGCTGGCTGGAGCACGTGGCGACCGCCACGCCCATCAATCGGTACGGAGAGCTTTCCTGGCGCGTCACTGACGGCAACGCCCCGACGGTGACCGGGGTGCTGGTCCTTGCAGGATGGGCGGCCGTTTTCGCGGCGTTCGCCGTGTACGGCTATCGCTGCTCGTCCCGGACGGTATGAACCTCCGGCCCCGTAGCGTGTCCCCGTGAACGAGGAGAATGACAGGTGAACCCTTGGAAGGGCTCCCCGCAACGGCGTGTTCCCGACCTGGACCTGGAGCAGGTGGACCGCAATGGTCCCGGTGGCCAAGCGTTCGTGTTCTGGCTCATCGTTCTTGTATGGCCGGTGTGGGACATGGCCAAGGGGCACAACCATCCCCTGTGGCTCGCCGCCTTGGCATTGGCCGCGTTCGCGTTCCTGCATCTCGCCGTCGTCCGTACCTCGTTCGACGGTCGCTTCCCGATGCGAGTGCCGGTTCTGCTGCTCGTCGCTCAGACGGGTGTCGCGTCCGCCGCCGCACTGGGGTTCCAGGGACGCTGGTTCACCTTGTTCCCGCTCCTCGGGCTCGCCACCGGCGTCGTCGTGGGACACATGCCCCGCAGGGCCAAGGGCCCGGAACTGCACATGCTCATCGGGATCGGCACCGTCTCATGCCTGAGCGTCCTGGTCGGCTGGGTGGGTGGGGAGGACAACGGCGCCCTGGCGGCCAACTGGTACGGGACCGTGACGGCGGGAATCGTCACCGCGGTCATCCTGCGCCTGTTCACCGTCATCGGGTTGCTTCGCGACGCCCGGGAGGAACTCGCCGAGGCGGCCGTGGCGAGCGAACGGCTCCGATTCTCCCGGGACCTGCACGACCTGCTCGGCCACACGCTGTCCCTCATGGTGGTCAAGGCACAGGCCGTCCGTCGCATCGCCGAACGCGACCCTGCGGTGGCCGCGGAACAGGCCGCCGACATCGAGACCGTGGGCCGGCAGGCCCTGGACGAGGTGCGCCAGGCCGTCAGCGGCTATCGCGGCCGCGGGCTCGCCGACGAACTGGACGCGGCACGGGTCGCGCTGTCGGACTCCGGGGTGGACGTCATCGTCCGGCGCACGGGCCCGCCACTGCCGCCCCAGCAGGACGCTCTCCTCGGCTGGGCCGTACGTGAGGGAGTCACCAACGTCATCAGGCACAGTGGCGCCGCGCGTTGCGAAATCACGGTCCGGATAGACGAGGATGATGCCGTCCTAGAGGTGAAGGACGACGGCACGGGAAAGGGCGGGATCGGTGGGGCCGGCGGACACGGTCTGCGCGGCCTGTCGGAGCGGATGGAGGCGGTCTCCGGCACGGTCCAGGCGGGGTCCGCACCGGAGGGCGGCTTCCTGCTCAGCGTCACCGTCCCCGTCGCGTCGGCCCTGGGCGCCGGTGGAAAATGAGGCCCGTGATCAAAGTTCTGCTCGCCGAGGACCAGGGCATGATGCGGGGCGCGCTCGCACTGCTGCTCGGCCTGGAGGACGACATCGAGGTCGTCGCACAGGTCGGCGACGGTGCGCAGGTACTGCCCGAGGCACTGCGGACGACCCCTGACATCGCCGTGCTCGACATCGAGATGCCCGGCCGCAGCGGCCTGGACGTGACCGCCGACCTGCGCCGGGAACTGCCCGCCTGCAAGGTCCTGATCGTCACCACGTTCGGGCGGCCCGGATACCTGCGCCGCGCCATGGAGGCGGGCGCACGCGGGTTCCTGGTCAAGGACGGGCCCATCGAGGACCTTGTCGCCGCCCTGCGGCGGGTGCTGGCCGGTGAACAGGTCGTCGACCCGGCCCTGGCCACGGCGGCACTGTCGGTGGGCCCGAACCCGCTGACCGACCGGGAACGGGACGTGCTGACCGCCGCGGCCGACGGATCGACCATCGCCGACATCGCCGGGCGGCTGCACCTCTCGGAGAGCACGGTCCGCAACTACCTGTCCGCCGCCATCGGCAAGACGGGCGCGCGCAACCGCATCGAAGCGGTGGGCACGGCACGCCAGAACGGCTGGCTCTGACCGGCAGCCTCCGCGCGTGCAGGGAGCCGCGCCTCTACGATCGGTGCCGCGGGCCGTTCCCTGTCCTGAGGAGACCCATTGACCGACTCCACCAGTGCCCTGCCTGGCCTGGTCCCCGCTTCTGCTGCCGCCAAGGGCGTCTCCCGTGCCGCGGACTACGAGATCGAGCATGAATTGCGCGCCGCACCGTCCGGACGTGGCGGCACCGTCGCGATCGCCGGGGTGGACGAGGTCGGACGCGGCGCCTGGGCGGGACCTGTCGTGGTGTGCGCCGCGGTCACCGATCTGAGTCCGCCTCCTGCGCTGCCCGGACGCGGCAACAAGACGATCGCGCTGACCGACTCCAAACTCCTCGCCGAGGCGCATCGCGAGTCGTTCGCCGAGCTTCTCCCCGGCTGGCTCACGGGCCACGCCATCGGCGCGGCTGGACCCGGCGAGATCGACGAAGTGGGGATGACCGAGGCACTGCGGCGCGCCGCAGTCCGCGCGTTGGAGTCGCTGCCTGAGCGGCCCGACGTGGTCATCCTCGACGGCAAGCACGATTTCCTCAGCCGGCCCTGGCGGGTTCGGTGCGAGGTCAAGGCGGACCAGCGGTCGGTCACGGTCGCGGCCGCGTCCGTCTTGGCGAAGGTCCACCGCGACCGCCTCATGGCCGAACTGGACGGCGAGTTCCCCGGCTACGGGTTCGCGGACAGTGCGGGATACCCGTCCCCCGTCCATCAGAAGGCGTTGGAGGAGCACGGCCCGACGCCGCACCACAGGCTGTCGTGGTCGTATATGGACGACCTCCCACGCTGGCGGCACCTGAAGAAGCACCGCGACCCGCTCGCCGGTGAAGGCCAACTCAGCCTTCTGTGACCCTGCCTCGCGCGCGTGCATGAGTCATCTCCCTCCGCTCGGGTAGGCGGCGCAACAGGAGGTAGATGCCATGGATGCCGTCGTGAAGAAGCTGCTGCACGAGTCCGGCGAAACGTTCGCCGAAGAGGCTGGAATACCGCTGAAGGACCAGCCGGCAGCGCTGTTCAAGCTCCTCGTCCTGGCCAACCTGCTCAGTGCCCGTATCTCCTCTGAGATCGCACTGGCCGCCGCCCGGGAGCTCTTCGAGGCCGGAGGCGGCACCGCACGCGGTATGAGCAAACTGACGTGGCAGCAACGCGTCGACGCGCTCGGACGCGGCCACTACGTCCGCTACGACGAGAGCACCGCGTCCCGCCTGGGGGACACGGCGGAGATCGCCCAGGACAGGTACCAGGGCGACCTGCGGCGTCTCGCCATCGAGGCGGAGCGCGACCCAAAGAAGGCGTCGGAACTGCTGCAGGAGTTCCCTGGCATCGGGCCTACCGGCGTGGACATCTTCTGCCGCGAGGCACAGGCCATCTGGCCGTGGCTTCGCCCCTACGTCGACGACCAGGTGAAGAAGGGCGCCGAGCGGCTCGGCCTTCCCACCGACGCGGGCGAGCTCGCCTCCAAGGTTCCGGACAAGGACCTTGCCAGGCTGACGGCGGCGCTGGTCAGGGTGGCCCGCGACAAGAAGCTCGCGGACCACGTGAAGGCCGCGTAAGCGGGCCCGGGACGATCGGCAGGGTCAGCCAACGTTCCGGGCCCGTTGCAGCACTCTGGGCGTTTCGGCTACGCGGCCGAACGCTCAGTCCTTGCCGCGCGAGGCGACCCACTCCAGGTTCCACGCGTACGCCTGGTCGACCGTCATCTTCCCCCAGCGCGGACGGCCGGGCGGCGGAAGAACGAAGCGGCCCTCACGGTGCACGACCAATTCGCCGTT
Organism: Actinomadura darangshiensis; assembly: GCF_004349235.1. Classification (GTDB taxonomy): domain Bacteria; phylum Actinomycetota; class Actinomycetes; order Streptosporangiales; family Streptosporangiaceae; genus Spirillospora; species Spirillospora darangshiensis. The sequence continues at coordinate 612 of NZ_SMKY01000042.1, read as the reverse complement.
CACGTTCTCGATGAGCGCCAGAACCGCGTCACGGGAGGCGTCGACACAGTCGTTCATGCGCATGTCGATCGGTGGCGCGCCCACCGGGAAAAGCGTGGCGATCGCGTCCAGGCCACGGAAATCCTCCGCGCCGTCATAGATCTCGGCGAACACGAGGATCCGCCTGAACTGCGCCATGTGGTCGAGGTTGATGTGGAGGTTCTCCCCCGCCTCGATGGCCCCGGTGCGGTCGTCCTTGTCGAGCTTGATGAACGGTGGACGGTCCAGCGCTCCCATGTCACCGAGCGCATGGATGATGCCCTTTCGGCCGTCCTGCAGCTCCCAAAGGCAGCACAGGTCCAGGTCGAGGTCGACACCGCGGCGACGCTTTCCGAGTCGTCCCTTGGCGACGCCCTCACGCGCGGTCCAGTTGAGGTTGACGCGCATGTGGCCGGAGGTCGCGCCGTGCTTGGTGAGCGACACCGACGGAGCGTTCTTCGTCAGGGAGATCGCGCCACCCTGCTGCTGCGGTTGCGGCTGGGGAGGGGCGGCTTGAGGAGGAGGCGGCGGCGTGTACTGGCCGCCAGGCGGAGGCGGAACGTACTGCCCGCCGGGCGGAGGCGGGGGCGGAGG
>NZ_SMKY01000429.1 GCF_004349235.1 Actinomadura darangshiensis | reverse complement strand
CCCGCCTCATAGCCCACCGCGACCACTGACCCCCCGCCACCGGTGCCGCTGACCGGTGCCGCTGACCGGTGCGACCGGGCGCTCCCACTGGGCGCTCTGGTCATCAACCGCCGCTCATGACTGTGCTCCGTGGACTGCGGTTCGCGAACTGCTCCGGTTCTGTGCGGCTCTGCCCCCTACACTGCTGGCGTGCCGCCCCTCGAATCCGCCGACCCACGGGAGCTCGGCGCCTACCGGATCACCGCCCGACTGGGTGAAGGCGGCCAGGGCGTCGTCTACCTCGGGCACGACGCGGACGGCGGCCGGGTGGCGGTGAAGGTGTTCCACGCGCAGCTGACCGGCGACCTCGGCACCCTCGACACGTTCGTCCGCGAACTGGACGCGGCCAAGCAGGTCGCGCGGTTCTGCACCGCCCAGGTCCTCGACTCGGGGACGTTCGGCGACCGCCGCTACATCGTCAGCGAGTACGTCGACGGGCCGCCGCTCAGCCAGGTCGTCGCCGACGGCGGCCCCCGCCGGGGCAGCGCGCTCGACCGGCTGGCGGTCGCGACCGCCACGGCCCTCGTCGCCCTGCACGACGCCGGCGTCGTGCACCGCGACCTCAAGCCGCACAACGTGCTGATCGGCGCGGACGGCCCGCGCGTCATCGACTTCGGCATCTCCCGCGCACTGTCCGGCGCGCAGACGATGGTCAGCCGCGCGGTCGGCACCCCCGCCTACATGGCGCCCGAACAGCTGCAGCCCGGCGAGCTCGGCCCGGCGGTGGACGTCTTCGCGTGGGCGTCCACGATGGCGTTCGCGGCGACCGGCCGTCCGCCGTTCGGCAACGAGTCCATCCCGATCGTCTTCAACCGCATCGCGACCGAGGAGCCGAACCTCGCCGGGGTGGAGGAGCCGCTGCGCGGGCTCCTCACCGAATGCTTCGCGAAGGACCCGGCGCGCCGCCCGTCGGCGCAGGACGTCCTCGACCGCCTCGTCCTCCGGACGGGCCGCGCCCCGGCCGCCATGCCCGCTCCGGTCCCGCCCGTGTTGCCGCCCGACGCCCGGTCGGCACCCGAGCTGGTGCTACCGCCCGAGTCCGGGCCGGTGCGCGCGGACACCCTGCCGCACGGCCCGCGGGGGCGGCGCAAGGCCGTCATCGCCGGTGCGGTCGCGGCGGTCGCCTCGGTCGTGGCCGCCGTGTTCGCGGTCGTCCTCGTCCCCGGCGGCGGGTCGTCCGGGAAGGACGCCGCCGGCGTGGAGCCGCAGAGCCCGTCCGGCGCCGCGACGACACCGGCCGCCACCGCGACCCGGGCCGGGAGCGGGCCCGAGACCGCGGCGCCCGGAGGCACGGCCGGGCCCACGGCGTCGAAGTCCCCGTCGAAGCCGGCGCCGGCCCCCTCGGCGTCGCCGACGCGCAAGGCGAAGCTCGTTCGGACGGTGCTGGGCCCCGGGCATTTCTCCGCGTACTGCGTCAAGCTCGGCTGGGAGTGGGTCGAGTACCGCGAGACGCCGAGCCCCGGCGCCTACTGCATCGCGCACAAGCGCGACCCGGCGAAGATGTCGCGGGCGCAGCTCGACGCGGGCTGCCAGTGGCGGTACGGCGACTCCGCCGCCCGCCACTTCTTCAAGGGCAAGTCGAACTACTGCTACGCGATGAAGCCCGCTGGCTGATCGAGCATATGTTCGAGTAGAGTGTCCTGCTGTGCAGACTCGCGACCATGTCCCGTTCGTGTGCCCGGCGGGGCACCGGCTCGCTCCCGGACGGGTCCTCGTCGGCTGGTCGCCGTGCGTCTGCCCGCCCTGTGAAGAGCGGGGCCGCGGCCTGCGCGGCCACCGCACCTACCTGTGCCTCGACTGCAAGGACGAGCACGTCACGACGAAGTGCTACCTGCCGCACCACGTCCCGTCCGAGAACGCCGCCTTCCGCTGGCCCTGACGGATCAGTACGGAAGGGTGCGGCCGGACGGGCCGGGGCGGCGGGTCACCCCTTGATCTGCGTCCACGCCTGGGCCCAGCGGGAGTAGTCGACGCACTCGTTGCCGCGGTCGTCGCCGCAGTCCTCCACCGGGGTCTTCCAGAACGCCAGCCGCTTGTAGAACTCGGGATCGCCGACGTGGTAGGTCGAGCAGAAGCCCTTGGCGGTGTACTGGCACGCCTTGGGGTTGGCGGGCGCCTCACCGAACCACTGCGCGACCTCCGCCTGCACCTTCGGCATCGTGATCCAGTTCATCCACTTGTACATGCAGGTCGGATGCTGGGCCTTCGAGGAGATCATCCAGGTGTCGGACCAGCCCGTCGCGCCCTCGGAGGGGAGCGTCGTCGCGACCGGCGCCTTGTCCGTCATGGCCAGGTTCGCCGTCACCTGCCAGGCGGTGCCCGCGTAGTTGTAGCCGCTCTTGAACGACTGCAGCTCGTCGAGGTAGTTCGCCCAGTACTGGTTGACGTTCGGGCGCTGCTTCTTCAGCAGCCCGACGGCCGCGTCGAACTGCTCCTCGGTCAGCTCGTAGACGTCGGTGATCTTCAGGTCGGGGCGGTGCGTCTTCAGGTAGAGCGCCGCGTCCGCGATGTAGATGGGGGAGTCGTAGGCGACGACGTGCCCGGCCGCGGGGGAGTCCTCGTCCCACACCACGCTCCAGGACGTCGGACGTTGCGGGATCTTGTCCGTCCGGTACATCAGCATGTTGGCGCCGTAGCCGTGCGGGACGCCGTACATCTGCCCGTCGACGGAGTTGTACGGCTGGTTCTTCAGGTACTTGGCGACGTCGTCCCAGCTGGAGATCAGCCCGGTGTTGACGGGCGCGACCGTCCCGCCGTAGATGAGCCGGAGGCTGGCGTCGCCGGACGCCGACACGCCGTCGTACCGCCCGGTCTGCATGAGCGAGACCATCGAGTCGGAGGTGTCGGCGACCTTCGTGTGCACCTGGCAGCCGGTCGCCTTCGTGAACGGCGTGACCCAGTCGACCTTCGGGTCGTTCGAGCCGTTCTCGGCGTACCCCGTCCAGGCGACGAGGTCGAGCCGGCCCTCGGGGGTGCCGAGTTCCTGCAGCATCGGGACGTCGGGCGCCGCGGCGGTCTCGCCGGAGCCGCCGCCGCACCCGCCGGTGAGCGCGGCCGTGGCGAGCGCCGCCGCGGCGAGCAGGGCCCGGCGCGGGCGGAGCAGCGGGCGGCCGTTTTTCGTCGCGGCTGGAGTACGAACCATCACGCTGAGGCATCGTAGGGGTATTTGGCTCCGTTTGTGAGCACAAAACGTGATGATCCGGAAACTGTCGACACACGGCGGCGAACGGTCTTAGGCTCTCCTGCATTCCGCGCGAGCCGTTTCCGCGCAGTCGTCCTTCGGTACCGTCCGCAGCAGACCGCCGTCCGCACGAGTGAAAGTTCAGCCGCAGTGCCAAATCGAGGCCGCACCACGGACTCAGCCGCCGGCCACAGGCGGGCTCCCAAGGCCGCGCGATTCCGGTCCATCCGCTTCAAGGTCGTTCTGATGGTCACCGTCTCGGTGGTCGCGCTCGGCGTGCTGTGGGCCTTCGCCGCGAGCATCGCGCTAGGCGAGGGGCTCAACCTCCGGCACGTCAAGACCGTCCAGGACCACTACGGGTACCCGTCCGGCGCGCTCGGCAGCGCGCTGCAGGCCGAGCGACGCCTGTCGATGGTCTACCTCGGCAGCCGCGTGGAGGGCGACCGCGCCTCGATGGAGTCCGGCCGCCTGGTCACCGACCGGCAGACCGACCTGTTCCGCCGGCTCGCCGGCGACGACGCCGCCCGCGGCGCCGCGCCCGAGAACACCCGCGCGCTCGCCGACAAGATCCTCAAGGAGCTCGACGGGCTGGAGAACCGGCGCCGCGCCATCGACACCGGCAAGACCGACCGGACCCGCGCGTTCGAGGAGTACACCTCGCTGCTGGGCGACGTCGGCTCGCTGCAGGGCTCGCTCACCACGCTGGACAACTCCGAGGTCGCTAAGGACGCCCGCAACGAGGCGCAGCTGACGCGGGCCCGCGAGGCCCTTGCGCAGGAGGACGCGCTGCTCGCCGGCGCGCTCGCCGCCGGCCGGATGACGCCGGACGAGCACGCCGAGTTCGTCAAGCTCGTCGGCACCCAGCGCACCCTCTACGAGTACTCGGCGGCCGAGCTGCGCTCCGGCGACCAGGACTACTACCGGCGCGTCGTCGGGATGCCCGAGTACAGCCGGCTCCGCACGCTGGAGGACCGCTTCACCGCGTCCGCGCGCCTGGTCAAGTCCGCCGCCGCCAACTCCGGCGTGCTGTGGAAGACCACCGCCGACTCCAACCTCACCCGGCTGCGCGGCCTCGAACTCGCGGTGTCCGCGGGCTCCGAGCAGCGCGCCGAGCCGATCTCCGAGGGGATCATCACCCGCGTCGTCCTCGCGGGCGTGCTCGGGCTCGTCGCCGTCATCGCCACCCTCGTCCTCGCGGTGTGGGTCGCCCGGTCCGTCATCCGCGAGCTGGCCCGGCTGCGCCGCGAGGCGATCGACCTCGCCGACGTCCGGCTGCCCGGCGTGATCCGCCGGCTGCGCCGCGGCGAGGAGGTCGACGTGGCCGCGGAGGCGCCGCCGCTGGCGTTCGGGACCCGCGAGATCGACCAGGTCGGGGACGCGTTCAACGCGGCCCGCCGCACCGCGATCCAGGGCGCGGTCGAGGAGGCCACGCTGCGCCGCAACGTCAGCGACGTGTTCGTGAACCTCGCCCGCCGCAGCCAGACGCTGCTGCACCGCCAGCTCAAGCTGCTGGACTCGATGGAGCGGCGCATCGAGACCCCCGACGACCTGGAGGACCTGTTCCGGGTCGACCACCTCGCCACCCGCATGCGGCGGCACGCGGAGGGCCTGATCATCCTGTCCGGGCAGGCGCCCGGCCGCGGCTGGCGCAGCCCGGTCGCGATCGTGGACGTCGCCCGCGCCGCCGCGTCCGAGGTCGAGGACTACACCCGGGTCAACGTCGCCCCGATGACCCGCGCCGCGATCGTCGGCCCTGCCGTCGCGGACGTCATCCACCTGCTCGCCGAGCTGATCGAGAACGCCGCCACGTTCTCGCCGCCGCACACCACCGTCCAGGTGCAGGGGCAGGCCGTCTCGCACGGCTTCACGCTGGAGGTCGAGGACCGCGGCCTCAGCATGGACGAGCCGAGCCTCGCCGCCGCCAACCAGCGGCTGGCGACCGCCGCCGAGTTCGACCTGTCCGACAGCGCGCAGCTCGGCCTGTTCGTCGTCGGGCGGCTCGCCCGCCGGCACGGCATCAAGGTGACGCTGCGGACGTCCCCGTACGGCGGGATGACCGCGATCGTGCTGCTGCCCGAGGACCTCGTCGTCCCGGACGAGGGCGACGTCGCCGCCGGCGCGCCGGCCCTCACCACCCGCCGCGCCGAGGACGCGCTCGTCCCCGTCGGCTCGGTCGTCGGCGGCGCCGCCCGCCACAACCCGCAGGCCGGGCTGGAGGAGGGCTACGACCAGGGCGGCTCCGTGCTGCGGCTGCCGTCCGGGCGGCACGCGGCGGCGCCCCCGCCGCAGGAGCCGCCGGCCCAGCCGCCCTGGCCGGGCAGCCCGTTCGGCGCGCCCCCCGAGCCGCCGCCCGCGGAGCCGCCGAACGTGCCGCTCGCACGGCCGTTCGTCGGAACGTCCCCGGGCGGGCCAGGTTCCGAGGGCGCGGATGCCCTGACCGGGCCGATCCCCGTGTTCGAGGAGCGCGCGTTCGAGGAGCCCGTGTTCGAAGAGCGCGTGTTCGAGGAGCCCGTGCAGGGGCCGCTTCCGGCACCGCGGCCGTCCCCGTCCGCGTGGGGCGACCCGCCCGACATCCCCGAGCCCACGAGAC
>NZ_SMKY01000428.1 GCF_004349235.1 Actinomadura darangshiensis | reverse complement strand
GGGGCGGGGCGGTGGGAATGAGGGCACCGAGGCCCTTGCCCAGACCGCGTCGCTGCTGGCTCACTGGACAGCTCCTCCGTGGGCCATCTCCGAGGCGGCCTCGCTGTAGGCGAGGGCACCGCTCGAACCTGGATCGTAGGTCATGACGGACTGCCCATAGCTGGGTGCCTCCGACACCCGGACGCTACGGGGGATCACCGTGTTGAGGACGACGTCGCCGAAATGGTTCCGGACGTCGTCGGCCACCTGCGCGGCAAGCCGCGTCCGGGCGTCGTACATCGTGAGCAGGATCGTGGACACCTTCAGCTGTTGGTTGAGGTGCGCCTTGACCAGGTCGACAGTCCGGATGAGCTGCCCGAGGCCCTCCAGCGCGTAGTACTCGCACTGGATCGGGATGAGCAGTTCGTCCCCGCCGACGAGGGCGTTCACCGTGAGCAGCCCGAGAGAGGGCGGACAGTCGATCAGCACATAATCGAACTTTTCGGTCTCGTACGCGTCGAGTGCCCGCCGAAGCCGCGACTCGCGGGCCACCTTGGAGACGAGTTCGATCTCGGCACCGGCGAGGTTGAGGGTCGCCGGCGCGCAGAACAGGTTCGGTATCTCCGCGGCCGGGACGACGATGTCGGCCAGGGCCATGTCCTCGATCAGGACGTCGTAGATGGAGGGGATCTCCGCGTGGTGCTCGACCCCGAGGGCGGTTGACGCGTTGCCCTGCGGGTCGAGGTCGACCACGAGCACCTGCGCGCCATGCATGGCAAGGGATGCGGCGAGGTTCACCGAACTGGTGGTCTTCCCCACACCGCCCTTCTGGTTGGCGATGGTGATGATGCGGCAGCTGTCCGGCCGCGGCCACTCCCGCTCCCTGCGACCCGACATCGCCTTGAGCGCGGTGACGGTTGTTTCATGTGAAACCTTGGCGTCCCTGAGCGCCTCTCGCACGAGTTCTGACTCCCCCTGATTCGGTCCCTTGCGCGGACCCGGCGGCTGGGCGCCGGCGTTCGTCGGCACATAGCCGACGTTCTCCGCTGTACCGGACGTCGTATTACCCCACATCGCGTGCCCGGACGGCGTGCTGCCCGGCGGTGTCTCCAGGTCTCCCTGTGTCCCGCCGGGCGCCGGCGTCTCCGCGCCCGCCTCCGCATCGGACCCGCTCGGGCCGGACGGCTGTTCGTCGGGGGATTCGTCGGCGCGGTCAGGCCCGCCCAGTCCTGGTCCCGTGCTCATGAAGACCTCTTCCTCGACCCTTTGGCACGCCGGGGCGCGCGCTGTCGTCGCCCGACAACCTCTGCTCGGCCGGCGACCACACGGACGAGTGTTGTCGGCGGATCGACCATACCGTGCCCGACTTGGAGCAGTTCCGTGGAGCGCACCCCGAACCGCTTCAGCACCGTCTCCGCCTCCTCCAGTTCGGCCGCGGCCCGCTCGCCCTTGAGCGCCAGGAGTTCGCCGCCCGGACGCAGCAGCGGAAGCGCCCATGTCGCGAGGCGTTCAAGGGGTGCGACGGCCCGTGCCGTGGCGACGTCCACCGAGAACTCCTTGGTCACATCCTCGGCCCGGGCCCGCCGCACCTCGACGTTCCGCAGGTCGAGCAGCTCGACGCACTCGGTCAGGAAGGTGGTACGCCGCAGCAGTGGTTCCAGCAGGGTGATCCGCAGGTCCGGGCGGACGATCGCGAGGACGATGCCGGGGAGGCCGGCACCCGAACCGATGTCGACGACCTCGGCGTCCTCCGGTATCGCCGTGGACACCACCGCGCAGTTGACCAGGTGGCGCTCCCACAGCCGGTCGGCCTCGCGCGGCCCGATGAGCCCGCGTTCGACCCCGGCCTGGGCGAGGAACGCCGCGTACCGCTCCGCCACCGGCAGCGCGTCCCCGAAAATCTCACGTCCAATCCCCACCAGACGAATCGTTCCACAAAAACCGGTGGGGCCGTACACGCGAAACGTCCCCTGTGGATAACTGGGCACGTCGGTTGGCCGACCCTTGCGCTATGGCGAGAACCACATGACCCCACTGCATATTCGGGAGGGGACGGGTAGGGGCTGTGTGTCGCCGTCCCCCCGGAAGGAGCTCCGACAGATGGGAATCGGAGTCAGTCTCGCATTCATCGCCCTGGGCGCGATCCTCGCGTTCGCCCTCCGCGTCGATCTCGCCGGCATCGACATTCACCTGGTCGGCTGGATCCTGATCGTGGTGGGCCTGATCAGCATGGGCTTCACTCTCAGATACACGCGTCCGCGGCGGCGCGCCGGACGAATCGCCGGCGCCGACCCCGCCTACGGGGACGAGCCGGGCACCCTCATCCGGGAAGAGCGCGTCATCGAGGACCCGCCGCCGTCCAACCGTCCAGGAGAGCGAGTCGAACGTGTGATCGAATATCCGGCGGACGAGGGAGTGCCGCACGGCCACGTGGCGCAGGATCCCGCGTTCTCGCAGGACCCGGCGCACGCCCAGGACCCGGCGGAAGAGAACTCCACCTCCGTCGTGGACTCCGGCGACCGCGTCCCGCAGCAGCGCCGCCGATGGCGCCGGACGGTCCGGCGGTAACGCCTGCTCGGTGTGCCAGGGCGGCGGTGCACACCGAGTTCCATGGGCCCCGCGCCGGCCAGGGCGCGGGGCCCTCTCATGCATGTGGACAACGGTCCTGGACGGCGGCGTCCGGAGAGTTATCCACAAGTCTCGTTTGGCCCCCCGGGTACGTGGGAGGGGCTTGACCATAGAGGTAAGCGGTCCGCCCCCGGGCGGGAGGGGCCTGCTTTTAACTTTCACTCAGGACGTTCCGTGTGGGGGCATGCGAAGGCCCCGGACAGAAGCTCTGCCGGGGCCATCGACGTCCATCAGGAAGGTTGAGGTCGCCTCCCAGTCTGCATCAGGTCGGCTCGGAGGCTCAGGTGCCTCCGAGTACCTGGTCAGGCCGGGTAGACGACCACGTAGCGGTCGGGCTCCTCGCCCTCGGACTCGCTGCGGAGGCCGGCGGCCGCCACCGCGTCGTGGACGATCTTGCGCTCGAACGGGGTCATCGGGGCCAGCGGCTTCGACTCGCCGGCCTGCTTCACCTCGTCCGAGACGTCGGTGCCCAGCTTGGTCAGCTCGGCGCGGCGGCGCTCGCGGTAGCCGCCGACGTCCAGCATGAGGCGGGTGCGGTTGCCGGTCTGGCGGTGGACGGCCAGCCGGGTCAGCTCCTGCAGGGCCTCCAGGACCTCGCCGCGCTTGCCGACCAGCTCGTCCAGGGCACCTCCCACGACGGCGACCATGGCGCGCTCACCTTCGACGTCCATGTCGATGTCACCGTCGTAGTCGCCGATGTCGAGCAGGCCCTCGATGTAGTCGGCGGCGATCTCGCCTTCCTGTTCGAGCGCCTGGACGTCGACCTCGGTGGTGTCGGTCTGCTGGCTCAACGGGGTCTCCTTCTCCGGCACGTGCTCGGGGTTCAAACTAGCGCTTCTGGGTGCCGCTGCGCTTGCTGCGCGACTTGCGGGTCGGCTGGTTGCGGACGGCCTTCGGCTTCTCCTCCGGCTCGGGCTCGGGCTCCGGCTCCTTCTTCAGCCGGCCCTTGATGCCGGACGACGCCTGCCCGTTCTTCGACGCGGCCGTCTTCGAGCCCGCCGCCCTGGCACCCGTCGTCTTCGAACCGGTCGTCTTCGAACCGGCCTTCGCGCCCGGCTTGGAGGTACTGGTCTTGGACGTACCGGTCTTGGACGTACTCGTCTTGGACGTGCCCGGCTTGGACGTGCTCGTCCCCGCCGTGGCGGCTTCGCCTTCCGTCCCGGGCGGCGGGTACTTCTTGTAGATGTAGTGCTGCTGCGCCAGCGTCCAGCTGTTGGACGTGACCCAGTACATGAGGACGCCCAGCGGGAAGCCGAGGCCGAACAGGCCGAACAGCGGCGCCAGGAAGACCATCATCTTCTGCGCCTGCATCATCGGGTTGGCCTCGTCGGCGACCGGCTGCCGCTTCATGCTGGCCCGGACGGTGAAGAACGTCGTGCAGGAGCTGATCACCACGGCGATGCCGGTGATGATGATCGCGCTCCAGGTCTTCGGCTCGGCGCCCCACGCGTTGAGGAACGTGTCGGGGATGTGCGCGCCGAAGATGTTCGCGTTCTGCGCGCTCGCCACCAGGTCGGACGAGACGGCGAAGACGCTCTGCCCGGACTTGGCGTCCGAGATCCGCTTCAGCGTCTGGAACAGCCCGATGAAGATCGGCATCTGCACCAGGAGCGGCAGGCAGCCCGACAGCGGGTTGGCGCCGTTGTCCTGGTAGAGCTTCATGACCTCCTGGTTGAGGCGCTGCTTGTCGTTCCTGTACTTCTTGCGCAGCGCCTGAACCTTCGGGTTCAGCTCCTGCATCTTCCGCGAGGCGTGGATCTGCTTCACGAACAGGGGGACGAGCATCAACCGCAGCAGGACGGTCAGGAGGATGATCGAACCGCCCCATGCCCATCCGCTGTCCTTGGGGACGACCGTACTGAGCCCCGTGTGTATCCACACGATGAGCTGAGAGACGATCTCGTACAACCAGTCAAGCACCGGGCAGCTCCTTGGGCTCTGCTAGGGCGGGGCCGCTCTCCGCGCGGCCGTGGTTCGGAGGGGCCGCCGCGGATCGCGCCCGGGGGTCCCCGGGCTCCCCGGCGAGGCCGGACCGCGGCTCGGACTCCGGCGAGGCCGGTACCGCGGACTCCCCGGCGGGGCCGGTGCGGGACGGCTTCTTCGGCGGCACCGGGTCGTGACCTCCGGGATGGAACGGATGGCACCGCGCGATCCGGCGGGCCGTCAGCCACGTGCCGCGCAGCGCCCCGTGCACCTGGAGGGCCTCCAGGCCGTACGCGCTGCAGCTGGGCTGGAAGCGGCACTGCTGCCCGAGCAGGGGACTCAAGAAGCGGCGGTAGGCGCGGACGAGAAGGATCAGCACGGCCGCGACGGGACCCGGGGGGCCCGTCTGATGCTGTGCGGGGAACGCCGTCCCCTGCCGACTCCTCATCCTCGCCCCTTGGACGCGGGCCGCAGCAGCCGGTCGAGTGCCGACTCCAGATCCGCGGCCAGTTCGTCTGGGCGCGCCTCTCCCGCGCGGGGGTTGGCGCGCACTACGAGCAGGCTACCCGCTGGGAGCCGGTCGAGGTGCGGGCGCATCAGGTGCCGGAGCCGCCGCCGTACCGCGTTGCGGAGGACGGCGTTCCCGACGGTGCGCGCCACGATGAACCCCACCAGCGGCGGTGCGGCCGCTGCCGGGGCCTCGTCGGGGCGCAGCAGGTGGACTACGACAGTTGGCCGTCCGGCGCGGCGACCGCGCCGGACGGCCAGTGTGAAGTCGTCCCGCCGCCGCATCCGGTTACCGGACGGCAGCACAGTGAGGGGAGGCTCAGACGGCGACGCGGGCGCGGCCCTTGGCGCGCCTGCCCGACAGGATCGCGCGGCCCGCGCGCGTGCGCATGCGCAGCCGGAAGCCGTGCTTCTTGTGGCGGCGGCGGTTGTTCGGCTGGAAGGTACGCTTGCTCACTTTGAGGCTCCAGTGCTGCGGTCGTTCGGCTTGAGGGTCTTGACGCTCGATATCTCGCACCGAGGGCCGCGTACGGTCCCCCGCAGCGGGGGCCCACCCGAGCGTTCCTTGAGGGGCTGCCGGCGGGCACGCGGTACCTCCGTCGATGCGACTCGACCTCAGCACGTTACGGGCTAGCCGGGTAGCCGGTCAAACGGAGGCCGCCACCGCCCGGCCCGTCCACGGCCCGCCGCTCACCGATTTAAAGCGCGATGCCTATCCACGACCTGCCCGACAGGGGTTAGGGCGGCCGACTACCCGGCCGGCTCCCGGGCGGCTTCCGGCTGACTTCCCGGCCGGCTCCCGGGCGGCTTCCGGGCGGCTCTCGGGCAGTCCGGGTGGGCGTCAGGCCGGCCGCTCGCGGGGGCGGGGCGG
>NZ_SMKY01000427.1 GCF_004349235.1 Actinomadura darangshiensis | reverse complement strand
GGTCGGGGGTGAGGTCGGCGGCGGCGCGGTCGGTGGGTGTCGCCAGGGCGGTCCGGACGCCTTGTGACGCGGCGGCGGAGGCGATCGCGAGGGCGGTGCGCGCGAGGCCGTCCGGTGTCCCGCGCAGGATGCTGACGCCGGTGCGCAGCGCCGCGGTGAGCGCGAGGGACCGGTCCTCGGCGAGGCCGTCGCGCAGGCCCTTCAGGGCCGCGTCGTCCAGCAGCGGCGCCGCCGTGAGCGTGAGCCGCTGGAATCCCTCGGCCGCCGCCTCCTCAGCGAGCGCCCACCGCGCCGGGCCGAGCGTTTCCTCCGGCTCGGGCGGCTCGGCGTCCTCGTCGAACGCCTCCTCGTCGAACTCGGGCTCCTCGGTCAGCGACAGGACCTCGGCCTCGTCCAGCGCGGCCTCCACCGCGCGGCGCGGGTCGGGGAACCGGGCGCGCTCCAGCGCGGACAGCACGTCGGCGGCGGGCGTGACCGTGTGGCCCTGGCGGGCCGCCTCGGTCAGCAGGTGCAGGACGAGGGCGGCGCCGCGGCGCGGGTCGTCCGGCCGGGCGTCCTGGGCGAGGAGGGCGCGGGCGAAATGGTCGGCCTGCGCGGGCTGGACGCCGGGGACGCGCAGCAGCCGCCACGGGTCGGCGCGCAGCCGCCCGGCGGCGTCCGGCCCGAGCCGCGCGGCGGTGCGGGCGGCGAGCGAGGCGGGCACGCCCGCCTCGCCGAACAGCTCGGCGAGCATCTGCAGGCCCTCCTGCGGGGACCGCGCGGGCTCGGTCGGCGCCGCCGGCGCGGCCTCGCGGGGCTCCCGGTCCAGGGCGCCCGCGGCGGCCTCGGCCGCGCGCATCGCCTCGGCGGCGCGCGCCGCCCGCTCGGCGGGGGAGGGCGCCTCGTCCGGGGAGTCGTCAGGGGAGTGGTCAGGGGTGTCGGTCACGGATTTCCCGTCGCGGCTGATCACGGTTGGCGGTGTACCGTCCCGAGCGTGCCATGGACGGCCCCGGGGTTCACGGACGAATCACGGGTGCGCCGCACATCACGGGTGGGCCGGAGCGTCAGAGAGGTCGGACACGTCGTCCAGCGCGGCGCGGATCTCGTTCGGCAGCGAGACGTCCTCGCTCTCCAGGATCGCGCCGAGCTGCGCGGCGGTCCGCGCGCCGACGATCGGCGCGGCGACCCCGGCCCGGTCGCGGACCCACGCGAGCGCCACGGCGAGCGGGGAGCGGCCGAGGCCCTCGGCGGCGGTCACCACCGACTCCACGATCCGGGCGCACTCCTCGTCCAGGTAGGGCTGGACGAACTCGGAGAAGTGCGGGGCGGCGGCCCGCGACCCGGCGGGGATGCCGGTGCGGTACTTGCCGGTGAGGACGCCCCGGCCGAGCGGCGACCACGGCAGCAGCCCGGCCCCGGCGTCCAGCACGGCGGGCAGGACCTCGCGCTCGATGTCGCGGCGCAGCAGCGAGTACTCCAGCTGCGCGGACACGACCGGCGCGCGGCCCGGCCAGGCGCGCTGCCAGGCCGCCGCCTTGGACACCTGCCAGCCGGCGTAGTTGGACACCCCCACGTAGCGGGCCCGGCCGGACGCGACCGCCTCGTCCAGCGCCGACAGCGTCTCCTCCAGCGGCGTCGCCGGGTCGTACACGTGCAGCTGCCACAGGTCGACGTGGTCGAGGTCCATCCGGTCGAGGGAGGCGTCCAGGGCGCGCAGCAGGTGCCGGCGGGACCCGTCGTAGCGGCCGTTCGGCCTGATCGCGGCCTTGGTCGCGATGACGAGGCCGTCGCGGTCGACGACCTCGTGCAGCAGCGCGCCGAGGATCCGCTCGCTGTCGCCGCCGTTGTACACGTCGGCGGTGTCGACCAGGGTGCCGCCGGCCTCCGCGAACGCGACGAGCTGCGCCGCCGCCTCGTCCGGGCCGGTGTCCTGGCCCCAGGTCATGGTGCCGAGGCCCAGCCGGGACACCAGCAGCCCGCTCCGCCCGAGGTGACGCTCCTTCATAGGCGGTCAATGTAGCGGTCCGCGCGACCCGCGCGAAAAGTGAGCATCCGTCACGTCCGGATTCTCGCCGCGCGCAAAGATCCTGGTGAGGTCTATTGCCGCCGGGCGCCGCCGGGCTAAAGTGCGCAGCCATGGCGCCACCCCCGTTCTCGATGTACTCGCCGAAGACGCCGGAGGGCGGCGGCGGGCCGTCCGTGGCGCCGGTGTTCGGCGCGGGGCCCGCCGACGACCCCGGCTACCTCGCGTCACTGCGCGGCGGGACCGAGCTCGGCCGGCTGCGCCTGATGATGCTGGCCCTGCTGGCCGCGCCCGTGCTGATTCTGGCGATCATGCCGCTGATCGTGGAGGGCGGTGGAGGCGAGGCGCCGGCGTGGCTCTACCCGCCGCTCGCGGCGGCCGCGCTCCTGGCGCTGCTGGCCGGGCCGCGCGCGCCGCGCCCGATGGAGCCGCGGGACGAGCGCGAGGCGGCGGCGCTGGCGGCGCTGATGATGTTCCGGCAGGCGGTGCTGCTGCGGTTCGCGCTGGCCGAGGGCGTGATCCTGCTGGGGCTGCCGCTGGCGATGGTCGGGCACAGCGAGCTCGTGTTCGTCGCCGGGTTCGTCCTCGGCTACCCGCTGCTGGTGTGGCTGGCGCTGCCCACGCGCGGCGGCGTGGAGCGGATGCGGCGGCGCATGGAGTCGGCGGGCGCCGAGTCGCACCTGTGGGCGGTCCTGCTCGCCGCGCCCATGGCGGCCGGCGCGGCACCGTCCGCGCGGGAGACGCCGCCCGAGGACGGCGACGGCGGCTAGAGCCAGCCGCTCTTGCGCAGTCGGCGGAACAGCAGCACGCACGCGACGGCCATCACGACGATGACCAGCGGGTACCCGAAGGACCAGTGCAGCTCCGGCATGTGGTCGAAGTTCATGCCGTAGATCCCGGCGATCGCGGTCGGCACCGCGATGATCGCCGCCCACGCGGAGATCTTGCGCATGTCCTCGTTCTGCTGCTTGCCGAGCAGCGCCAGATGCGCGGTCAGCACGCTGTTGAGCAGCTCGTTGTGCGCGTCGACCTGCGCGTCGACGCGCAGCAGGTGGTCCAGGACGTCGCGGAAGTACTCGCGGGTGGTGCCGCACTCGGCGACCCGGCCCTTCACGATCTCCTGCAGGACGGGGACGAGCGGGTCCTCGGCGCCGCGGAACTCCAGCACCTCCCGCTTGAGGGAGTAGATGTCCGCGGTGACCTCCGGCGCGGCCGGGTCGAACACGGCCCGCTCCAGCCCGATGATGTCGACCTCGACCTCGTGCGCGACGAGCCCGTACCGGTCGACGACCTCGTCGCACACCGCGTACAGGACGGCGGTGGCGCCGTGCCCGAGCAGCTCCGGGCTGTCCTCCAGCCGCTTGCGGACGGGCCCGAGCGGGTTCCCGGCGCCGTGCCGGACGGTGACGACGAAGTCGCGGCCGAGGAACACCATGATCTCGCCGACCTCGATGTCGGAGGTCTCGTCGATGTAGGCGAGCGTCTTCAGCACGACGAACAGGGTGTCGCCGTAGCGCTCCATCTTGGGCCGCTGGTGCGCGGAGACCGCGTCCTCGGAGGCGAGCGGATGCAGCATCAGCTCGTCCTTGACCAGCTCGAACTCGTCCTCGTCGGGCTCGAACAGGCCGATCCACAGGAAGCACTCGCCGACCGCGCGGGCGGCGTCGAAGGCGTCGCTGATGTCGCCGTCGATGTCGTGGCGCTTCCCGCCGGCGTAGATGGCCTTGTCGACGATCACACGTCGCATTGTCCCGCATCCCGGGCGTGCCCGGACCGGCGGGCGCGCATGACGGCCACCCGGAAAGATCTCCTAGAGTGGCCGGTGTGACGACGCTTCTCCTGGTCCGGCACGGCCTGACCGCGATGACCGGCCCGGTGCTGGCCGGATGGACGCCCGGCGTCCGGCTGGACGAGCGGGGCCGCGCGCAGGTCACCGCGCTCGCCGCGCGCCTGGCGTCCCTCCCGCTCGCCGCGGTCGTGTCCAGCCCCCTCGAACGCTGCGCCGAGACCGCCGAGGCGATCGCCGCCGGGCACGCCGAGCCGGTCGCGAAGATCGAGACCGACGAGCGGTTCGGCGAGGTCCGCTACGGCGACTGGACGGGACGGCCCCTCAAGGAGCTGGCCGAGGAGCCCCTCTGGCGCGTCGTCCAGACCCACCCGAGCGCCGTCCGGTTCCCCGGCGAGGCCGGCGAGTCGCTGGCGGGCGCGCAGCACCGCGCCGTCTCCGCCGTCCGCGACTGGAACGCGCGGATCGCCGCCGAGCACGGCTCCGACGCCCTCTACCTGGTGTGCAGCCACGGCGACATCATCAAGGCGATCGTCGCCGACGCCCTCGGCCTGCACCTGGACCAGTTCCAGCGCATCCAGGCCGACCCCGCGTCGCTCACCGCGATCCGGTACACCGAAACGCGGCCGTTCGCCGTCCGGGTCAACGACACCGGCGGCGATGTCGCCGCCCTGGTGCCGGAACCGGCGGAGGACGGTGCCGGGAAAGCCGGACTCGGGTCGGATGACGCGGTCGTCGGCGGCGGCGCGTAGGGTCGTTGCCATGCCCGTCATCTCCTACGATCCGCCGGAGCGTTTCGTCGCCGGCGCCGTCGGGCGCCCCGGCGACCGCGCCTTCTATCTGCAGGCGCGCGCGGGCCGCCGCGTCACCAGCGTCGGCCTGGAGAAGTTCCAGGTGACGCTGCTGGCCGAACGGCTCGAGGAGCTGCTGGACGAGGTGCTGCGGCGCGCCGGCGGGGACGCCGTGGTGCCTGCGGTCGCGCCGTCGGAGCTGCAGGACGACGGGCCCCTCGACCAGCCGGTGGAGGAGGAGTTCCGGGTCGGCACGATGGCCCTCGCCTGGGACCCCGACGACGAGCAGGTCGTGATCGAGGCGCAGGAGGTCACCGAGTCCGAGGAGGAGCCCGAGGTCGGCGACGACGATCCCGCGATCGCGGTGCTGCGGGTGCGGATCAGCGCCGCGCAGGCCCGCGCGTTTGCCGAGCGCGCGCTGAAGGTCGTCGCGTCCGGGCGCCCGCCGTGCCCGCTGTGCGGCCTGCCCCTCGACAGCGAGGGGCACGTGTGCCCCCGCCAGAACGGATACCTCGGCTGAAGATGACGCCTCGCTGTGCTGGATCATGGACCTCGTGGCCGGGAGAATGAGCGCATGACGCAGTCCTCCCGGGACCGGGCACCCGCGGGCGACGCCGCCGGGCGCGGCGGCGCCGCCGGGCGGGACGGCGCGGCCGGGCGGGACGAGGGCGGCCGCCCGGTGTCCCCGCGCGACGTCGCCGCCGCCGAGCGGCTGCTGTCGGGCGGGCGCCTCGCGGTGGAGGGCAGGCTCGTCCAGGCGTCCAACGCCACCCTGTACTGCTCGGTCGAGCACGACGGGCTGGCCGCCAACTGCGTCTACAAGCCGGTCGCGGGGGAGCGGCCGCTGTGGGACTTCCCCGACGGCACGCTCGCCGAGCGGGAGGTCGCCGCCTACGAGGTCTCCAAGGAGATGGGCTGGGGCACCGTCCCGCCCACCGTCCACCGCGACGGCCCCTACGGGCCCGGCATGGTGCAGCTGTGGGTGGAGCCCGACCCCGACATCGACCTGGTCGCGCTGTCGCGCTCCGACGATGACGCGATCCGCCGGATGGCGGTCTTCGACGCAGTCGTCAACAACGCCGACCGCAAGATCGGCCACCTGCTGCCGCCGGGCGACGGCCGCGTGTACGGCTGCGACCACGGCGTCTGCTTCTCCACCGACTACAAGCTGCGCACCGTCCTGTGGCAGTGGCGCGGCAAGCCCCTCTCCCCGGAGGCCCTCGAAGCGCTCGGCCGGGTCGAGGCCGGGCTGCGCGGCGGCGCCCTCGGCGCCCGGCTCGCCGGCCTGCTCACCGCCGATGAGGTCGAGGCCACCGCCCGCCGCGTCGAGCTGATGCTCAAGCACCGCATCCACCCGTACCCGCCGGAGGACTGGCCCGCCATCCCC
>NZ_SMKY01000426.1 GCF_004349235.1 Actinomadura darangshiensis | reverse complement strand
GCTCGGGGCCGTCCGGACCCACGCGGATCATCCGGACGACGTGGGCGATCCGGAACCGCCGCCCGCACGCCACGAACTCGACGCCGTCGCCCGCCTCGACCCGGTCGGCGGCGCGGGCGTACTCGGCCAGCTCGCCCGGGCTCGGCGGCGCGCACCCGTCCGGCGTCGCCTTCGGCAGCAGCACGCGGAAGTAGTAGGCGAGGGCGGCGCGGGCGTCCCGCGGGCCGTTCCCGCGGGCGATCGGACGCCAGTGGACGTCGTTGTCCTCCAGGACGTCGAACTCCGGTGGCAGCAGCACCACCCCCGGGTACGCCGTGCCCGCGGCGGACTCCAGGCCCAGCAGCTCCTGCCGCAGCGCCGCGTCCGCCGGCCCGACGGGAGCGGCGGGGTCGATGCGGAACGCGCGCAGCGGCCCGTACTCGCCGTCGGTGACGCGGGCGGGTTCGGGCCCGTCGTCGCCGAACCGGGCGAAGCCGAGGACGCGCACGATCCGGTACCGGCGCGGCCCCGCGGCGCATTCGTTCACGACGGCCGGTTCGCCCTCCTCCGGGGCGAGCAGCCCGGCCAGCCGCAGCATCTCGTCCCGCACCCCGGCGTCGTGCCCCGCGGCGGCCTCGCGGAGATGGACGCCCAGGTCGGCGCGGGCCTCGCAGGGCTCCAGCGCGCCGAGCCGCAGGATCCGCCAGACGCCGCCCGCCTGCTCGGCGCCGCCGAACTCCGGCGGCCCCGTGCCCACGAGCCCCGGGAAGGCGCGCCGCCGCTCGGCCGCCTCCTGGTCGCGGACGGCCGCGACGGGCTCCAGCTCCCTGACGACGTTGATCACGTCGTGTCCGGGCATCCCTTCGAACGCCATGCGCCCATCGTGGCGCGCCCCCGCGGCTCCCGTGGCCGAAACGCCCGAGCGGTCACCGAACCGGTCCCGTCAGTACTCCGGGACGGTCGTCAGCAGGTGCGGGCGCGGCGAGCTGTCGCGGGCCGGCGGCTCCTGCGAGCCGGCGGAGCGCAGGACCTCGCCGGCGCCGAGGACGGCCGCGTCGCCGCTCTCGTCGCCGAGCCGCGCGGTCAGGCCGGTCCGGTCGCGGATCAGGCGGTCCAGGCCGGGCAGCCGGGCGCAGCCGCCGGTGAGGGTGATGCCGACGTTCAGCAGGTCGCCGGAGATCTCGGGCGAGCAGCCGGCCAGGCCGGCGCGGATCCCGTCGACGATCCGCCCCACCGGGTGCGCGATCGCGCGTCCGACGTCCACCGTGGTGAGGACGATGCCGCGCGGCATCCCCGTCGCGATGTCGCGCCCGTTGACGACGGTCTGCCGCACCGGGCGCCGGCCGAGCGGCGGCACCGCGCCGACCTCCAGCTTCGCCGCCTCCGCGGCGGACCGCGACAGCGCGACGCCGTGCTCGCGCCGGACCATCGCGATGATGGCGCGGTCCAGCGCCGACCCGCCGATGGTCTCGGTGTGCGAGGTGACGAGGCCGCCGAACGCGATGACGCCGACGTCGGTCAGGTCCGCGCCGATGTCGGCGATCACCGCGACCTCCGACCGCGCGGAGGAGGTCATGCCCATCCCGATCGCGGCGGCGATCGGCGTCGGCACGAGCGTGAGGCGCCGCGCGCCCGCCTGGTAGGCGGAGAACTGCAGCGCCCGGTAGTGGACGGACGTCATCCCGCTCGGGACCGTGACCACCAGCCGCGGCCGCGCGGTGTAATGCCGCCTGTGGTGCCGGCGGACCAGGTACCGCATCAGGTACTCAGCCTCGTCGGTCTCCGTCGGCGCGCCCTCGCGGATCGGCCGGACGAGGGTGACGTCGGGGTTGCGTCCGGCCATCTCCTGCGCGGGGACGCCCAAGGCCAGTATGTGGCCCGTCTGCCTGCACCGGGCGAGCAGTGACGGCTCGCGGCACACGACGCCCCGGTCCTTCAAGTGCATCCGCACCGTGGCACTGCCCAGGTCGATAGCGGTGTCGCGGCCCGCGAAATCCCACATCGCGTCCCCTCCCAATCGCCCCGAAAGTCGCAAGAGCCCAGTTGATTCCCGCGCTGCCTGCGGCGATGCCCACCGCCGGGTAAGCGAATGGCAACGTCCTGGCGAACACGGGTCCGGCATATCCGGAACGCCGCCCGCGCGGCGGTGCCCGGCCGGCCCGCAACGCCGGGCGGGCACCAAGAGATCATGTGGGGACGGTGTCGGGCCGCCGCGCCGTCCAGCCGCGCCGCGTCCGGACCGCGCCCGCCGCGCGGCACACCCCGTACAGCAGGAACGAGATCGTGGTGACGTACGGGCTGATCGGGATGCTGGAGCCGATCGACAGCAGGATCCCGCCCACCACCGACACCGTCGCCAGGCTCGCGCTCAGCAGCGGCATCAGCACCGGCGACGCGGTGACCCGGACCGCCGCGGCGGCGGGTGTGCAGATCAGCGCGAGCACCAGCAGCGCGCCCACGATCTGCACGGACACGGCCACCGCCAGGCCGAGCACCAGCATGAACACGGCCGACAGCGCCCGCACCGGGACGCCCCGCGCCGCCGCCACGTCCGGGTCCAGGCTGGCGAACGACAGCGGGCGCCACATGACCGCGAGGCACACCAGGACCACCGCCGACGTCGCGAGCAGCCAGGACAGCCGGGGCGTGTCGACGGCGACGATCTGGCCGGTCAGGATGCCGAACTTGTTGGCCGCCCGTCCCTTGTACAGCGCCAGGAACAGCACGCCGAGCCCGAGCCCGAACGGCATCAGCACGCCGATGACGGAGCCACGGTCGCGGGCCTTCGCGCCGAGCACCCCGATCAGCCCGGCCGCGACCAGCGCGCCCGCGATCGACCCGCCGGCCACGCTCGTCCCGAGCAGCAGCGCGGCCGCCGCCCCCGCGAACGACAGCTCGCTGATGCCGTGCACGGCGAACGGCAGGTCGCGCATGATGACGAACGTCCCGGCGAGCCCGCCGACGAGCCCCAGCACCGCCCCCGCGATGAGCGAGTTGCGGACCAGTGAGAGCAGGGCCCCGTAGTCCGCGAAGTTGAAGATCTCGCCCCATATCTCATGCAAGTTCATGCGGGGAGTGCCGCCGAATCGTGCGGGGCGGCCAGGTCGAGGACACGGTCGGCGTGGGGGAGGACGTTGGCGGTCTCGTGGGTGACGAAGACGATGGCCGTGTTGTGGGTCCGGCGCCTGCGGGCGATCAGTTCGGTCACGGTCTGCTGGTGTTCGGCGTCCAGGGAGGCGAGGGGTTCGTCGCACAGCAGGATGCGCGGGTCGGTCGCGAGGGCCTGCGCTATGCGGACCCGTTGCAGTTCGCCTCCTGACAGCAGTTCTACGGGAACGTCCGCGAACTGGGCGGCGCCTACGTCGCCGAGGACGTCCTCCACGCGGCGGCGCGTCTCGCCTTGCGGGCGCCACGGACCCCAGCGGTGGCCGTCGATGCCCATCCGGACCAGGTCACGGGCCCGCAGGGGCGTGTGCGGCGGGACGGACTTGTGCTGCGGGACGTAGCCGACCAGGTCACTTCCCCTCCGCGGCCGCCGCCCGTTCACCGTGACGGTCCCGGCGGACAGCCGCTGAAGCCCGAGCAGGACCTTGAGCAGGCTCGTCTTCCCCGACCCGTTCGATCCGAGGACGACGAGGAACTCGCCCGCCGCCACGTGGAGGGTGAGACCGCGCCACAGCGTCCGCTCGCCGTACGACAGGGCCGCGTCGTGCAGTGCGATCACGACAGCGCCTTCTGCAGTGCGGCGATGGTGCCGTCCATCCAGGTGATGTAGTCCTGGCCTTCGGGGAGGGTCTCGGTGACCGGCACGACGGGCACGCCGTTGCTCTTGGCGCCCTCCTCCACCTGCTCGGTCTGCGGTCCGCTCGTCTGCGCGTTGTAGACGAGCGCCTTCACCTTCTCGCCCGTGAGCAGCGCCAGCGTGTCCCGCAGCGCCCTCGGCGGGACGTCGTCCCCCTCCTCGATCGCCTCGCTGAACTCCTCCGGCGTCCGGTTCTCCAGGCCGGCCGCCTCCAGCAGGTAGCCGGGGACGGGTTCGGTGATCGCGACGTGGGCCCCCGAGTGCGCGGCCTTGACGGCGGCCGCCTTCCCTTCCAGGGTCGTGAGCTTCGCCTTGAAGGCGGCGGCGTTCGCCGTGAAGGTTCCGGCGTCGCCGGGGTCGGCCTTGGCCAGCGCTGCGGAGATCCGGTCGGCCAGTCGCGCGACGGACGGGAGGTCGTACCAGACGTGCTCGTTCAGTTCCTCGCCCGCCTGCGCGGTCTTCCCGGAGATCTCGACGGCGTTGAGGACGGCGGCCTTGGACTTCGCGCCCTTCAGCAGCGTGTCCACGAAGTCGTCGTAGCCGCCGCCGTTCTCGATGACCACGGCGGCCTTCGCCAGGACGAGCCGGTTGCGCGTCCCCGCCTCGAAGGAGTGCGGGTCCTGCGCCGGGTCGCTGATGAACGACGTCACCTTCACCTTGCCGCCGCCGATCTGCCGCGCGATGTCCCCGTACACGTTCGTCGAGGCCACCACGGAGACCTGGTCCGGTTCGGCGGCGCCGGAGGACGACCCGCAGGCGCTCAGGCCGAGCGCCGAGGCGGCGAGGACGGCGCCCGTCCCGATCAGGCGGGCACGCCGGGCAGAGATCATGAGTACTCCTGACAATGAAAACGGTTTTCAATGCAACATAACATGATCCATCCGAATTCCGGGCATACGTCACAGGCCGCCGTCCCGGCTCCGGGACGGCGGCCTGTGACGTCAGGGGTGCTACCGCTTGCGGACGACGCCGCCGTACTCGTAGATAGTGCGGTCCAGCTTGGACGCGCCCTCGTACTTCGCCAGCTCCTCCGGGACGGGGGCGAGCGGCGGCTGCACGTCCAGCGGACGCCAGTCGACCAGGTTGCACAGGCCCGGCTCGACCGGGTCGAACCCGGACAGCAGCGCGTCGATCTCGGTGGGGGTCCGCGTCTGCCACGGGATTCCGGCGCCGGTGACCTGCGCGGTCATCTCCGCGCTCTTCACCGGGTCGTCGCAGGCGACCTGGGAGAAGGTGAGGTGGCTGCCCGGCGCGGCCCGGTCCATGATCGTGTGCAGCACGCGGCGGGGGTCGTCGGCGTCGGGCAGGTGGTGGCCGACGGACAGGAACAGCGTCGCGACCGGCTCGGAGAAGTCGATCAGCCGCTCGACGTCCGGGTCCGCGAGGATGCCGTCCTGCTCGCGCATGTCCGCCTGGATGACCGTGGTCGAGGCGTCGCCGGCCAGCAGCGCCCGCCCGTGCGCGAGGACGATCGGGTCGATGTCGACGTACACCACGCGCGCGTCCGGCACGAACTCGCGGGCGACCTGGTGGACGTTCGCGTCGGTCGGCAGCCCGCAGCCCATGTCGATGAACTGGCGGATCCCGGCCTCGGCGGCCAGGTAGCGGACGGCGCGGTACAGGAACAGGCGGTTCTGCCGGGTGATGTCCAGCCCGGCGGGATGGTGCTCCAGCTGCCCCCGGATGAACTGCCGGTCGATCTCGTAGTTGTCCTTGCCGCCGAGCAGCCACCCGTAGGCCCGGGCGGACGTCGGCACGTCGTCCGGAATGTCCGCGATCGAGGGCCTGTCGTCATTGTCCACGTCCGAACGGTACCTCCGCGGGTGCCGGTCGGCGGGCCCTTCAACGATCTTGGTAGGCCCGGCGCCCGCTCGCCGGGCCTGGAACCGCGTCCGCGACGTGCGTGGGGCCGGCCGCGTACGCCCTGTCCGGCAAGCACGTCCGGGAACGGCCTTTCGTCATTCCCGGCGTGCCTGCCGAACTCGGCGACCTTGTCATAGGTGAGATTTAGGGGCCGACGTATTCGGCCCACGGGTGGGTGCCGATCTGCTTCCAGAAGGGCCGCCGGTGCGATGTGGCTTCGGTTCTCGGCCGGGGTTCGGGCCTGGCCTTCGACGGTGCGTCGCCGCGCGGCGGCCGGGCCGCGGAATCGGCCGGCTTCGCCGGGTGGCCGCCGGGTGGCGCGGCCTGTTG
>NZ_SMKY01000425.1 GCF_004349235.1 Actinomadura darangshiensis | reverse complement strand
GTCCCGGCCGGAGAACGCGTCGCCCGGGCAGCCGGGCCCCCCGGGCGACCGGGAGCCGGCCGCGTCCGGCGAGTCCGGCGGGTCGCGCACCCCCGCGCCCCGCCCGTCCTCCGAGCAGGCGTCCCCCCGCGTGCACACGGGGGAGAACGACGGCGGCCCCGCCTCCTCCGGGCAGCGCCGCCGTCCCGTGGTCTTCGACGAGGACGACGACCTCGACGTCCCCGACTTCCTGAAGTGATCACCACCGTCGCCCTGGGCGACGGCGTCGGCGCCGGCTTCACCGGCCGTGCCGGCGGCGTGAGCGGCCCCCCTTGCGATTCCCTCAACCTCGGCGGCGCGGTCGGCGACGACCCGGCCGCCGTCCAGGACAACCGGCGGCGCGCCGCCGCCGCGTTCGGCGTCGACCCCGGCCGCACCGTCTTCATGCGGCAGGTGCACGGCGCCGACGTCGCGTTCGTCACCTCCCCCGACCTCCCCGGCCCGGTCGACGCGATCGTCACGACCGTCCCCGGCCTCGCCCTCGCCGTCCTCGTCGCCGACTGCGCGCCCGTCCTGCTGGCCGACCCCGCTGCCGGGGTCGCCGGCGCCGCCCACTCCGGCCGTCCCGGCACCGCCGCCGGGGTCGTCCCGGCGCTGGTGAAGGCGATGTGCGAGCGCGGCGCCGACCCCGCGCGGATGACCGCCGCGATCGGGCCCGCCGCGTGCGGCCGCTGCTACGAGGTCCCCGCCGAGATGCGGGACGAGGTCGCCGCCGTGGTCCCGGCCGCCTACGCCACCACGTCCAAGGGCACCCCCGGCCTCGACATCCGCGCCGGCGTCGCCGCGCAGCTCGCCTCCGCCGGCGTGCCGCGGGTCGACACCGACCCGCGCTGCACCATCGAGGACCCCGGCCTCTTCTCCTACCGCCGCGAAGGACGCACCGGCCGCTTCGCCGGCTACGTCTGGCTCAAGGACGTCGCGTGACCGGCGCGGGTACCGCGGGCAACGGGAACGACGGGCACGGCGCGGAGCACCGCCGCGCCGAGATATCCGAAGGCATCGCCGCCGTCCGGAAGCGCATCGCCGCCGCGTGCGCCGCCGCCGGGCGGGACGAGCGCGAGATCACACTGATCGCGGTCACCAAGACGTTCCCCGCCTCCGACGTCCGGCTGCTGGCCGGACTCGGCCTCACCGAGGTCGGCGAGAACCGCGACCAGGAGGCCCGCCCCAAGGCCGCCGAGTGCGCCGACCTCCCGCTCACCTGGCACTTCGTCGGACGGCTGCAGACGAACAAGGCCCGCGCGGTCGCCGGTTACGCCGACGTCGTCCACTCGGTGGACCGCGTCAGGCTGGCCCGCGCGCTGTCGGAGGCCGCCGACCGGGCCGGGCGGACGATCCGCTGCCTCGTCCAGGTGTCGCTGGACGAGGCGGCGTCACCGCAGGAGCAGGGAAGGGGCGGAGCGTCGCCCGGCGACGTCCCGGAACTGGCGGACGCGATCGCCGGCGCCGCCGGCCTGGAGCTCGGCGGGGTGATGGCCGTCGCGCCGCTCGGCGCCGACCCGCTGCCCGCCTTCACCCGGCTCGCCGCCGTGGCCGCGCGGGTGCGGGGGAACCATCCGGGCGCCCGGATCGTCAGTGCGGGTATGAGCGGCGATCTGGAGCAGGCGATCGCGTGCGGCGCGACACACCTGCGGGTCGGTACGGCGTTGCTCGGCGGCCGACGGGCAATCGTCAGGTAATGTCCCCCCAGTGGTACCTGCCGCAACGCGGGAGGCCACGACGGATCAGTCCACCGGTGGCACCGGACGCGCCCGGCGCCGCCACCACAGGACACGGAGGGACGTATGGCCAGCGCGATGCGCAAGATGGCGGTCTACCTCGGCCTTGTGGAGGACGACCGCTACGACGACAAGTACGGCGACTACGACGAGTACGGCGACTACGACGAGGAGACCGATCCGGGGCAGGGCCGTCGTCAGGGCGAGGAGTCCGGCGGTCAGCTTACCCGAGCGGAAGAGGCCGCGGACCGCGATCGCGATCATCACTCCACGTCAACGGTCGAGCGACGCTCCGTGGCGCTCTACGAGTCCGGTACCACCGACCTCGCCCGTATCACTACGCTGCACCCGAGGACCTACAACGAGGCGAGGACCATCGGGGAGCACTTCCGGGAGGGCACGCCGGTGATCATGAACCTCACCGAGATGGTCGACAGCGACGCCAAGCGTCTGGTCGACTTCGCGGCGGGTCTCGTGTTCGGGCTGCACGGCAGCATCGAGCGTGTTACGAACAAGGTGTTCCTGCTGTCGCCCGTCAACGTCGAGGTGACGGCGGAGGACAAGGCCCGGATGGCAGAACGAGGGTTCTTCAACCAAAGCTGAGAGTCGCATGCGAGAGTATCCGTGAACATCGTTGGAACCGTGCTGCAGGGCGTCCTGTACCTCTTCCTGCTCTTCCTGATCGGGAGGCTGGTCCTGGAGGTCCTGCAGTCGTTCGCCCGCCAATGGAAGCCGTCCGGAGTGGTGCTGGTGATCGCTGAGGCGACCTACACGGTCACCGATCCGCCCCTGAAGCTGCTGAGGCGTTTCATCCCGCCCATCCGGCTGGGTAACGTTGCACTGGACCTCAGCTTCACCGTCCTCATTCTTCTGGTCTGGATCCTGGTCGTGGTCGTTGGCTCCGTATTCGGAGGTTAGGCCGATCGGATACCGTCCTTCGGGGACTGACTCCAAGCGCGCCAAGGAGACGAGAACATGCCGCTGACACCCGCCGATGTGCGGAACAAGCAGTTCAGTACCACCAGGCTGAGGCCGGGGTACGACGAGGAGGAGGTGGACGCCTTCCTCGACGAGGTCGAGGCGGAGCTCGACCGCCTCATCCAGGAGAACGAAGAGCTGCGGGCCAAACTGGCCGAGTGCCTGCGTGGCAAGGTTCCCGCCATGGCCGCCCCCATCGTTGAGCCCAAGCCGGACGTCCAGAAGATCCCCGAGCCGCCCCGCCCGGAGCCGCAGCCGCAGCCCGAGCCGGAGCCCGTGCTCGGTGGCCTGGGCATGTCCGCCGCGCCCACCGGCGAGGACAACATGGACACCGCGGCCCGCGTGCTCGCGCTGGCGCAGCAGACCGCCGACCAGGCGATCGCCGACGCCCGCCGGGAGGCCGACGAGACGCTCGGCCGCGCCCGCCGCGAGGCCGAGGAGATCCTCGGCAAGGCGCGCCGCCAGGCCGACCAGATCGTCAGCGAGGCGCGCTCGCGCGCCGAGGCCCTCGACCGCGACGCCCAGGAGCGGCACCGCCAGGTCATGGGCTCGCTCGTGCAGCAGCGCGAGGAGCTGGAGCGCGAGGTCGACAACCTGCGCGCGTTCGAGCGCGAGTACCGCAGCAGGCTGAAGGTGTACCTGGAGGGCCAGCTCCGCGACCTGGAGGCGGGCAGCACCGAGACCGGCGCGTTCGCCGCCGTCCCGGGCGCGGCCCCGGCCCAGTCGCCGCAGAACCCGCAGGCCGGGCCGCAGACCGGCCCGCAGAACGCGCTGCCGCACGCCGAGAACCGCAACGGCGCCGGCGCGCAGGCTCCGGCACCGGGCACGTTCCCGCCGCCGGAGCACACCCAGCAGGTGCAGCACTCGGCGACCGGCGCGTTCCACGCGGGCGGCGACAACCCGCCGCACGACAGGCGCTGACACGGCCGCCGCAGGCGATAGTGTCGCTGCGATCGTCGCGCCGGGGATGGCAGGGCCGCCATCCCCGCGGCGCCGGGCGGCCGCCCCGAGGGCGGGCCGCCGGTTTCGTCGCGCGGCCCGGAGCCGACCGGTCTGAACGAGTGGGAGAGACCCTGTGATCATCCTGAGTGGCGTTCTCGTGGTGGTGGCGATCGCCCTGCTGGTAGCGGGGATCGTCGCCGGCAACGGAGACAGTGCCCAGGTCTTCGGCCTGGACGCGCTGGTCGTGATCTACATCTCGATCGCCGTCAGCATCGTCTCCGCGGTGTGCCTGGCCATCGGGGTGTTCCTGCGCCGCAAGGAGCTGTTCGGGCAGGGCGCCTCGCAGACCCCGGCCCGCGGGGCCGGCAGGTCGAAGAAGGCCAAGAAGGACAAGCGCGGGAAGGGCACGCCGGCGGGACCGCCCGCCCCGGCCGCGAACGCCCAGGGCGCCCCGGAGGCCAAGGCCCCGGCGGCCGACCCCGACGACGAGGTGGAGATCCCCGCCCCGGCCGTCGACGTCCCGGACGACGCGGTCGTGTTCGTCGTCCGCGGCCGCAAGCGCTACCACCTCGACACCTGCAGGCAGCTCGCCGGGCGGGAGACCGAGGAGCTGACCTACGCCGAGGCCAAGGAAGAGGGCTTCAGCCCCTGCACCGCCTGCATGCCCGACACCGCATTGGCGGCGCGCGCCGCGGCGTCGGGCCCCGCGTCACCGGACGCGGGCAAGGCGGCGGGGGGCCCGTCCCCGATCCGGGAGCCCGGCCTGGAGCGCTCCGAGGGCGGCCTGGCCGGCCTCGCCAAGCCCGCACCCCGCCCGGCGCCCGCCTCGTTCGACGAGCCCGGCCCGTTCGACCGCCCGAGCGCCTTCGACCGGACCGACGAGATCCCGCGGGCGGACGGCCCCGGTGCCGAGGACGCCCCGCAGCCGGACGCCCCCAAGCGGGGCCCGGCGGGGCCGACCCTCACCGACATGCCCGTCGCCGGCCTCTTCGCCTCCGGGAAGACGGCCGAAGAGGCCCCCAAGGCGACGGAGACGGCCGAACCCGCCGACACTGAGGGGGAGGGCCACTCCGCCCCGCAGTGGTCCGCTGAGGCCGAATCCGCGCCGCCGGACGTCACCGCCGATCTCGGCCCCGCACCGCTCGGCATCGCCGACGCCCCGTCGCCGGCCCCGCGTCCGCGCGACGCCGACGACGAGGACGCACCGGAGCCCGAGCCGGCCGGGGAGACCGAGGCGGCGTCCGGGCCCGCGGAGGAGCCGGACGACGACGGCCCGCAGGTCCGCATCCTGAGCGGCACCAAGCGCTACCACCGCACCGACTGCGCCCTCATCGAGGACATCGGCGACGAGGCCGACGACCTGGAGTCGCTGTCGCGCGCGGAGGCCAAGTCCCGGGGCTGCACGCCCTGCCTGGTCTGCCAGCCCGACCGCGAGCACGCCCGCGACTGACCGGGCGGGGCCGCCCGCGGCCGGGCCGGTGTCGTCGAGGTCAGCGGCCGCGGTGCCGCTCGTCGCGCAGCTCCCGGAGCCGGTCCCGCCGCTCGTCACGCCGCTGCCGCCGCTCCTCGCGCCGCTCGCGCTGCATCTCGCGGACCTCTTCGTGGTACTCGTGGTGCAGCATCCGGTGGTGCTCGCGGCGCACCGAGTGCCGGTGCCCGGCCTTCTCGCCCACCGCCTTGCGCTTGACGGAGACGCCGCCGAACAGCAGCATCCCGGTGATCCGGATGACGGGCGCGTCCGGGTCCGCGGTGTCGTCCTCCGGGAGGTCGTTCCCGCTGAAGACCGCCGTGTTGGACGCGATGACCCGCACGCCCGGCGGCACGACGATGTTCACGCCGCCGAACACGCAGGTGACGTTGACGTTCACCTCGCCCTGGCTGAGGACCGCCTGCCGGAAGTCGAGGTCGACCCCGCCGAACACGCATGACACGTTGGTGGTGGGCTCGACCAGCCAGCGGCCCTTGCGCTCCACCCCGGAGAAGATCGCCACGAGGTTGGGCGACTGCGGCGGGGGTGGCGGGAGCGCCTGCTGGTCCTTGCGCAGGTCCACCCGCGGGCGCGGCGCCTCCTCGGACGGCAGGTCGCTGAGCACGGGCTCCAGATCGGCGTAGGTCTTGGCGCTGTAGACGGCGTCGATCCGCTCGGCGTGCTCCTCCGGCGTGATGCGCCCCTCGGCGAGGGCCTCGCGGAGGCGGTCGGCGACCTCGTCGCGATCGGCGTCCGACGCGCGCATGCTCGCCGGGGACGGCCGCGCCGGAGGTTGCGCCCCGGAAGGCTGCTCGGGAAGATTCACCGGACCATCATCGCAAACGCGATGTGTCGCGAAGAAC
>NZ_SMKY01000424.1 GCF_004349235.1 Actinomadura darangshiensis | reverse complement strand
CGCGAGGAGAACCTCACGGCCCTCGCGGCCGTGCTCGACGCGCTGCCCGTGGACGTCGTGCCCGTCACCTCCGGGCAGGGGGCGCTGAAGGAGCTGCTGCCGTGCCATGGTGATCATCTCCCCCCATCGGGCCTGACTTAACCCGCCGGTCGAGCTGCTACCTCCTATGACGCGGCCGGAGGCCGCGAGGTTCGCTGAGCTTATGCGACGAACACTGCCCGTTCGACCGATTTTCAGGAAGATGTTATGCGCACACCGTGATCAGGTGATCACGAGACGATGTCGCGTGTCCGGAAGCGGCGGAAGGCCAAGGCGAACAGGACGACCGCGTAGGCGACGGAGACGGCGGTGCCCTTGGCCATCCCGGCCCATTGGATCTGCGGCTGCAGGGCGTCCATCCAGGAGTACATCCAGTGCGTCGGGAGGAAGTCGCGCCAGGAGCCGAGCGCCGTGACCGCGTCCAGGATGTTGCTGACGATGACGAGACCGACCGCGCCGCCGACCGCGCCCAGCGGGGAGTCGGTCGTCACCGAGAGCAGGAAGGCCAGCGCGGCGACGACGAGCTGCGCGACGAGGGAGTAGCCGACGATGATCGCCATCCGGCCGAGCGCGGTGCTCACCGGGACGGTCCCGCCGGTCGGCAGCTCGACCGCGCCCCAGCCGAAGCCGGCCGTCCCCGCGACCAGGGACATCAGCGGCAGGCTGACCACCGCGACGACCGCGTAGGAGAGCGCGACGATCAGCTTCTGGCGCAGCAGCCGGGCGCGCGGGACGGGCGCGGCGAGCAGGTAGCGGAGCGACGACCAGTTCGCCTCGCTCGCCACCGTGTCGCCGCAGAACAGGGCGACCGCGACGACCAGCAGGAAGCCGGTCGAGACGAACAGGGCGAAGAGGGCGAAGTTCAGCGCGGACGACGTGGCGGTGTCGACGAGGCTGGGCAGGCCGTCCGGGCGGCCCGGGTCGCCGCCGAGCTTGAACGCGGCGACCAGCACCCACGGCAGGACGAGCAGGATCGCGAACGCGACCAGGGTGCGGCGGCGCCGGAACTGCCGGACGGCCTCCACCCGCAGCGGCAGCGTGCGCCGGACGTGATAGGTGGTCATGACCCTTCCCCGATGATCTCCAGGAACGCGTCCTCCAGGCGGCGGCCCGAGCCGGTGATCTCCGCGACCGGGCCGGCGGCGACGCGGCGGCCGTTCGCCATGACGACCGCGTGCGTGCAGGTCTGCTCGACCTCGGCGAGCAGGTGGCTGGAGACGATGACCGTCCGCCCGGCCGCCGCGTACCGGACGAGCACCTCCCGCATCTCGCGGATCTGCGGCGGGTCGAGGCCGTTCGTCGGCTCGTCCAGGACGAGGAGGTCCGGTAGGCCGAGCATGGCCTGCGCTATGGCGAGGCGCTGCCGCATGCCCTGCGAGTACGTCCGGACGGTTCGGTCTAGCGCCGACCCCAGGTCCGCTATCTGCAGCGCCTCCTCCAGGTGGGCCTCGTCCAGGGGACGGCCTGTGGCGCGCCAGTAGAGGTCCAGGTTGTCGCGTCCGGAGAGGTGTGGCAGGAAGCCAGGTCCCTCGACGAATGAGCCGAGCCGGGCCAGCACGGGTGCGCCCGGGTAGACGCGGTGCCCGAAGATGCGGATCGAGCCCGAGTCCGGGTGGATCAGTCCCATCAGCATGCGCAGGGTCGTCGTCTTGCCGGCACCGTTCGGGCCCAGGAGCCCTAGCACCTGTCCCTTCTCCACCCTGAACGACAGGTCCGAGACGGCGAGATGCCCGTTCTTGTACGCCTTCGTTAGGCCGGATATCTCCAGCGGCACATCGCTGTCCGTTTCGGCGCCGCGCTTGCGACGTCCAGGCAGGAGGATGGCGAGCGCCAGTGCGACGCCCGCGACCGGCAGCCCCCACACCCAGACTGGCAAGGGCGCAGGGGCGGTCTCCAGCGACGGGACGGAAGGAACGGTCAGCGGCGAGACCACCCGCACCTTGTAGGACGAAGGCTCGGCGGGCGTCGCGAACCCCATGTCGGTGGTCGCGATGACGAGGCGGAGCCGGTGGCCGCGGTCGAAGCGGTAGTCCATCGCGGGGAGCGTCACCGTGACCTCGCTTCCGCGCGCGCCGCCGGAGACCCGGAACGGTGCCGCCAGCCGCCGCGCCGGAGCGGCCGACCCGCCGGGCGGGACGTCGTAGAGCTTCGCGAACAGCGGCCCGTCGCCGGTCACCCTGAGCCGGACGCTCGCGGCGCCCGTCAGCCACAGCGGATGGTCCAGCGGACGCGTGTCGAACGCGGCGGTCTGGCCCGGCATGTCCGCCGGCAGCTGCCCGCCCAGCGATCCGCCCAGGGAGCCGAAGGACCCGAGCGCCCCGAGCCCGGGCAGCGCGGAGATCGACGTCGGCGACCCGCCCGCCGGATTGAAGATCGTCTGCTCGTTCCCGCGCAGCGGCAGGGCCGACGGATCACCGGAGAGCCCCGGATACCGCCGGGTCGTCGCCTCGTCCACGACGACCTCCTGGGTGGACGAGTCGAGCCCGCCCGCCCGCGTCACCGTGAAACCGTCCGGGGACGGCTTCGCCGACCGCATGAGCCGCGCATCGAAGAAGTCGCGCACCAGCCCCTGGACCCGCTCGGTCTCCGGGTCGCCGCCGTCGTGCCCGCCCTGGAACCACACCACCGACACCGGGGCGCCGTTCGCCGCGATCGCGCGCGCGTTGGCGTCGGCCTGGCCGAGCGGGAACAGCGAGTCGGTCTGCCCCTGGACGAGCAGCGCCGGCACCTTGATCCGGTCGGCGACGGACGCGGGGCTAGACCGGCGCAGCGTCGAGATCGCCGCCTCGGTCGGACGCCCCTTCGCCGCCACGTCCTGGTACATGTCGCACAACGAAGGCAGGAACCGCCCGCAGGCCGTCCGGCCCGCGTTGCCCGTGAAGAACAGCCCCGCCCACAGCTTCTTGAAGACGCCGTCCGCGGGCTCCGCGCCGGCGGCGGCATCGGGGAACAGCGCGTCCGGCAGGCTGTTCCACGTGATCTGCGGCGCGATGGCGTCCACCCGCTTGTCGTAGGCGGCCGTCATCAGCGCGATCGCGCCGCCGTACGACTCGCCCGCCATGCCGACGCGCGGGTCGCCGGGCCCGTCGAGCCGGACCTCCGGGCGCCGCGCCAGCCAGTCGATCAGCTGCCGGGTGTCCTTCACCTCGTAGTCGGGGGAGTTCAGCGCGATCTCACCGGACGAGCGCCCGAACCCGCGCGCCGACCAGGCCAGCACCGCGTACCCGGCGCGGGCGAGGCCGCGCGCCTCGTCCGCGACGTCGCGCTTGCTGCCGCCGAAGCCGTGCGCGAGCAGGATCGCCGGCCCCTTCGACGCCCCGGCCGGCTTGTAGAACGTCGTGTCGAGCGTGACGCGCTGGTCGTCCTTGGGGCCGTCGACGACTGCGATGCGCTGCGACGACGTCTCGACATGCGCGGCGTCGCCGGCCGTCGCGCCCCAGGCCGCGGCACCGCCCGCCAGCACGACGGCGGCACCGGCCGCCGCCCAGCGCGTGGACCGTCCCGTCCTGCCCCACCGCGCCCGGAGCGCGCCCGCCGGCCTCATGGTCAGCAACCCTATGCGCGCCGCGCGGCCGCCTTCTCCGCCCCGGAGTCGATCTTCGCTGCGCCCGCCGCGGTACGCCGGCCCGTCCCGTTACGACCGGGGATGTACGGACGAGGCGAGGGCGGCGGTGAACATGGCGGTGAGCCGGTCGGTGAGCTCGGCGGGGTCGGCGGCGCGCAGGTCGTTGAGGCCGAGGAGCCGCCGGACGGGCCCGCCGCCCATGATGATCGTGGACGCGAGCAGCGCCCGCGCGCGGGCGTCCGGCCCCTCCAGCTGCGCCACCAGCGGCTCGACGATCACGTCCTCCAGGTAGTGCAGCAGGATCTCCTTGACCTCGGGGTGGCCGGCCGACCGGTCCAGCATCCGGGACATGGCGGTGACCGCGCGCTGGTCGATCTGCCGGACGAAGTGCTCGGCGAGCCGGCGCGGCAGCCCCTCCGGGGCGCCCGCGATGACGCCGCGGATCACCGACTCGCCGGCCAGGACCTCGCCGAACAGTGCCGCCTTGGAGCCGAAGTACCGGTTGACCAGCGCCATGTTCGCCTCGGCGCGGGCCGCGATCATGCGGACGGTGACGCCGTCGTAGCCGTGCTCGCCGAACAGGTCGCGGGCGGCGTCCAGGATGCGGCGCCGGGTGGCCTCCCGGTCGCGCTTGCGGCGCCGCGCCGCCGCGCCCCCCGCGGGCTCGGCGCGCTCGTCCTCGACCTGCATCCCCCAGCTCCCGGCTGTCGGTGACGGTGCGTGTCCAGTATCCAACGAGTTGCAAGTAAACAAGCGTCTACATAAGATACATGCAAAGCACAGGTATTTCATTCGTCCGCATGGGGGCAGGGTGGCTCAAGCGAGCGTGGCGTCGCACGGCCCGGTGACGCCAGAGCAAGCGAGACCGCAGTACACGCATCGTCAGATCCTGGAGATCCTCGCCGGTCTGATGATGGCGATGCTGACGTCGATGATCTCGACGTCGGTCGTCGCCACGGCGTTGCCGACGATCGTCGGCGACCTCGGCGGCCAGGACAAGCTCTCCTGGGTCGCGAGCGCGTCACTGCTGACCATGACCGCCTCGACCCCGCTCTGGGGCAAGCTGTCCGACATCGCCGGGCGCAAGCTCATGTTCCAGACCGCGCTGATCATCTTCGTGGCGGCGTCGGTGGGGGCCGGGCTGTCGCAGAACATCGGCCAGCTCATCGCGGCCCGCGCGTTCCAGGGCCTCGGCGTCGGCGGCCTGTCCGCGCTCGCCCAGGTCATCCTCGGCGACGTGGTCGAGCCCCGGCAGCGCGGCCGCTACGCCGGCTACATGGGCGCGGTGTTCGGCGTCGCGACCGTCGCCGGACCGCTGCTCGGCGGGTTCATCGTGGACGCCGACGCCCTCGGCTGGCGCTGGTGCTTCTACGTCTGCGTCCCGCTCGCGATCGTCGCCTTCCTGGTCATCCAGAAGGTGCTCAAGCTGCCGAAGGTGCGCCGCGACACCCGCGTCGACGTGTTCGGCGCGTTCACCATCACCGGCAGCGCCGCCGTCCTGATGCTGGTGCTGTCCATGGGCGGGACGGAGTTCGCCTGGAACTCCAACTGGACCTACATCCTGCTCGGCGCCGCCGCGCTCCTGCTCGTCCTCGCGATCGTCGCCGAGCGCATCGCGCACGACCCGATCCTGCCGCCCCGGCTGTTCCGCAACCGGACGTTCGTGCTGACCGCGTTCATCTCGGTCTGCGTCGGCATGGCGATGTTCGGCGTGATGATCTACATGCCGCAGTACCTGCAGATCGTCAAGGGGATGAGCCCGACGGCGTCCGGCCTGATGACGCTGCCGCTGGTCCTCGGGATGCTCGTGATGTCCACCGGCTCCGGGCAGATCGTCACCCGGACGGGCCGCTACAAGATCTTCCCGGTCATCGGGCTGCTGTGCATCGCGGCCGCCATGTACCTGCTGTCGCTGCTGCACACCGACTCGCCGAAGATCCTCGTCGGCGCCGACCTCGCCGTCCTCGGCATCGGGATGGGCCTCAGCCTGCAGATCCTCATCCTGGCCGCGCAGAACGCCGCCGCGCCCAGCGACCTGGCCTCCACGACGTCCGGCGTCTCGTTCTTCCGCAACCTCGGCGGCGCGATGGGCGTGGCCGCGTTCGGCGCGATCCTCACCAACCGGGTGGCGGACGAGATCGCCGGCGGCTTCCGCGCGGCGGGCATCCCCATGCCGGCGGGCGGCGGCGGGACCGAACTCGGCTCGCCGGCGGAGATCAAGAAGCTGCCGGCGCCGGTCGTCCACATCATCCAGGACGCGTTCACCAACTCGCTGCAGACCGTGTTCCTCGTCGGCATCCCGGTGGGGCTGGTCGGTTTCCTCGCGGTGCTGCTGCTGAAAGAACTGCCGCTGCGCGGTTCCGCCGGCCGCGGGAAGGACGAGAAGCCGGCCCCGCCCGCCGAGAACGGCGTCGTCACCCCGCCGC
>NZ_SMKY01000423.1 GCF_004349235.1 Actinomadura darangshiensis | reverse complement strand
AGGGCGTCGTCAACAAGATCAAGTACCTCAAACGGCAGTACTACGGACGCGCCGCCCTCCCGCTACTCCGTAAACGGATACTCCTCACATAAGCACACCCCGTCACCACCGGAATCTTGGAAGAGCCTATCCAAGCGTCGAATCCGGCGGATTCGACGCCATAACCGTGATCGAAGGGACCATGGGGTCCAGTTGTTGTCCGGCGTCCCGACGGACGCACCGTTCGCGGCACTACCGCACCTGCACCACCTGGCAGCCCCGACCGCCCGCCTTGACCGAACCGCCCCGCGTCGGCCATCTCTTTCAAAGACCGAAGCGCCTTGGCCGCCGCCGGCCCCA
Organism: Actinomadura darangshiensis; assembly: GCF_004349235.1. Taxonomy (GTDB): domain Bacteria; phylum Actinomycetota; class Actinomycetes; order Streptosporangiales; family Streptosporangiaceae; genus Spirillospora; species Spirillospora darangshiensis. The sequence goes on along the minus strand of NZ_SMKY01000423.1, from coordinate 5,692 downwards.
GCTCCGCTGTGTAGAACACGGTCCACTGATCGCGAACCGGATCATGCAGCGCCTCGCAGTGAAGGTCGAGTCATCCGACCACCGGTTGTCGGCTCCGCTTCCGTGTTGACCGCCGAACCAGCACGTCCCCCTCGTTCCACAACGCCCGAAATTCCCGCTCCTACCAGCAGCCGCTCGGCTTGGCCTGCTCAGGCGGACGACGAGTGTTTCCCATGCGCCCCTGCTCGACCGCTCCTCTGTCGGTGAGCCGTCGAGTTCCTTCCTGCCTTCAGCAGTTGCGAGACACGCTGAGTCGAGACTCCCAGGACTATTGCGATCTCCTTGCCCCTAAGACCCTTGTCATGCAGCTTGCGGGCAACTTCACGTGAGTGCTGGGCCGCGTTGTCTCGCGCCTTCTCAGCGGCCCTGGTCTCGGCCTTGGCTTGGAGCGCCTCCTCGGTCAGGCCGTCTCCCACATCGGGAACGAGTTCCAGATCGAATGAGTCGGCGGGCACTTCGAGTGCGAGCCGGATGTAGTCCCGTGCCATCAGTTCGGCGTCTTTGAGACTGTGCGACTGAGTTGCGCCGACCGACTCGATCTCAAGTTCCCACCCGTGCTCCCACCGTCGTGCGTGCACGGTGTACACGTCGCGGCCTTCGGAACTGCTCACTAAAGCCACCCCTCCTCAAGGCAAGCCATCCCTTGGATCGTGTTCTTCACCACGAGCGCTGAAATCTCCCGGTGACGTGGGATGATCGCCCGATGCTCGCCGCATGGACAGTCCCACTTCGTGTGCGGTCCCTTGTCCGGGGTCCGCTTCTGGCAGCCATGCCTTCTCATCGCGCGCTCAAGGTCGGCTAGCTTCATCGGTTTCGGCCCCAGTGTAATCTAGTCCCCCTTGATGCGTGAAGTGACGCAAACGATACAGACTGTGATCGAAGGGGCTTGTGACACCCAAGCGGCGCCAACGAGGGGATCGGCCCCGCGAGAACGCCGCCCCGCCTGGGCCGGGCGTTAGCTGGTCGGAGCCAGACTTCTCAGCGACCGGAGTGCCTCGGCCTCGCGGGAGCCGGGGGCGGCGGTGTAGAAGACGGTCCATTGGTCGCAGACCGGGTCGTGGAGGGCCTCGCAGTGGAGGTCGAGCCAGCCGACCGCCGGGTGCCGGATCCGCTTTCGCGCTGAGCGCTGGACGCGGACGTCTCCCTCGGCCCACAGCGCCCGGAACTCGTCGCTCCCCGCCAGCAGGCGCTCGATGAGAGAGAGAACGCCGGGGTCGCGAGGGTAGCGGGCCGCCACCGTGCGGAGGTCGGCCACCGCCTCACGAGCGAACCGCCGAGCGTCGCCGGGATCGATTCGGTCGCGGGACTGCGGTCGGGTGAAGAACCGAAGAACGATGTTGCGCTCATCGTCCGGCATGGTGGAGAAGTCGCCGAGTAGGGCGGTGGCCATCGGGTTCCATGCGAGGACGTCGTACTTGGCGTCGCAGACGAGCGCGGGCGTGTCGTCCAGGCGCTCCAACAGGTGGCGCAAGCCCGGCCGCACGTCTCGCACGGGCGAGGGCGGCGGTGCCGGAACCTCGCCCGCCAGATAGTGCAGGTGGGACCGTTCGTCGTCGGTCAGCCGAAGCGCCCGGCCTAGCGCGGTGAGCATCTGACGCGATGGCCTTGGACCCCGGCCCTGTTCGAGGCGGACGTAGTAGTCCACCGACATTCCGGCGAGGTTCGCGACCTCCTGCCGCCGCAGCCCGGGTGTGCGTCGGCGTCCACGCTCCAGCCCGACCTCGTACGGTTGCACCCGCGCACGCCACCGCCGCAGGAAGGCGGCCAGCTCCGCGCGATCCCCGTGCTCCACCCCATCAGTCTGGACGTCCGGCCGCGAGACCACCATGGGACCGGCGGTACCAGCCTCGACGGTGCTCTCCCGGGTTCGCCGCCCAGTGGCCAGCCTGGTGCTCATGACGAACACGAAGAAGATCGTCCTCATCACCGGCGCCAACAAGGGGATCGGGCTCGCGACCGCCGGGGTGCTGGCGCGGGACGGGCACGCAGTGCTGCTCGGCGCCCGTGACCCCGAGCGCGGCGCCGCTGCTGCCGCCGGCCTGTCCGAGCAGGGCCTGGACGCGCGGTTCGTCCGCCTGGATGTGACCGACCCCGCGACGATCACGGCCGCCGCCGAGTTGATCGACGCCGAGTACGGGCGCCTGGACGTCCTCGTCAACAACGCCGCCATCACGCGTGACAGGTCGCGTCCACCGGGCGAGATGCCCGTCGCTGCCCTGCGCGAGGTTTATGAGACCAACGTGTTCGGCGTCGTCGCCGTCACCAACGCCATGTTGCCGCTGCTGCGCAGATCGCCGTCCGGCTACATCGGAAACGTTTCCAGTGGTCTCGGCACGGTCGCATTCCTGAGCGACCCCGACGAGAACCTCGCCCAGTACGCGAACCTGCTCGGCTACAACTCGTCCAAGGCCGCCCTCAACGCGGTCACGCTCATTTACGCGAACGCCCTCCGCGACTCCGGCATCAGGGTCAACGCGCTTTCGCCGGGCTTCTGCGCCACCGACCTCAACGGCCACACAGGCGTTCTGACCGCCGACGAGGGCGGCGCCCACATTGCCCGCCAGTTGGCCCGCCCCGAATCCGGTGCCTTCCTCAACGAGAACGGCGGAACCTACCCCTGGTGACGGACGTGGGGCGGGAGGTATTCAGGGTGGCGGAGGTGGTGGGTCACGTCGCCGGCCAGGTCGAGGGTTATGCGGCGTTCGGTGAAGCGCCAGTGGTCTTCGCGGCGGGTGAAGGTGTCGTTGTAGGTGCCGCAGGCTATGGGCTGGAGGGGGAGGCCGGGGACGGCCTGGAGGACGGTGTAGTAGGCCTTCGAGGTGGCCGTGCCCGACTCCTCGTCGACCTCGATGGCCAGGTTCGTGGTGACGTGCCTGGTGCGCAGGGTGCCGTCGGGGTGGACGATCACCGTCTTCTCGAACATGGCCGCGATGGCCTCGCCGCCGCGCAGGGTGCCGCCGCTGCCGGTGAAGGCGGCGTCGGCGAACAGGTCGCGGATGCCCGCGAAGTCCGCGTTGTCCACGCATTCGGCGTAGCGGTAGATCAGGTTCGCGATGGCCTGGTGGCTCGGCTGGGCGGTCGGCATGCCCCGATCCTGGTCCCCGCCGGGGACGGCGTCGGGCGGGGTCCCGGTGGGCGGGATGGCAGAGATATCACAGCCGCCGGGTCATGTGTCGGCAATTGGCATTGCACATTTGGGCAGACTTGATTTAAGTGTGAACCGGTGGCCGGGTTGGGACGGGGAATGGCCTTGTTTGGGGCAGTTTGCGGCACCTAATGTCTGGATGCGGCGGGACGTCCACCACAATTCGGCGTCCCGGCCGGCCAATGCCGCAGATCGCGGCGGGCGAATCCAGGGAGGAAGACATGCACATGTCGCGTGCCCGTTTCCGGTGGGCGGCCGTGCTGGCGGGAGCCGCGGTCATCGCGTCGGCCACGCCGGCGCTGGCCGGCGGACCGGCCGGTGCCTATCTGCTCACGATGGCGCCGCAGCGAGGTCCGGCCAGCAGGTGGAGCCTGCAGTGCGACCCCGACGGGGGGACGCTGGACGCCGCCTCCCAAGCCTGCGACCAGCTTGAAGCCGTCGGCGGCGAGGTGGCGCGCATCCCGGCGCGGCAGGGAGCCTGCACGATGGAGTACGCGCCCGTCAGGGTCAGCGCGGACGGCACCTGGCACGGCCGCCCCCGGCATTTCGCGCGGACGTATCCCAACCGGTGCGCCGCAGTGCGCGGCACCGGCGGAATCCTTTTCGGCGAGTAAACCCACGGACCGCGGGCCGCCGGAATTGGGGAGCGGGGTGCTGTCCGGCGGCCCGCATGAAAAGGAGGCGTCCATGCTCGTATTCACCGGGCCGGATGTGCTGGTCACCTACGAGCGCACCGGCGGATTCGCCGGAATCCGCGAGAAAGTGACCGTCGATGTGTCGGGAAAGGCCCTCGTCAACGACGAGAAGGTCGCGCTCGACGATAGGGAGATGCGCGGGCTGCGAGACGCGCTCGGCCGCGTCGTCACCACGGAGTCGTCGTCGGCCGGGTGCCGGGTGGCCGACCATTTCACTTACACGCTCACCTACCGGGGCCGCAGCGCGACGCGGTGCTGGCTGCCGTCCGACTGGGAGGACGCCGTCACCCGGCTGGAGGCGCTGACCAGGCGCTGAGACGGGAGGCCGCCGCCCTCAGGCGCGTGTGTGCAGCTCGCGCATCGTGGCTTCGAGGGCGGCGACCGGGCCGTCCACCCTGAGACCCGGCACGACGTCCTGGATCGGGATCGCGTTGACGGGGCCCGGCTCCGAGCCCAGCCCGGCGCGGAACTCGGTGAGCTGCCGGGACGACATGATGTACACGATGCGGCCGAGGCCGACCCAGCCGTGCGCGGCCGAGCACATCGGGCAGTGCTCCCCGGAGGTGAACACGGTGGCGGCCGCGCGCTCGTCCTCCGCCATGTTGGACGCCGCCCAGCGGGCGATCTCGAATTCGGGGTGCCGGGTCTGGTCGCCGTCCGCGGTGCGGTTGCGGTCGGCGAACAGGACCTTGCCGGACGCCGCCACCAGCACGGACCCGAACGGCTCGTCGCCCGCGTCCAAGGCCTCGGCGGCGAGCTCCACGCAGCGGTTCAGATGGACGAGCTCTTCGGCGGTCGGTTCGTAACCCATCGGACGATCTTACGCGGAGTCGCGCAGCACCAGGTGGGGACGCAGGATGACCACCGGGTCCGCGACCGCCTCGCCGGTGATCCGGGAGACCAGCAGCCGGGCCATCTCCAGCCCCATCTCCTCCGGCGACTGGTGCACGGTGCTGAGCGGCGGGTCGGCCAGCGGCGCCGCGGACGAGTCGTCGAAGCCGATCACCGCCACGTCGTCCGGGATGGCCCGCCCGTGCCGGTGCAGGACCCGCAGCGCGCCGAGCGCCATCGGGTCGTCGGCGGCGAACACCGCGTCCAGCGACGGCTCGGCGGCCAGCAGCCGCTCCGCGGCGGTGATGCCGCTGGCCTCGCCGAAGTCGCCGTACTCGACGTACTCGGGCAGGCCCGCCTCGGCGAGCGCCTCCCGGTAGCCGGCCAGCCGGTCGATGCCGACCCCCATGTCCTGCGGGCCGGCGATGGTCGCGATGCGCCGCCGGCCGCCCGCGATGAGGTGGCCGACGGCCTCGCGGGCGCCGCTGCGGTTGTCGACGTCGACGTAGCTGACCGGGTGCAGGCCGGGCGGCCGCCCGCCGAGGACGGTCGGCACGCCGTTGGCCTCCAGCTTGGCGGGCAGCGGGTCCTCCGCGTGCAGGGAGGTGAGGAGCACCCCGTCCACGTGCTGGGTGGTGAGGTAGTCCTCCAGCCGGCCGTACTCGGCGGGGGAGCGGGCGAGGGCGAGCAGGAGCTGCAGCCCGGTGTCGCCGAGGCCGTTGCTGATCCCGCGGATGATCCCGGCGAAGTACGGCTCGCCGAACAGCCGCTGGTCCGACTCGGCGACGACCAGCGCCACCGTGTCGGTGCGGCGGGTCACGAGGGTGCGGGCCGCGCGGTTGGGCACGTACCCGAGCTCCTCGATCGCCGCCAGCACCGCCTCGCGGGCCTGCGGGCTGACCCGCGGCGAGCCGTTCACCACGCGCGACACCGTGCCGCGGCCCACCCCCGCCCGCGCCGCGACCTCTTCCAAGGTCGGGCG
>NZ_SMKY01000422.1 GCF_004349235.1 Actinomadura darangshiensis | reverse complement strand
CGGCGCGGATCTTCGCATTCCGAAGCGGTCAGAACGGTCCGGCGCCGAACGCGGAAAGAATTCCGGAATCTTCTACCCGGGTGCGGATTCTTCCTCCACGTTCGGCCCGCCGTCCACGAGCCGTGCGCACCCAGCACGTCGGTACCGATCAGTATGCCTACCACGTTCCCCACACCCACGGTCACGGGGAATCGGCGGACGATCACGGTGCGTATCTCTCCTCACGGCCTCCATGACCACTGGTTTGATGGCCTGTGGAAATGAGTGCGAGAATCTCACAAAGCCGGGCACCCAGCGGGTCCCGGCCGCCGCGTGAAGCACGGTATCCGGCCTCCGACAGCCCGAGGAGGGGGAGCTCCGAATGTCACCGGAACCCCGCGTCGTCAAAGAATGCTTCGCCCGTCTCGAAGCCGACCCGGCGGGCGCCACGAGCTATTTCTACGGCCGCCTCTTCGCCTCGCAGCCCCGGCTGCGGGCCCTGTTCCCGCCCGCGATGGGCGGCCAGCACGACCGGTTCTTCCACGCCCTCACCCAGATCGTGTGGAGCCAGGACAACCCGGAGGAACTCGCCGGCCATCTGCGCCGGCTCGGCCGCGGCCACCGCAAGTACGGGGTGCTGCAGGAGCACTACCCCGCCGTCGAGGCCGCGCTGACCGCCACGCTGCGCGCCTACGCCGCCGACATCTGGACCGCCGAGGCCGAGGGCGCCTGGCTCGCCGCCTACCGGTCCGCCGCCGACACCATGATCCGCGCGGCGGCCGACGACGCCGCCGACGCGCCGCCCTGGTGGGTCGCCGAGGTCGTGGAGCACGACCGCCGCGCCCCCGACCTCGCGACGCTCACCCTCCGCCCCGAACGGCCGCTGCCGTTCGCGCCCGGGCAGCACGTCACCGTGCAGACCGCGCGCTGGCCGCGGGTATGGCGGCCGTACTCGATCGCGAACGCGCCCCGGCCGGACGGGATGCTGCGGCTGCACGTCCGGGCCCGTCCCGGCGGATGGGTGAGCGGCGCCCTGGTCCGGCACACCGGGCAGGGCGACACCGTCCTGCTGGGCCCGGCCGAAGGCGCGATGACGCTGGACCCCGGCTCGGACCGTTCGCTGCTCCTGGTCGGCGGCGGCACCGGCCTCGCCCCCATGAAGGCCCTCGCCGAGCAGGCGGCCGACCTGGACCGCGACGTCGACCTGCTCGTCGCGGCCCGCCACGCGACCGGCCTCTACGACCTGCCCGAGCTGCGGCGGCTGGAGTCCGCGTGCCCGCGGCTGCGCGTCGTCCCCGTCCTGTCGCGCGCGCAGGGGCCCGGCGCCCTCACCGGCCGGATACCGGACGTCCTGCCGGGCCTGCTGGCCGACGTCGGCGACCACGACGCCTACGTGGCCGGGCCCGTCCCCCTCGTCCGCCGGACGGTCGCCGCCCTGCAGCGCCTCGGCACGCCCCTGACCCGCATCCACCACGACCTGCTCACCGCCGGCGACTGACGCCGGGTCACCAGCCGGCGCGCTCGCGCAGGAACGCCGTCGTCGCCGCGTCCGCCGGATAGAACGACTCGATCGCGAGCTCCGCCACCGTGATGTCGACCGGCGTCCCGAACGTCGCGATGGTGCTGAAGAAGGACAGCTCCCGGCCGTCCACCCGCATCCGCAGCGGGACGAACACCTCGTGGCCCGCGGGCGGCGCCATCGCCTCCCCCACGTCCCCCGGGAAGCTGCGCAGCTCCTTGTACAGCTGGGCGAGCGCCGTGTCCGCGGTCAGCGCCACATGCCGCCGCACCCGGTCGATCATGTGGGCGCGCCACTCCGCCAGGTTCAGGATGTTCTTCGCCATCCCGTCCGGATGCATGCTGAGCCGCAGCACGTTCAGCGGCGGCTCCAGCAGCTCCGGCGGCGCGCCCTCCATGAAGAACGCGGCCGCGCCGTTGGCGTCGATCAGGTTCCAGAACCGGTCGACGACCACCGCCGGGTACGGCTCGTGCCCGTCCAGCACCTGCCGCAGCGCCGCCCGGACCGTGTCCATCTTCGGCTCCTCGATCGGCGTCTCGTCGAACACCGGCGCGTACCCGGCCGCCACGAGCAGCAGATTGCGGTCGCGCAGCGGCACGTCCAGATGCTCCGCGAGCCGCAGCACCATGTCCCGGCTCGGCGCCGACCGCCCCGTCTCCACGAAGCTCAGGTGCCGGGTCGACACGTCCGCGTCCGACGCCAGCTCCAGCTGACTGAGCCTGCGCCGCTGCCGCCACGCGCGCAGCTGGTCCCCGATCGGCCTCACGTCACTCAACGCCATCGTCATCGTCGTCACGCCCCGACGCTACCGGCCTCCCGGTCAGGCGCACGATTACGTCCGGGGTAATGGACGCGGCCAGGCCCCGGTCGCCAGGGTGGACGCACACCGTCCGAGGAGGCTTCATGACGACCGGGCTCACCCCCGACCAGCTGACCGACGCCATGCCGTTCGCCCGCGCGCTCGGCGTGGAGATCGACACCGCCGGCCCCGAGGAGGTCACCGGCCACCTGGACTGGGCCCCGGACCGCTGCACCGCCGGCGGCCTCATGCACGGCGGCGCCCTCATGGCGCTCGCCGACACGCTCGGCGCGGCCTGCGCCTTCCTCAACCTGGCACCCGGCACGTCCACGACGACGCTGGAGTCCAAGACCAACTTCTTCCGCGGCGTGAAGGACGGCCACGTCCGGGGCGTCGCGCACCCCCTGCACACGGGCCGCACGTCGATCGTCGTCCAGACCGACCTCGTCGACGCCACCGGCCGCCGCGTCGCCCAGGTCACCCAGACCCAGGCCGTCCTACGGCCCTGACCCGGCGCCTTTACGTTGTAGATTTTTTGGACAGGTGCTCGCCGAAGAACGCGAAGATGCGGTCCCAGCCATCGGCGGCGTTCTCGCGGCCCCGGCCCAGCCCGAAGACGATCTTCGCGACCGGCCCGAGCGGGCCCGGCGGGGCGAACCCGGTCAGGAAGCTGTGCCCGGTGCGCGGATACTCCTTCACGTCATGCGTGACATCGGCGATCGTCAACGCCCGCTCCAGCTTGTCCGCCGCCCCGCGCAGCGTGGGGTCGGCGGCGCCGTAGCTGCCGACGACCGGGCACGCGCCGCGCAGCGACTCCTCCGGCCGGCGCGGCAGGATCCCGTAGTTGGCCGCGGCGGCCTTGAAGTCGTACTTCGCCGCCGCGACCAGCGCGAACCCGCCGCCCATGCAGAACCCGCAGACGCCCACGTCGCCGGTGCAGTCGTCCCGGCCGGCGAGCCAGGCACGCGTCGCCTCGATGTGGTCGTAGGTGGGGCCGCGCCGGGCGCGCATGTCCCGCATCGCCTTGGTGACGCACCGCACCCACGGCGCCCCGTCGTACAGATCGGGCAGGACGGCGACGTACCCGTTCGCCGCGAACCGGTCGGCCTGGGCGCGCATGTCGGCGTTCGCACCCATCGCCTCGAACACGATGACGACGCCGGGCCAGGGCCCCTCCCCCTCAGGCACGGCGAGGTACCCCGGCAACTCACGACCCCCCACGGGAATGCTGATGTCAGACATAACGTCCAATAATTCACGAGACCTAAGCTCTGTGCCAGCCCCGGCTGCGCCCCGGCGACTCAGACCTTCCACCACTCGCACCCCGGCCCGTCCTCCACGACGTACTCGTCAGCACTCTTCCTGACGGCAGTCGTCACACTCCCCCCACTAAGCCGATCTTGCTCGGACCTCGAGCCGTCCGCTGGCCGGGCCGCCCCCGAAACGACGACCTTGCCATTCCGTCGAACCACCAGAAGCTCATGCGGGACGGCCACGCAATGTACGCCACCTGAATACTGGCGGAACCCATCATGATAACCCTCGTCGTTCCAATAACGACTGGGCTGACCACGCCCATGGTTGACGAGCGGTCGATTGCGTTTGACGACCAGGGAAACCACATAGGACGGGCGAAGGTTGCGAAATGATTGCCCGTTGGGCATCACCCGCAACTGTCCGGTGCGGTCATCCATGCGGATGTTGGCGCTGATACCGGCCTTGACGGCGAGCGTCTGCAGCCCTCCGGCCAGTTCTGCGGACGCGGTGTAGACCACCCGGTGCCCGCTCTTGCCATGGGTGGTGCCGTCACCTTCGACCATCGCGTCGATGAACACCTGGATTATCTCGGGAGTCCAACGGTGCACCTCTTGGGGCAGCCTCTTGTCGATCGCCCGGCCCAGCCGGGCGAGGTAGTCGCGCAACGGAGCGCATTGGGTTCGGACGCATCCATGACCTGACGCCGGCACGTAAGCCGAAAGACCTAATTCGTGTACCACGCCGACCATCGCATCCAAGACCGGCCCCCGGTTCTGAGCCAAAATTATCTGGTGGCCATTGATCGAACCTTCCGCGAGGAAGTAGCCGAGAAACCTTGCAAAAGGCCTTGCCGGGAAGGCCTTGCCCGAGTAGTCGCGTCGGCAGGGCGCACCGTTGTCCGAGCGTGTCCATGTCCGGCTCGTCGACGGAATCAATACGTCGGTGTCGGTGCCGTTGCGCCACCCGGCCGTCTTCTCATATCGGACGCGCTTGTGCAGGAGAGCGCTCGACGTCTCGATCGCGAACGGCTGTTGCCCCCGTCGCGCGGCACGCGTATCGAACCGCTGAACCCACAGCGGATGGTCGACACCGACCAGCAGATCGATCTGCTCTGACCTGACGCGGTACATCGGCCCCCGGACTTCGCGATGGAACACGGCAGTTGCCGCCTGGTACTCCAAGGCGCCGGTGCAGGGATCGACGGCCGCGAAGATCTCGGTCCCCTTCACCAGCGGCCAAGGCTTCCAGCCGTCCGCCGTCAGAACATCCGTCCGGTCGTCGTAGCCGTGCCTCATCCCCCGCCGCCTCCGTCACCCTCGGCACCACCGCGGTCACAGGAGATCACGAAGCACTGACAGAACGCGCCCGCCGATGTTCTGGGCAAGGGCGGGCACTGTGTTCTGCACGGAGGCTAGGGGCAGACGCGGCCGTTGGTCTCGAAGGCGGCGTGGGTGAGCGGCATGAGCTTCGCCCACTCGGCCTCCATCAGCTCGGCGACCATCTCGATCTCGCGCTGCGGGAACGACGGGAAGGTGGCGTCCTCGCGCCTGACGCGCAGGGACAGGAAGTTCATCAGGGCGCGCGCGTTGCAGGTCACGTACATCGAGGAGTAGAGCCCGACCGGCAGGACGCTCCTCGCGACCTCACGCGCGATGCCGGCGTCCAGCATCTCCGTGTAGGCGCGGTACGCCTGCCGGTAGCTTTCCTTCGTGACCTCCGTGACGATCTTGTGCTGCTCCGGGGTGCCGTCCACGAACACGTACTTGCCCGGCTTGCCCTCCTGGACCAGCTTCCGTTCCGGGCCCGGCACGTAGAAGACGGGTTCCAGCCTGCGGTAGCGGCCGCTCTCCTCGTTGAAGGAGAACGTCCGGTGCCGCATCTGCTCGCGGAACACGAAGATCGGCGCCTTCACGTAGAAGGTCATCGAGGAGTGCTCGAAGGGGGTGCCGTGCCTGTCCCGCATGAGGTAGTTGATGAGGCCCTTGGAGCGTTCGGGGTCGGCCTCGATCTCCGCCAGGGAGTTCTCCCCCTTGGTAGAGACACGCGCCGCCCACAGCACGTCGGCGTCCGAGGCGGCGGACTTGACCAGCTCCACCACCACGTCGCCGCGAAACTCGATCTCCATCGCTTCGTCGTCCGCCATCGGACCTCCCCCTCATGTCGACTCCGCCGCCTCCGCAACCTTAGCGGCGACGGCCGACAGCGGAACTGAGCGGATGTCAGGTGCCAATGAGAATGATGCTCATGGCGTTGTGGTGGACACTGGGAGGGTTCGTCCAGCTGGGGAGGGTTCGGTGGGGTCGGAATTGAAGGTGCTGGGGGCCTGTCCGCTGGACTGTCCCGATGGGTGCTCTTGGGTCGTCACCGTGCGGGACGGGCAGGCGATCCGGCTGCGGGGGAATCCCGACCATCCGTATACGCGCGGGGCGCTGTGCACGAAGGTGAACCGGTGGCTGGAGCGGGCCTCGCAGCCGGACCGGATCCTGTATCCGCTGCGGCGGGTGGGGGCCAAGGG
>NZ_SMKY01000421.1 GCF_004349235.1 Actinomadura darangshiensis | reverse complement strand
TCACCTACCTGGGCGAGCTGACCCCGGTGGGAGACCCCGGCCCCCGCCGCCACAACAGCGCCCAGCGCCTGCGCTCCGTCTGGCACTCCCTGGCCGTCCCCGACGACCTGGCCGAGGCTCTCTCCAAGACCGAAGGCCCCATCCTCCTGGTCGACGACCGCACGGAAACCGGCTGGACACTGACGGCGGCCACGTACCACCTGAAATCCGCAGGCGCCGGCCCCGTCCTCCCCCTGACCCTGGCCACCCCCAACTAGTCCCGCACGCCTGGCGGCCTACCTCCCGAGAGGGCCTGACTACAGGAGGGGGTCCTGTCCGCGGGGGCGGTCCGCATGGTGTCCTGCTTGTTCTGGGGGACGTCGCACCCCGCGCGACTTTCCACGCCGCGGCTATCGACGCCACGGGCGGCTGCACCATGGCCACCTGCGCTGGGCGCTGTCCCGTGGACCTCGGAAGTGGACCTCGGAAGTCGTTGGTGGGTGTGTGGAAGGATGAGTGGCTGTGATCGACATTGGCCCGTTGCGTCCCGAGGACCGGGTCGCTTGGGAAGAGCTGGCGCGTGGTTACAAGGCGTTCTACCGCACCGTCGTGCCCGACGCGGGCTATGAGGAGACCTGGCGGCGGCTGTCGAGCGGCGCGGATTTGCACGGGATCGGTGCGCGGTTCGACGGAAGACTGGTCGGTATCGCCCACTATCTGTTCCATGCGACCTTCTGGTCGGCCGATTCCTGCTATCTCCAGGACCTGTTCGTCGACGAGACGGCGCGCGGTCAGGGGGCCGCACGTGCCCTGATCGAGCATGTGGCCGGGGAGGCACGAAAGCGGGGCGCCGCCCGCCTGTACTGGACGACCAAGCAGGACAACGTCACCGCACGCGTTCTGTACGACAAGGTGGCGCGCTTCCACGGATTCATCCGCTACGACTACCCACTTGGCGAGTAAGCGGCAATCTTGCAAGCGGGCGCGAGCCAGGTTCGGCAACGCCAGGGTGACGCCGGGCGGGCGGCTCGGTCTCGCGGAGCGGGCGGACTCGTCGGGTTGGGCGGTTTCGGCTCCGTGAACCTGGCGGCGGTCTTTGCCCGGCCGCCGCGGGGCGGCGGATGGGAGCCGGAGGGATCGCTGCCCGCGCGCCCCCGTGGGCGCGGGCGGGCGATCGGGCCGGCCCGTGCGCGCGGCCCCGCGCACGGGCCGGCGTCCGGTCCCGGCGCCGCGGCGGAGAAGGGCCGCGGCGAACGGGAGTCCAGGGCGCCGGGCGGCGGCCCCGGCGGCCGGCACCGCCGGGGCGCGCCCGGGAGCGCCGCCGTCCTTGACTGGGACGGATGACGGCGGCGGAGAGCGGCTCGAAGGAAAGTGTTCTAGAGGTTAGAAAACTCTGTCCAGTTGTTTAGGAGAACATCTTGAGATAAGTTCAGGCGGAAATGTCATCATTTCCCGCTCAGTTGACCGTGCGGCCATTTCCGGGGGAGGTAGTAATGTCCCTGCACGTGCCACCGACCCTCGACGCCCTTCTCGACGGCCCGGCCGGACTGCTCGACATGACGTTCGACCAGCTGCGGACGCTGCTGGTCGTGCACGAGACGGGGTCGGCGCTGCGGGCCGCCCGGGTGCTCGGACGCGAGCAGTCGAGCGTCCAGAAGCAGCTCGACACGCTGAACCGGAACAGCCAGGTGCTGTGCGGGGAGGTGCTGACCGTCCGGCAGGGGCGCGGCAGGGACTTCCTGTTCACCCCGACCGGTGAGGCGACCGTCGAACTGGCGCGCGGCACGTTCGAGAAATGGCTGGAGTCCATTCACCTGAGCCGGCGCCGACTCGGCCGCATGCTGACCGTCGGCACGACCGAGTTCACCCTGCCGATCGTCTCGCGGGCCTGGAACCGCGTCTCGGAGGAGTTCCGGCAGCGGGAGGTGGAGTTCAAGGTCGCCCACGTCCGCACCAAGGACGTGTGGTCACGGCTGGAGAACCGCCAGGTCGATCTCATCTGCGGCAGCATCGTCAGCACCCCCGAGGGCGACCTGCGCCTGACGGAGTACGAGGTCATCGAGTACGCCCGCGGCCAGGCGCTGCTGCTCACCAACCTGGCGGAGGCCGAGCTGCCCGACGCGCCCGTGGCGACCAGCCGCCTCGGCGGCGTGCCACTGGTGGTGCCGCCCGCCGGGCTCGTCGCCGACCTGCTCGCGACCTGGTACGGGACGAACTTCCGCGAGCGCCTGAACGTGGTCGCCGACATCGACGACGTCCACTACGGCCTGTCGCTGCTGCGGTCGGGCTTCGTCCGCGGCTGCATGATCGTCACCGGCTCGATCGGGCGGGGCATGGCCGCGCAGGAGGACCCCGACGCGGTCCCGCTGCGCGCCATCGGCCTGCACGATGACCTGGAGCCCAAGGCCGAGCTCATGACGGGCGCGTTCGTCCGGCGGGCCGACCTCGAACGGTACGACGCCGGCCACCCCCTCAACCGCCTCTGGTGCGCGGTCAAGGAAGACGTCCGCACCTACACCCCGCTCGCCTGACCTCCGGCCGGTCGAGCATCGGCCGCCGGGCCGGGCAAGCGAGTCACCCCAGGGGCCGGCCCCTGGGGTGAGAACGCCTCTTACTTGATCTGGTTGTCGACCACGTCGAGGGTGGGGCGGGCGCCGAGGTGCTGCATCGCCTGGGCGGCCAGGTGGCAGCCGGCGGTGAGCGCGTCGGCGGGCTGCTTGCCGTCCAGCCAGGGCGGCAGGAACCCCGCGACGAACGCGTCCCCCGCGCCGGTGCCGTCGATGATCTTCTCGACGGGTTCGGCGGGGACGGTGACGGCCTCGGGGCGGCCGTTGGTGTACCAGAGGGCGCCCTCGGCGCCGCTCTTGATCACGACCTGCGGGTACCAGGCGGTCAGCACCTTGGCGGCCTGCTCGGGCGAGTCGCGGCCGGTGAGGATCTCGGCCTCCTTGGCGTTGACGGCCAGGAGGCGGGCGCCCTGCGTCCACTCCAGGAAGGGCTCGGCGCCCATCCGCTTGAGCGGCGACGAGGAGCCGCCGTCCACCGAGACCGACATCTGCGCCTGGCGGGCCAGATCCAGGGTGTGGATGGCCGCCTTGCGGGAGCCCTCGTTGATCAGGGCGTACCCGGACAGGTGAAGATGCGTCCCCTGGGAGAACAGGTCCTTGCAGCGCTCGATGTCCTCGGGGAGGAGCGCGCCGTTGGCACCGGGGTCGGACATCATCGTCCGGTCGCCCTTGTGGGTGACCATCACCACGCAGGTGCCGGTGGGACGCTCCTGGTCCATGACGAGGCGGGCGTCGACGCCGTACCCCATCATCTCCATGTCCCGGTTGCGGCCCGCGATGTCGGAGCCACGGCGGCCGACGAACGCGACCTCGACCCCTTCCAAGGCGAGCCAGGCGGCCACGTTGGCACCCGAGCCGCCCCCGTGGGTCGTCACGGCGGCCGGCGTATCGCTCCCCTTGGCCAAGGGGAACGCGGCACGTGCCACGGTGTCTGTCATAAGATCGCCGACCACGACCACGCGCGTCATGGAGTCATCACCTCGATCAACACGGCCCGCGCGAGCGGCAATTCTTGGGCGTGTGGTCGACCGTAACAGCTCCGGAGCCCGGATTAGGTCTCGAACGCGCAGCGAAACCGGGGAAGCACGGTTTTTCCCGGCGCGGGCCGTGACCTGTCCGTGCCTTACCCTCGGGTACGTGACCGAGCGTTACCCGGATCAGTGGGAGGCCGACGTCGTCCTGAGCGACGGCGGGACGGCCCATCTGCGTCCCATCCGGCCCGAGGACGCCGACCTTCTGCGCACGTTCCACGCGCGGCTGTCCCCGGAGTCGATCTACTACCGGTTCTTCTCGCCGCGCCCGCACCTGTCGGACCGCGAGGTCGAGCACTTCACCACCGTCGATTACGACCGGCGTGCCGCGCTGATCGCGACGATCGCCGGGGAGATGGTGGCGGTCGTCCGCTACGACCGGCTGGGCGACCGGCCGGCGACGGCGGAGGTCGCGTTCCTCGTGGAGGACGCGCACCAGGGCCGCGGGGTCGCACCGGTGCTGCTGGAGCACATCGCCGCGGCGGCGCGGGAGCGGGGCGTGCGCCGGTTCGTGGCGAGCGTCCTGCCCGACAACCGCCGGATGACGCGCGTGTTCCGGGAGGCCGGGTACCGGGCGGAGCAGCGGTTCGAGGAGGGCGTGATCGAGCTCGTCCTGGACCTGGAGCCGACCGACACCTCGCTGGAGGTCATGACGGCGCGCGAGCACCGGGCCGAGTCGCGGTCGATCCAGCGGCTGCTGTTCCCGGGGTCGGTGGCGGTGATCGGGGCGAGCCGCGCGGAGCACAGCGTCGGGCAGACCGTCCTGCGGAACCTGCTGTCGGGCGACTTCACGGGGCCCGTGTACCCGGTGCATCCGACGGCGGTCGCGGTGGCCGGGGTACGCGCGTACGCGTCCGTCCTGGAGATACCGGACGATGTGGACCTGGCGGTCGTGGCCGTGCGCGCCGATGCCGTCCACGAGGTCGTGGAGGAGTGTGCTGGCAAGGGCGTCCGGGGGCTGGTCGTCGTGTCGTCCGGGTTCGGTGAGGTCGGGGAGGAGGGGCGGGCCGCGCAGGAGCAGCTCGTGCGGCTGGCGCGCGCCTACGGGATGCGGGTCGTCGGCCCCAACTGCCTGGGCATCGCCAACACCGACACGGGCGTGCGGCTGAACGCGACCCTCGCGCCGACCATGCCGGGACGCGGCCCGGTGGGCTTCTTCTCCCAGTCTGGCGCGCTCGGCATCGCCATCCTGGAGCGGACCGCCCAGCGCGGCCTCGGCCTGTCGACGTTCGTGTCCGCCGGGAACCGCGCGGACGTGTCCGGCAACGACCTGATGCAGTACTGGGAGGAGGACCCGGCGACCAAGGCCGTCCTGCTGTACCTGGAGTCGCTGGGCAACCCCCGCAAGTTCGCGCGGCTGGCCCGCCGGCTCGGCCGCCGCAAGCCGATCGTGGCGGTGAAGAGCGGCCGCAGCACGCAGGGCGTCCCGATCGGGCACGCGGCGCGGGCCCTCACCCTCGCCGACCACGCGGTCAGCGCGCTGTTCGAGCAGGCCGGCGTGATCCGGGTGGAGGACCTGGCCGAGCTGTTCGACGTGGCGCAGGTGCTGGCCTACCAGCCGCTCCCGGCCGGCGACCGCATCGCGATCATCGACAACTCCAACTCGCTGGGCCTGCTCGCGCAGGACGAGGCCGTCGCGCTCGGCCTGGACGTCCGCCCCCGCATCGACCTCGGCCCCGGCGCGGACGCCGACGACTACGAGGCCGCCGTCGCCGGGGCGCTGGAGGACGACACGGTCGACGCGGTCGTGGCGCTGTTCACGCCCCCGACGATCGGCGGCTACGACCTGCGCGTCCCGGAGAAGATCCTCCGGCTGGCCGCCGAGGGCCGCAAGCCGATCGTGGCGACCTACCTCGGCACCGAGGGCATGCCCGCCGACCTGCGCGTCACCGGCCCGGACGGGATGGCGGCGGAGGGCTCCGTGCCGTCCTACACCTCGCCGGAGGACGCCGTCCGGGCGCTGGCGTACGTGATCCGGTACGCACAGTGGCGGCAGCGCCCGCCCGGCCGCATGCCGGTGTTCGACGACATCGACCGCGACCGGGCGCGCGAGCTGGTCGCCGGCTGGCTCGGCGACGGCGGCCCGGTCGACGTCCCGCCGGCGCGGGCGGCCGAGCTGCTCTCCTGCTACGGCATCGACGTCGCGGAGGGCGGGGACGGGGTGCCGACCCGCATCGTCGTCCGGGAGGACGCCTCGTTCGGCGCGCTGATCTCGTTCGGCATCGCCGACGAGACCGCCGCGCTGCTGGACGACCGCGCCTACCGCCTGTCGCCGCTCGCGGACGTGGAGGCGGCCGAGATGATCCGCGCCATCCGCACGGCCCCGCTGCTGCTCGGCCACCGCGGCGCCGAACCCGTGGACGTGGCGGCCCTGGAGAAGCTGCTGCTGCGCGCGTCCCGCCTCGGCTACGACCTGCCCGAGGTGGCGCGACTGGAGCTGAGCCCCGTCATGGTCGACGGTGCCGGCGCCACCGTACGCGAGGCGACCCTGACCCTGGAGCGCCCCCTGGGCCCCCGCTC
>NZ_SMKY01000420.1 GCF_004349235.1 Actinomadura darangshiensis | reverse complement strand
CGCCTACCCGTCCCGCACGACCAGCCGCCGCACCTTCACCCAGACCTTGAACACGACCCGCTGCCACTCAGGCAGCAGCAACTCGGCGACGACCTCCTCTCGGACGCCCCGGACGCCCTCCACGTCCGCCCGCAGATTCCCCCACGTTCGGACGATTCCGACAACGCGCCTTCGCAGGGCCGGGTCGCGGTGCGCGGCCCAGATCAGGCATTCCAGGACGCCTCGCCGCAGGTCCGGGCGTGCCAGCGCGGTCTCCAGCCACAGCCTCGCCGCGTCGTCGACGCCGGCACCGTCCGGCGGCGGCATCGCCAACGCGGCGTGCCAGGCGGACACGCAGCCCACCGGGTCGACGGCGTCCGGCCCGGTCAGCACCACCGCGAGGCCGTCCGCGCCCTGCACACGCGCGAGGCGCAGGAACAGCGCCGAACCGAAGAGGGCGCGCTCCGGCGCCCGGGAGAACGGATCAGCGTGCAGATCGTCCGACCAGGCGAGCGCCGCACGGACCACCGCCGCACGATGCCGCGCCCCGAGCTCCAGCGCCGCCCGGAGGGCCGGCCGACGGACCCCGCCGCCGCATCCCGCCAGCCGCTCGATGGCGTCGAGCACGGCCCCCACCGGCCGGGCGCCCTCCGGACGGCGGGCCAGCAGGTCGAGCAGCACGCGCAGCGCCACGTCCGCGAGCCGTCCGCCATCCCGCTCGGACGACAGGCCCGCCGCCGCCCCGCACCACCCCAGCGCCGCCTCGAAGACGACGTCGTGATGGTCCTGTGCCAGCTCGGCGGCCACATCGGCCACCTCGGCGCGCACCTGCTCGTTTCCGAACGTCGCGAGGTGCTTGAGCCGGGTCATGGCGATGGACGGGTACGTCCCGCCCAGCACCTGGCCGACCCGGACGATCGTCAGTTTCAGGGTCTGCGGCAGCCGCCGCTCCCGGGACCACTCGTAGAGGCGGGTCCGCACCCGTCCGCCGACGACCGGATGGAGGCACGCCCGGGCCAGCGCCACGTACGCCAGATCCGCCTCCTCCTCCCGGACCGCCCAGTCATGGGCGGCCCGCAGGATCCGCTCCGCCGATCCATGCTCGGCGGCCAGGTCGGCGAAGACCTCGGCGACCCGGTTCCGGAGCGCGGGGTCCAGCACCACCGCGCCGTCGGCGGGCAGCGCCGCCAGCCAGCCCAGCAGCTCGTTGCGGGCCAGCGGATAGTCGCGCCAGACGAAGCGCAGCACCGACTCCCGATACCCCTGCCGCCGGAAGGCGAGCCGGCCGCCGTCGGCCCCCGCGCCGATCAGCTCGCCCAGCCCGGTGGACGGGCACCACACCAGCCCGCCGCCCTCGACCTTGACCGCCAGTTGCCGCGCGAGCGACAGCGCCGCCCCGTAGACGCTCGTCTCGTCCGCCGGGGCGATCGTCGCGGCGGCGATCAGCAGCGTCCGGTCGCGCGGTTCGGGATGCCCGCCGAACCATTCGCGCAGCTGCTCCTCCCAGCCCCGGTAGGCACGCTCCACCTCGCGCTCGTCGCCGCCCGTGCGGACGACGGCCCGGACGATGTCCGCGAGCCTGCAGGCGTCGCCCGGCGAACCGTCCTTCAGCAGGTCCGCCGCCCCGGGCCAGCCCGGCCAGGCAGTCTCCCCGAGCCCCTTGCGAGCGAGCCTCCGCCGGTAGACCGTGATCGCGTCGGGCGGACGCACCGGGACCGGCGGCAGGACGTCGGCGAAGTCCCCGCGGTGGTCGGCCTCGGTCCCGACGACCAGCAGGTAGCCGCCCGAGGCCCACACCGCCTCCGCGCACGTCCGCAGGCGCGACGCGTCCTCGTCACCGGCACGGACGAGATACCCGACGGCGTCGGCCGACCGGATCTCCTCCACGTCGTCCTCGCCCGTGGTCAACCTGCGGATCTCCAGCCGCGGCCGCAACTCGCGCAGCGCCGCGATCGCCGTGGTCGCCACCCCGGCGCCGCGCGGCCCGCACAGCGCGACGGCCCGGCCCAAGCGCAGGCGCTCGACGATGTCGCGGTGGTTGAGCGCCGGGACGTACTCCGCGACCCGGTCGGCGATCTCGCCGTCCGCGAGGCTCATCGACCGGCGCTCGCGGACGTAGCGGATCTGATTGACGACCAAGTCGTGGGAGACGGTGTTCCCGATGACGTTCTGGGTGTCATCGCCGGTGATCGTCACAGCTTCGACCGTGGTCACGACCGCTCCTGGCGGAAGTCGCCGCCGGCCGTGTTGCCGATGGCGTTCTGGGAGCCGTTACCGCTGATCGTGATGCCGCTGATGGACGTCCCGGCGGACTCTGGCCCAGGCCCTTCGAGGGGCTCGGCAGGCGGCTCATCGCGGCCCGATGGTGCCGGCACATGCAGATAGGCCGGACGGTCGAATTGCTTCACCTGGACTTGGACCCGCATGAACTGGCTCTCGCGCAGCCCTGTCCGTCCGCCGGCGACGTAGGTGGCGAACAGTTCCGCCGAGACGATGACGGCCACGAACGTGACCTCGGGGTCGCTGCGTTTCAACGCGTCCCGCAATGGCCCGGCATCGAGCAGCCGGTTCACGTCGATGGTCGCGGTCGAGATGCCCGGGGCCTCCGGGTGCTCGTCGTCCACAAGCCCGATGTGCAGGGCCACCCGCAGCCGCAACCGCAGCCCCCGCGCCCGCAGCCCCGGCGCGGCCGACGCCAGCGCCTCCTGCAGCCGCCGCGGGAACGGGTCGATCAGCGCCGGCGACGCCTCCAGCGGCAGGATCGCGAGCACCCCGTCTCCGGTGCTTTCGCTGAACCGGACGTCCTCCCACGTCTCACCGAGCCCGCTCTCCCGGCAGGCCGTCGCCAGCACGCGCCGGATCTCCAGGTGGACGGCGGTCAGGTCCGCGTCACGGTGCGCGCTGAACTTCTCGGCGTCGACGACGAGCAAGGCACGGAACGCTTCCATGGCTCTCTCCTAGGCAGTGTCGGCTTTCCACCACCTTGCAGACAGGCCGTCGGGCATGCTGTCAGAAATCAGACAGAGCGGCGTCCCGATGCGGCCAAGGCGCGCAGGCGCGGAAGGTCGGTGATGACCGTGCGGCCGCGCTCGGTCGAGACGACGCCCTGTTCCCGCAGGCGGGCGAGCTCCGCCGCGACGACCCCGCGGGACAGGCCGACCGCCTGGCCGATCTCCAGCTGGCCCAGCCCCACGTCGAGCGGCCCGTTCCCGCCCGCAACGGCGAGCCGCAGCAACGCCCTGACCACACGCGGGCCTGCGGGCAGCGCGGCGGTCTCCGCGCGCCACGCCTCTCCTTCGCGCAGGCGCCGCATCGCCCGCCGCAGCAACTCGTCCTCGGCGCCCGCCGAACGCACCAGCGACCGGAAGCGCCCGGCGGCCAGCACCCGCGTGACGCACGGGTCGACGGCGATGACCGTCGCTGAGCGGCCGTCACCGCCGAGCACGGCGATCTCCCCGAGCAGCTCGCCCGGCCCGCGGACGGCGAGGAGGAGCACCTCGCCGTCCGGGAGCGTGAGCAGCGCCTTGACCCGGCCCGCCATCAGGAGCAGGACGTGCGATGCGGGGTCGCCTTGGCGGAGCAGGACGTCCCCCGCACCGAACCTGCGCTCGGCCCCGGCCTCGGCGAGCAGCTCCCAGACGTCCATCGAGTCCATGATGCTCGCCCGCGACCGCCCTGGCATGGGAGTGGAACACGTTCTAGTATTCCGGCATGAGGTTCACCTACGCCGAGGCGATGACCGACCCGTCGTTCTACCTTCCGCTGGCCAAGGCCGCCGAGGCCGCCGGTTACACGAGCATGTCGGTCGCCGACTCCCTCGTCTATCCGAAGGAGTCCGACTCGACGTATCCCTACACCCCGGACGGCGACCGGAGTTTCCTTGAGGACAAGCCGTTCATCGAGACGTTCACGCTGATCGCGGCCATGGGCGCGGTGACCAGCACGCTCCGGTTCACCCCGTTCGTCCTCAAGCTCCCGGTGCGGCCGCCGGTCCTGGTCGCCAAGCAGGCCACCTCGCTCGCCTGCCTCACGAACGGGCGGCTCGGCCTCGGCGTGGGCGTGAGCCCGTGGCCCGAGGACTTCGAGGTCATGGGCGTCCCGTGGGAGCGGCGCGGCAAGCGCATGGACGAGGCCATGGACATCATCCGCGGCCTCAGCGGCGGCGGCTACTTCGAGTACCACGGCGAGATCTACGACATCCCGGCGCTCAAGATCAACCCGGCGCAGCCGTTCCCCCTCCTGGTCGGCGGGCACAGCGAGCCGGCCCTGCGGCGCGCGGTCGTGCGCGGCGACGGCTGGATGCACGCCGGCGGCGACGACCTGGACGACCTCATCACCAGGCTCGACCGCATCCGCGAGAACGAAGGGAAATCGGACGCCCCCTTCGAGATCCACGTCATCTCCATGGACGCCTACACGCCCGACGGGGTGAAAAGGCTGGAGGACAAGGGCGTCACCGACGCGATCGTCGGCTTCCGGATGCCCTACGCCAAGGGTCCCGACACCGAGCCCCTGAGCAAGAAGATCGAGCATCTGGAAAGGTTCGCCGAGGACGTCATCGCGAAGACCCAATAAAACGAGAACACGTTACACTTCGGCACATGGACGCCATCACCTGGAACGCCCCCGACGCGGACCACCCCGCCCGCCGCGCCGCCCGCGCCTCCATGACCGCCGTCGCCGAGGGCCGCAAGGACGACTGGCTGGACCTCTTCACCCCCGACGCCCTCATCGAGGACCCGGTCGGCCCGTCCTTCCTCGACCCCTCCGGCGGCGGCCACCGCGGCCGGGCGGGCACCGAGGCGTTCTGGACGAACTTCATCTCCACGATCGCCGGCTTCCGCTTCGACATCGCAGACTCCTTCGCCAACGGCCCCTGCTGCGCCAACGTCGCGACGATCACCACCACGACGCACGACGGCTCCACCATGACCATCGACTGCGTCCTGATCTACACGGTGGACGACGCCGGGCGCATCACGTCCCTGCGCGCCCACTGGGAACCCGACCGCGCCATGGCCACCATCACCAAGGCCTGAGGAGCCGTCACGCCCAGGGATCGCGCGGCGGCAGGAGCGCCTGGGCGACCGTCCGCTCCAGGCGGCGCACCGCCATCGACTCCCCGACGAACCCCTCGATGGCCTGCATGAGCTGCTGCAGCCCGCCCGGATAGTCCAGGCACGTCTCGACGATGGCGTAGAGGTCGGCGCGCGCCTCCCCCGACCGCGGGACGGCCCCGGCGATCTCCAGGGACAGCGCTCCGAGCAACTGGTCGCGCCCGCGCTCGACCCGGAGCCGGGGGATCCTCAGCAGATCGTCCACGACCCGGAACAGGTGCGCCGCCGGAACCTCCGCCGCCCCTATCGGAGGCGCCTCCGCCTGCGCGAACGCGCCCGACTCCGCCGGCCTGCTCTCCGGCACCGCGGGAACCTCGGCCCCCCGCCCGGCGGGCCGCACCCCCGGCACCATGACCCAGGCGTCGTCGGTGGTCTCCTTCACCTGCACCCTGACCTGGTAGTAGTCGCCCGGATCGACGCGGCCCCTGCCCTGGCGCACCACGTCCTCGTACACCTGCCGCGACACGATCAGCGCCAGCCCCGTCTCGGCGACCGCCACCGCCTCCTTCAGCGGCGCCGCGTCCAGCAGCCGGAACGTGTGCGTCAGCGCCGTACTGACGATGCCGCGGCCGTCCGACTCGGCCTCCCCGACATTGACGGCCACCCGAAGCCGCATCTGAGCGGGCGCGCTCGCCGCCTCATTGTGGTGCCGCACCTCCGCCCGCAACCCCTCGACCACCGTCGTCAGCAGCAGATCGGTCCGGACGTCCGGCGGAAGGACGACCATCACGCCGTCCCCGCGATCCTCGTGGTAGGCGTCGTCCAGCCGCAGCCCCGCCCCCTGGAGGCTCCGGTCGAGCCCGTCGTACATCGCCTTGCGCACCCGCACCCGCATCGGGTCGACCCGCGAGGCGTCACTGAAGCTCGCGATGTCGCACACGAGGAACGCGCACATCCCCCCGGGGCGCCACCCCTTCGAGTCCGGGCGCATGATCTCCGTCACGGGCACCTCACCGATGGTCGCAGCCGATCCCACTCTGCAACCCTGACCCCTCCCCGGCAAGAAGAATGCGTCATCCATCACAGTCCCGCCC